>DASRSL010000146.1:0-29532 GCA_035656495.1 Roseiarcus sp.
GGCTCGAGGCGCGCGCCAAGGCGCGCGAATGGTTCGAGCGCTTCCCCAAGGCCGCCTACATGACCGAGATCGAATCGTGGCGGGAGCTCCCCGGCGACGAGATCGAGTTCGTCATGCGCCGTCTGCCGACAGCCGATTGAGGCGTCGCCGCGTGGCAGGCGGACCAGATCTTGCGGGTCGGCTCCTCGGGCGGCACGCAGTTTTCGGCGCGAATCCGGACTTTTCAACGGCTTGTGGCGGCTTTCCCGGGCGACTTGTCGGGTGTCCGGGAGTCCTGGCGTCTCAGCGATCGCCTCGAGGCAGCGAGCGCCTGCCGGGCCAAACGCGCAATTGTCCCAAGACGAAGACGGCGCCCACCCCGCGAGGCTACGGCGCCCATCCCAAGCGGATGAGGCGCCAAACCCGAATCCACGCCAGACAAGAGCCGCCCATTGCCGTTTTGAGCCTTTTCAAGGACTTGGCCGTCGCAAGTGGGAAAATCGCACCACGGCCGGAGCCGAATAAACCTGATACATATGTTTTATCTCCGTCCGCTCGACATTCGCGCCTTCCATCAAGGCGCGCATCCGTTCTTCATTTGTACCAAAGATTTCGACAATCCGCAAGGTAACGCCGCAGATAATTTCGCCGGCGTGGCTGTGCCCTCCTCACCCAAGCGCGCAATCCATCCGGCTGGCGCCGACGCGCCTGCAAGAGAGCGCAACGTCGTCATCGTCCCGCCGCGCAGCGCTCATGACGGCAAGTGGAAACAGCGAGCGGCATCAGCGAACAGGGAGGTTTATTCGAGCGAACAGGGAATTTATTCAAGGGAACAGGGAGTTGATTTCGAAAGAGCAGCCGCCGCCATGCCTCTCGGCTGCGCGACGCAGCGGCTGCCCGAGCGGCTCGAAGCGCTGAGCCGCAAGAGTAACGCCGCGACAAAACGTGAAGCGTCCCTTGCGCCATTCGGCGCTGTGGCTACATTATGCCTACGCGCTGGAGCCCATGCCTGAGTCCCGATCATGCCTGCCGACGATATTGTTCGCGCCCGCATCGACCACGCCACCAAGGAACGCGCCGCTGCCGCCTTGGCCGAAATGGGCCTATCGATTTCGGACGCCATTCGCTTGCTGATGCTGCGCATTGCGGATGAGCGTCGCCTGCCTTTTGCCGTGAAGGCCCCGAACGCGACGACGCGGAAGGCCATTGCCGAACTCGAAAGCGGCAGAGGGAAAGCCTTCTCGACCGTGACGGATTTGATGGCCGACCTCCGCCATGAGGACGATTGAGCGGGCGACGGCCTTCCGCCGGAACTCATCGGCGCGAGAGCAAGGGTCGGCACAGCGCGACGCTCGATGATGATCTCGCAGCGACCGTCACCGGGCTTGCGACCGACGCGCCTCTGGACCCACGCCTGCGCGACCACGTTTTAATCGGCGATTGGCGAGGCTACCGCGAATGTCATGTCAAGCCTGATCTCTTGATGATTTACCGAAAGACTGACGGCGACATTTTGCGCCTGGCTCGCCTCGGCTCCCACAGCGAATTGTTCAAAAAGTAGCCGCCGTGCGCATGCGGACGTGTCGCCGTCCACCCATCGCCGGCGCGACCGCGGGTTCCTCCCTCGTCGTGTCGAAAATACGATTGGGGGGATAAACCGATGGCGCCGAAGCTGGGCAGGAAATTGGATGGAGTAAGTTGTCAGCGCAAGCCCCGCCTTCACCCCCTGACCCGCGTCGCCTCAAAACTCGGCGTCGCCTCGGCGAAGGCTTCCAGCCAGTCGACGAGCCGCGGGCGCTCCTTCCGCCAGGCGCCCTCGAAGCGCAGGTCGAGGTAGCCGAGGGCGCAGGCGAGCGCGATCGTGCCGATGTCGCTCAGCTCCTCGGGCGGCGACTTTTCGAAGGCGGCGAGGGCGCGGGCGATCTTGTCGCTTTGGTAGGCCGTCCACTTCTCCGAGCGCTTCTCGGGCTCGCGCCAAAGACTCTCGTAGCGGAGCAGCACGGCCGCCTCGGAAATTCCGTCGGCCAGCGCTTGCTGCGTCAGCGAGCGGAAGCGGGCTTTCGGCCCGCTCGGGATGATCTTCCCGCCGCCGGCGAGCCAATCGAGATATTCGACGATGACGGCGCTGTCGAAGATCGTCTCGCCGTTCTCCAGAACGAGCGCCGGAATCTTCCCGAGCGGATTCTGGGATCTCAGCGAATCGGAAGGGTCGTTCGTGTCGGCGGCCAGAATGTCGATCCCGTCGTCGAGCCCGAGCAGGGCGGCGGCGATCCGCACTTTGCGGGCGAACGGCGAGGCCGCCGACGAGCGAAGGACCAGCATGAGGCGTCTCCCGAAATCACGATGGAATTTGGTCGAAGCAAGCTTCCCCTCGCCCGGCTTTCCCTCTCCCGGCTCGCTTCGCTCGCCACCCTCTCCCGCAAGCGGGCGCGGGTTTCTGGCCTTCGTCGCGTCGTCGGCTGACGTTGTAGCGCAGTCGCCGCCCCCATATAAGGGCGTGAAACAAGAAGCCGCGCGCAGAGAGGGGCGCAAGGCGCTCGCCCATGGAGGGTGCGCGTCCCGCACACTATCGGGCGGCGAGACGCCGCCCCTCCGAGGCGCGAGGTCTCGTTCGGTCTTCAAAAGGGGGTCGCCTTGACTTCGTCTCACGCCGCGCACGAGCGCATCGTCATCATCGGTTCCGGGCCGGCGGGCTATGCGGCCGCGATCTACGCGGCGCGCGCCATGCTGAAGCCGCTCATGCTCGCGGGCTTCGAGCCGGGCGGGCAGCTGATGATCACGACCGAGGTGGAAAACTACCCCGGCTTCGCCGAGCCGATCCAAGGGCCGTGGCTCATGGAGCAGATGCGCGCGCAGGCGCAAAATGTCGGCGCGCGCGTCGAGGACGAATATGTCGTTTCGCTCGAGCTCAAGAGTCGCCCGTTCGTCGTGCGCTGCGACAGCGGCCGAACGATCCTCGCCGACACGATCATCCTGGCCACCGGCGCCAAGGCGAAATGGCTCGGCCTGCCGAGCGAGGACAAGTTCAAGGGCTTCGGCGTCTCCGCCTGCGCCACCTGCGACGGGTTCTTCTTCCGCGGAAAAGCCGTCGCCGTCGTCGGCGGCGGCAATTCCGCGGTCGAGGAGGCGCTCTACCTCTCCAACATCGCCTCCGAGGTCACGGTGATCCATCGGCGCGACTCGTTCCGCGGCGAAAAAATCCTGGGCGAGCGGCTCGCCGCCCGCCACAACGTCAAGATCCGCTGGGACAGCGTGGTCGAGGAGGTTGTGGGCGGCGGGACGCCGGCCACGGTGACCGGCGTCCGGATCAGGAACGTGCTCACCGGCGCGCTCGACGATCTGCCGGTCGCCGGCGTGTTCGTCGCCATCGGCCACGCGCCCGCGACCGAGCTCGTGCGCGGGCAGGTCATGCTGAAGGCGAACGGCTATGTTCAGACGGCGCCGAACTCGACCGCGACCAGCGTCGAAGGCGTGTTCGCCGCGGGCGACGTCGCCGACGACGTGTTCCGTCAGGCGGTGACCGCCGCGGGCCTCGGCTGCATGGCCGCGCTCGAGTCGGAGCGCTGGCTCGAGGCGCAGACCCCGGCGCAAAAGGCAGCGCAAAAGGCGGCGCAATAGCTCAGCCCTCGACGCCGCGGCCGCCGGCGGCGAAGCCATGAGTTCGACCACGGCCGGGAACGTTGATGGACTGGGACAAGCTGCGCATTTTTCAGGCGGCCGCCGACGCCGGCTCGTTCACCCACGCCGGCGAAACGCTGGGCCTGAGCCAGTCGGCGGTCAGCCGGCAGGTCGGGGCGCTGGAGGCCGATCTCGGCGCGCCGCTCTTTCATCGGCACGCGCGCGGCCTCATCCTCACCGAACAGGGCGAAATGCTGCTCGGCGCGGTGCGCGACGTGGTGTTGAAGCTCGACGCGGTGCGCAGCCGGCTGATCGACAGCCGCGAGAAGCCGACCGGCGAGCTGAAGGTGACGACCACGCTCGGCCTCGGCGCCAACTGGCTCGCGCCGCGCCTCGGCGAGTTCGTCGAGCTTTATCCGGAAGTCAAGCTGCAGCTGCTCCTGTCGGACGAGGACCTCGACATCGGGATGCGGGAAGCGGACATGGCGCTGCGCCTGCGTGAGCCGATTCAGCCGGATCTCATCCGCCGGCGTCTGTTCACCGTGCATTTCCACGCCTACGCCTCCGCCGGCTACCTCAAGACGCATCCTCAGCCGCGCAGCGTGGACGACCTCGACCGCCATCATCTGATCGCTTTCGGCGCCCCGACCGCCACCCATCTTCTCTACGACCTCAATTCGCTCCTGACCGTTGGCCGCGACCCGAAGAACCCGCGGGTCCCGCAGATTTCGGTCAACAACCTCGGCGCGATGGCGCGCGCCTGCGAAAACGGGGTCGGGATCGCGGTCCTGCCGGATTACGCGGTGCAGTCCGACTCGGGCCTCGTGCGTCTCCTGCCTCAGGCGGACATGCCCGAAATGGACTGTTTCCTGGTCTATGCGGAGGAACTGAAGAACGTGGCGCGCGTGCAGGCCTTTCGCGACTTCCTCATCGCCGCGGCGCAGCGGTGGAGGTATTGAGGCTCTGCGAGCGAAGAGCGGACTCCTCCGTCATTGTTGGGGTGGACGGCCCGCCGCGGCCTTCGGCTTGGATTGCTTCGCCTTCGGGCTTGCAATGACGGAGTCATGATGGCCGCGCGCTGACGAAATCGAAATCTTCCAGCGCGCGAGCAGCCAAGCCCCCTGCGTTTGGTCAATTCGGGAGGCGAAAGGGATTGACGATGCGCAGGCCTTCCTCGAGCGCCAGGCCGTGCTGCATGTCCTCCGACCACAGCGTATCGCAGCCGGCGTGAAGCGCCGAGGCGACGATCATGGCGTCATAGGTGGAAAACCCGTATCGCTCGGCGAGCCTAAGCCCCGTTTCATGGCTCTCGACAGTGAGAGGATGAACCGTCAGCAGGCCGCGCAGCATGTCGAGGAACGCACGCGTCTCCGCCCAGGACATCCGCATTTTGCGGCGCGCGACGTTGGCGAGCTCATTGAGAACCTGTACGTTGACGGCGCCGCCGGCGGCGATAGCCCCCTCCGCCCGAGCGGCCTTCGCCGCATTCCTCGAAGCGATATAGACGAGAATGTTGGTGTCGAAAAAACGACTAGCGGGCATTCGCCTCGTCTCTGTCGAACTTGAAATCGGCGGGAAGACGGCCACGGAATGCGCGAAGACGCTTCAGCAGCTCGTCGCGGCCGGGCTTCCGCGCGACGCCGAGCCGCCGGGCTTCGTCGACGAGGATTTCAATCTCGTCGCCCTCCTTGAGCTCGAGCGCCTCGACCACGGCCGCAGGAAGGCGGACCGCGAGACTGTTTCCCCATTTGGCGACCCGCATGCGATCCTCCCTCTTGGATATACTATCGATTGCATGTATATCAACAGATGGCCAAGGTCAAGGATCGCAAGATGGACGCAACTTCGATGAGTCGCAGAGGGGCCGGCCTGGGCCCGGGAACGATCCGAGGTCTTGGCTTGTAATACGGCTCTGGAATGGCAACTGGAGGAGCGGGCAATGCCGGCGATCCCATCCGAGAAGGCGGCCATGGACGCCGCCGTCCGTCATCTGGTCGACAAATACTCCCCACACGGCAATCGCGTCGGATGGCTGATGATGGCCTCGATCCTGGTCGAGGCCTGGGACCTCTACGGCATCGCCTTCGTCCTCATCTTCATTCGCAACCAGTATCATCCAGACCCCTTCCTGCTCGGCCTGGCCGGCGCCGGGACGCAGGGCGGCGCGGTGGTCGGCGCGCTCCTCGGCGGCTGGCTGACCGACAAGATCGGCCGGCGCTTCATGTTCCTCGCGACCATGATCATGTTCATCGTGCTTGCGGTGGCGCAGGCCTTCGTCGCCAGCGTGGCGGCGCTCGCCGCCATCCGCTTCTTCCTCGGCATACCGCTCGGCAGCGACATCTCGACCGGCTACACTTACATCATGGATGCGATGGCCAAGGGCCGTCGCGACGTGATGGGCAACCGCTGGCAGTTCATGTTCGCCGTCGGCGAGATCTTGACGCTTGCGGTGGTCGCCGTCTTTCTCGTCCTCGACATGAATCACGAGTTGCTTTGGCGCATGACGCTTGCGCTCGGCGCCGTGCCGGCGCTGATCATCCTCGTCCTCCGCCACGACCTGCCGGAAACCGCCGTATGGCTCGTGCGCCAGGGCCGCTTCCGCGAAGCCAAGGAGTCGGCGCGGACCATGTACGGCGACCCGCTCGACATGCTGCCCGACCGGGATGTCGACGTCGAGAAGCCCCGCCCGGCCGAATTCCTCGCCGACATCCGCCGGGATCCGGTCCGCTGGCGCGCCACGCTCTACGGCTGGATCGCCTGCTTCGCGCAAGGGAGCGAGTTCTCCACCTTCGCCTTCTACCTGCCCGTCCTGTTCGTGATGGTCGGCGTCTCGTCGATCCTCGGCACCAACCTCGTGACCATGGCGCTCTATGTGATCGCCGCGATCTCGGGCTGGGTCGGTCCGCTGCTGACGCCGAGACTCGGACACCGCGGCATCGGCATCGCCGGCTTCGGCATCGTGTTCGTCTCCCTCCTGGTCGCGGCGGCGGCCCTCTACGCCGGCCACAAGCTGGCGCTGCCCTTCGCCGCCGCGGCGATGCTGTGGGGCCACTATTGGGCCGCGTCGAACGTCATGACCATTCCCTCGATGGTGGCGAAGCCGGAATATCGGGGCACGGCGAGCGGCTTCGCCTACATGTTCGTCAAGCTGCCCTCGTTCCTGGCGATCTTCCTGTTCCCGGCGCTGTTCACCGCAATCGGGCAGGCGAATGCGACATTGTTCGTCGCGATCTTCCCGCTAATCGGCCTCATCTCGGCGATCTTCATCCTGCCGGAGGTCTACGGGTTCGAGCACGACTGAATGTGCGTCGCGCGAGGCGGAGGTCGACCCGCGTCGCGCGCGGGCCCGGGGAGAGGCCGTGAATGCCGCGCGGAGATCACATCGAAATCGCCGTCCTGATCGGCCTCAGCGTCTATTTGCTGCCGGCGATCATCGCCGCCCTGCGCGGCCACCTCGACGCCGCGGCGATCTTCGTTCTCAACCTCGTCCTCGGCTGGACCGGGATTGGATGGCTCGTCGCGCTGATCTGGTCGCTGACCGGCAACACGCGCCGGAACCAGGAGAGGCGCCGAGGCTCCTGAGCCGGTTCGGAAGTTGCGAGGAGGTTCGAAGTCCGCGCAGTCGTCTCGTTCATCCCTTCCCCAGCACGTCTGGGGAAGCAAGCGCCGGCGCCCGGTCACGCGGGCTCAAACGTCCTTCGTATCGAACGTGATCACGTCGACGCCGCCGTCGGCGAAATTCTTGAGATCGGCGACCGTCGCCTGTCCCTCCGGGCTCGCGAGCGCATTGCGGATCGCCTCCACGCTGTCGAACTCGAGAATCGCGATGAGATGCACGCCGCCGGGCTCGACGGGCAGCCCGACCGCGCCGTCGCTCGCCCGGTAGCGGCGCAGCCCAGGCATCGCCTTGGCGATCGGCACGTGTTTGCTGAAGTAATAGGCGTTGAACGCCTCGGCGCTTTTCGGGGTCTTGTAGACGGCGACGACTGCGGCCATGAGCGAATCTCCCGCGCGGCCCTTCGTCTCGCTGAGGTCGCCCGATGCGACCCGCCGTGGCCGGGCGAGGCAGTTGACCTTAGAACCAGCCGCTGCGCAACCGGCGGTTCACATGAACAGCGGCTCTTTCTCGAGCCCCTTGTAGAGCGAGGCGACCTCATCGCCGTAGCCGTTGTAGATCAGCGTCGGTCGCAATTGCCCGTCGTTGAGAAATGTCTCCTTGGCCTGGCTCCAGCGGGGATGTGGCACGTCCGGATTGACGTTGGCCCAGAAGCCGTATTCCTCGGGCCCGAACGTCTCCCAGAACGTCTGCGGGCGCTTGTCGACGAACGACACTCTGACGATCGACTTGATCGATTTGAAGCCGTATTTCCATGGCGTCGCGAGTCGGATCGGCGCGCCCTGAACCTTTGCGAGCGGCTTGCCGTAGGCGCCGGTCGCGATGAAGGCGAGGTCGTTAATCGCCTCGGCCATGGTCAGGCCTTCGACATAGGGCCATGGCAGGAACGACCGCTGGCCCGGCGCCATCTTCTTGTCGAGGAACGTCTCGAAGCGGACATAGGCCGCAGAGGAGCGCGGCTTGGCGAACGCAACCAGCTTCTTCAGCGGGAAGCCCGTCCACGGGATGGCCATCGACCAGGCCTCGACGCAGCGGTGGCGGTAGAGGCGCTCCTCGAGCCCCACCGCCTCGATCAGCGAGTCGATGTCGACCGTCTGCTCCTTCTCGACCATCCCGTCGAGCCTGACGGTCCAGGGGCGCGTTTTGAGCGCGCTCGCGTCGATGTGCTTGCTGGAGCTGAACTCGTAGAAATTGTTGTAGTTGAGGTTGTATTTCTCCGGCGTGACGTCGCGGTCGAGCGTGTAGGCCGGATTGCGCCTCGCCGGATAGAGCGAGGCGGAAGGATCGGCCTCGTCCGCGCTGGCCGGCCACGCGGCGAGCGCGCCCGCCGCGCCGAAGCCGGCCAGAAACGAACGACGATCGAGGAAAAGCGCCTCCGGCGACGCCAGACTCTCCCGGATTTCCCATCCCTTCCGCCGAATGACGTGCATCGAGCGTCTCCCCGCGAACTGCGATACCGCGCCGACCGAGATCAAGCTCTCCGTCAACGCGCTAATTTCGGCGCGAGGTTGGCGTTTGTTACGCCTTCGGGCGAAAGCCTTTCCCTGTCAGACCTTCTCGACCTGGCCGAATTCGAGATCGACCGGGGTCGCCCGGCCGAAGATCGACACCGCGACCTTGACGCGCGAGCGGGACTCGTCGACTTCCTCGACAACGCCGTTGAACGAGGCGAAGGGACCGTCGGCAACGCGAACGTTCTCCCCGATCTCGAAGCGGATCGACGCTTTCGGCCGTTCGATGCCCTCGGCGACCTGCCCCTTGATGCGGGCGGCCTCGAGATCGGGAATCGGCATCGGCTTTTTGTCCGCGCCCAGGAAGCCGGTGACCTTCGGCGTGTTCTTGATGAGGTGGTAAACTTCGTCGGTGAGGTCGCATTTCACCAGCACGTAGCCGGGAAAGAACTTCCGCTCGGAATTGATCTTGCGGCCGCGGCGCACCTCGACGACGTTCTCGGTCGGCACCAGGATTTCCTCGAACTTCCCTTCGAGGCCGCGATGCTGCGCCTGCTCGCGAATCGAGTCGGCGACTTTCTTCTCAAAGTTGGAATAGGCGTGGACGATATACCAGCGCATGCTCATGTTATTCACGTTCCGTAGATCGGGCGCCGCGCCCGCAGCCGCGAGCACGGCTAGCCGCCCCGTCCGAAACCGAGCACCAGCGCCACGACCGTGCGCAGCGCCTCGTCGACGACGAGGAAGAACAGAGCCACGAAGACGACCAGCAAGAGCACCAGGCCGGTCGTGACCAGCGTCTCGCGCCGCGTCGGCCATATGACCCTCTGCGCCTCGGAGCGCACCTGCTGGATGAATTCGAACGGGTTGGTCATGACTTGTCGGTTCCGCTCCAATCGGATTTCTGCGGCGGCGTCCCGCGGCGCCCAGCCAGAAAAGTTCGCGGCGCGGGGCCCCCCGGCGCCGCGCCACCCGAGCCTCATATAGGAAAATCCTGCCGGACGCCAAGCAAAATATGACGTTTTGGCCGTGAAACCCGTCGTGTGCGCGGCCGGGACACGCGGCCGGTCGCTTTTCGCGTCCGGATCGGTCCGTTTTGCTATGCCGCCGGGCCCGGCCGGCGCGCGATCATCACCAATCCGATCCCCTCGTTCCTGTCCATTTTTGGCACGCGGAGCAGCCTCGACGCCGCGATCCCGAGCAGGGACGAGATCAGCGACGCCGCGTGCCAGCCGAACGCGCCTCGGAAATGAACGTCCCGGCATTTGATCGGCGAGAAGCGCTCGATCCAGTAGATTCCCGAATCGCTTCCAAAAGGAACGTTTTCGACGCTCATGACCTCAACGCCGGCGTTCTTCGCGAGGAAGCGAAGCGCGGCCTCGGTCCACCAGGTCAGATGATGCGGCGGGGCGTTGATGAGGAAATTCGGAATCCGGGTCATGGCGGAGGGGTAACGAGGCACGCTGACGCAGACGAGACCGCCCGGCTTGGCCGCCTGAACGAGTTCGGCGTAGAGAGCCTTCGGATCGCGGACGTGCTCGATGACCTCGAAGCAGCAGACGGCGTCGTACGCGCCGGCATGACCGACGAGATGCTGGCCGAGCGTCTCGCTTCGAACGTCCGGGATCACGGCGTGGGCGGCCATATGGGGATCGAGGCCGACGTACCGGGCTTGCGGGACGCATGCCCGGAATCCGCCGAGGCCGCAGCCGACGTCGAGCACGCGGGCGCCCGCTGCGATGTGCGAGGCCGCAATGAGAAATTCGTGGCGCACCGTTTCGACGGTGATGAAACCGCGCCGCTTCAGCCAAGCGTAGAGTTCCGAATAGAACTGGTGATCCCCCTCGCGCGGCGGATCGAAGAAATAGAGGCCGGTCGGCGACTCCCACAGACCGAAGCGCCCAGTCCCCGCGAAACTGCCGCGCGCGTCGACCCCGAAGACGATGCGCCAGAGATCGATGAGGAGACGGCTCGGCACCCATTGCACCCGCCTGACCGCCGGCCGTCCGGTCACCGGGCAAAGCGGCGTGGCTTCGGCGGCGTTCGACATCGTCATCGCTCAAGTCCGGAAATGCTTGGACAGCTTCAGCCCCTGATTCTGGTAGTTCGAGGTCTTCCCCGCGCCGTAGAGCTCGTCTGCGGCGTCGGCGAGCTGCTCGAACACCAGCCGCCCGACCGGCTGCCCGTCCTCGAGGAGGAAGGGGACGTCGCGGCTGCGCACCTCGAGAACCGCGCGCGCCGCAGGCTGGCCGTCGGCCCCCTGCCCGAAGCCCGGATCGAAGAAGCCCGCGTAGTGGACGCGAAACTCTCCGATGGCCGGATCGATCGGCGCCATTTCGGCGGCGAGATCGGCGGGAATCTGCATCTTCTCCCGCGAGGCGAGAATGTAGAACTGGTCCGGGTCGAGCACGAGGCGCCGGTCCGCCCGCGCGAGGATGGGCTCCCAGAAATCCTGCGCGGCGTAGCCCCCGACGCGGTCGACATCGATCACGTCGCTGTTCTTGATCGCACGATAGCCGACGATCTCCGCCGGGGCCCCGGCAAGCCCGACATGGACGATCAGGCCTTCGCGCAGCGACAGGGGCCGGTCGACCAGCGGCGACATCGCATGGCGGGCGCGGAGGGCCGCGGCGTCGAGGGTCGCCGCGGCGCCGCCGCGAAAGCGGAGCTGGTTCAGCCTCGTGCCGGCGCGCACGCGCACGCTGAAGCTGCGCGGCGAAATCTCGGCGAACAGCGGCCCGGCGTAGCCCGCCTGAACCTGGTCGAAGGCGTCGGAGCCGTCGACGATGAGGCGGGTGAAGATGTCCAGCCGCCCGGTCGAGCTTTTCGGATTGGCCGCGCCGGAAACGCCGGGCGGCAGCGCGAGCCGCTCTATAAGCGGGGCGATGTAGACGATGCCCTTCTCCAATACGGCGCCGTCGCCGGCGAGCGAGACGCGCTCGGGGTTGAGGCTCTTCAGCCGGTCGGCCACGCTCGCGCGCTTGCCCGGCAGGAAGCTCGCGCGCACGCGAAACGCCTCGGCGCCCAGCCTCAAATCGAGGCTGGCCGGCTGGAACTGGGCTGCCTCGATGGGCGCCGCGGCGGTGAGCGCACCCTCGCGAGCGAGCGAGGCGATGCGCTGGCGCGCCAGGAGTCCGGAGGTGTTTGCGCCCCCGAGCGACGCCGAAGGCTTGTCTGTGCTCATCGTTCACTCGCCTTATAGAGAATTGATCGAGCGGGGAAGGCGATCCGGCCTGATCGCATCGCGTCCGCTTTGTTTTCGGCGCCCGATCGGCTAGCGTCTCCCGGCAGCCGGGAGGGAATGATGGCGCGGATTCTTCTTGTCGAGGACGAGCCGCTGGTCAGCGCGATCACCGAGGAGTGGCTCGTCGAGCTGGGACATGACGTGGCCGGGCCGGCCGGCAATCTCGACTCGGCGATGAAGCTCGCCGCGACGCCGATCGACGGCGCGATCGTCGACGTCTCGCTCGGCCGGCAGAGCGGCTACCCGGCCGCGGAGCTTCTGGCGGCGCGCGGCGTTCCGTTCGTTTTTGCGACCGGCTATGGCCAGGAGGGGCTCGACCCGGCATGGCGCGGCCGCCCGACGCTGATGAAGCCGTTCGAGTTCGAAACTTTTCGCACCGCGGTCGAGCGGATGCTCGCCGGCGGATGACGGCTTGCCCTTGCGGCGCCGCGAAGGGATTTGACGGCCCGGCGGCGACGGGCCATCTGTCTCCCCCATGACCGACGTCTCCATCCCCGCGGCCTTCGGGGCGGGCCTCATCTCGTTCGTCTCGCCTTGCGTTCTGCCGCTCGCTGCGCCCTATCTCTGCTATCTCGCCGGCGCGAGCGTCGAGGCTTTGGTCAACGAGGGGGAAGCGAAGGCGCGGCGCGACATTCTGGTGACTGCGCTCCTGTTCGTCGCCGGATTCACCACGGTGTTCGTCGCCTTCGGCGCGACCGCCTCCGTCCTCGGCGCGCTCTTCCGCCAATGGAGCCATGCGCTCTCGATCGCCGCCGGGCTCGGCATAATCATCATGGGCCTGCATTTCCTCGGCGTGTTCCGCATCGGGCCGATGCTGCGCGAGGCGCGGGTTTCGATCGAGCGGCCGGCGGGCGCCTGGAGCGCCTATCCGATGGGCATGGCCTTCGCGCTCGGATGGACGCCCTGCATCGGGCCGATTTTGGCGACCATTCTCGCCGTCGCGGGCAGCCAAAAGACCGTTGCCGAGGGCGCGGGGCTTCTCGCCGTCTACAGCCTCGGCCTCGGCCTGCCCTTCATCGCCGTCGCCGCCGCGATCGGCCCCTTCATGCGCGCCTCAACCGTGGTGAAGAAACAGTTCGGCAGGATCGAAAAGACGGTCGGGGCGCTCTTGGTGGCGACCGGCGTCCTTTTCCTCACTGGCGGCTTCCAGAACATCTCGCTCTGGCTGATCGAGACGTTTCCGCAGTTCGGGCAGGTGGGGTGAGAGGCTCGGCGCGACGAGGCCGCCTCGCTCCTGCTGGCGCCTCATCCGCGCATGCTCGGATGCCGCGTCGCTAGATGCGCGGCCCGGCCATCGTGCCGTGGATCGGCGTCGGCTGGTGAAAGGTGTCGTGCGCGTAATTGTGATGGCGGCCGTGAGGCCTGGCGTGCGCGCCGGATCTGACCGTCAGCGTGCTCGGATGCATCGGCGCCTTGTGGCCAGCCGGCCTCCCGGCGGGACCGGTCTCGGCCTCCGCGGCGACCGACAGCCCGAACGCGGCGACGAAGCATGCCGCTCCGAGGATGAGCGCAAAACGAGACATTGGATTTTCCACGGTCCGCGTCGACCGCGCTCGAGCCGAGCGCGGCTAAGAGATCCCGCTGGGCCTCAGCCTTAGCCCCCCTGCTGCTGCGGAGGACCCGAGTCCTTGCCCTTGGCCTCGACGTCGCGATCGACGAATTCGATCACGGCCATGGGCGCGTTGTCCCCCTGGCGGAAGCCCGCCTTCATGATGCGGGTGTAGCCGCCGTTGCGATTCCTGTAGCGCGGGCCGAGGACCCCTATCAGCTTCTTGACCAGGTCGGCGTCGCGCACCCGCGCAATCGCGATGCGGCGGGCGTGCAGGTCGCCCCGTTTGCCGAGCGTCACCAGCTTCTCGACGACCGGGCGGAGGTCCTTTGCTTTCGGCAGCGTGGTCGTGATCTGCTCGTGCTTGATCAGCGCCTGAGCCATGTTGGCGAACATCGCCTGGCGATGTTCCGCGGTGCGGTTGAAGCGCCGCTTCGCGCGTCCGTGATACATCTCGGCTCTCTCCTTCTCGGGTTCTCACGGCCGCCGTGCCAAGGAACGGCCGCTCGTTATTGCCCCCTCTCCCGCTTGCGGGAGAGGGGGTTTCCTCAGTAATGCTCCTCGAACCGCTTGGCGAGGTCCTCGATGTTGTCCGGCGGCCAGCCCTGGACCTCCATGCCGAGATGCAGGCCCATCTGCGCCAGCACTTCCTTGATCTCGTTCAGCGACTTGCGGCCGAAGTTCGGCGTGCGCAGCATCTCGCCCTCGGTCTTCTGGATGAGGTCGCCGATGTAGGTGATGTTGTCGTTCTTGAGACAGTTGGCGGAACGGACGGAAAGTTCGAGCTCGTCGACTTTCTTGAGCAGAGCCGGATTGAAGGCGAGCTCGGGGATCGCGCGCTCCGCCTCCTCGCGGCGCGGCTCCTCGAACGTGACGAAGACCGCGAGCTGGTCCTGCAGGATGCGCGCGGCGTAGGCGAGCGCGTCCTCCGGCGAGATGGCGCCGTTGGTCTCGATCGTCATCGTCAGCTTGTCCAAGTCGAGATCCTGGCCCTCGCGGGTGTTCTCCACACGGTAGCTCACCTTCCTGACCGGCGAGAACAGGCTGTCGATCGGCAACAGGCCGATCGGCGAATCCTCGGCGCGGTTGCGGTCGGCCGGGACGTAGCCCTTGCCGGCCGTCACCGTGAACTCGATGCGCAGGTCCGCGCCCTCGTCCAGGGTGCAGATCACGAGGTTCGGATTGAGAATCTGGATGTCGCCGGTCGTCTGGATGTCGCCGGCGATGACGGCGCCGGGGCCGCGGCGCTTGAGGATGAGACGCTTGACGCCCTCGCCCTGCATCTTGACTGCAATGTCCTTGACGTTGAGCACCATGTCGACGACGTCTTCGCGCACGCCGGGGATCGACGAGAACTCATGCTGCACGCCATCGATATGGATCGAGGTGATCGCCGCGCCCTGCAGCGAGGAGAGCAATACGCGCCTGAGCGAGTTGCCGAGCGTCTGTCCGAAGCCGCGCTCGAGCGGCTCGGCGATGACGGTGGCGACGCGGCGTGCATCTTCGCCCGGAATGAATTCGAGGTTTTTCGGCTTCCTGAGATCTTGCCAGTTCTTCTGGATCACGGGGCTTGTGCCTTCCCATTGGACGGGTGAACGACCCGAATCGCGCGCCTCGCGGTCCGGGCCGCGGGCGCGCCGCTCGGCCGGCGCGCTTTTTCGGGTTCAGACGCGGCGGCGCTTGCGCGGGCGGCAGCCGTTGTGCGGAATCGGGGTCACGTCGCGGATCGAAGTCACGGTGAAGCCTGCCGCCTGGATCGCGCGTAGCGCAGATTCGCGCCCTGACCCTGGGCCGGAAACCTCGACCTCGAGCGTGCGCATGCCGTGCTCGGCGGCCTTGCGGACGGCGTCCTCGGCGGCCATCTGCGCCGCGAACGGGGTCGACTTGCGGGAGCCCTTGAACCCCATGGTGCCGGCGGAGGACCAGGAGATCGTATTGCCCTGCGCGTCGGTGACGGTGATCATCGTGTTGTTGAACGTCGAGTTCACATGGGCGACGCCCGTTGCGATGTTCTTGCGTTCGCGGCGGCGGACGCGGGTTGTTTCTTTTGCCATCAGTAATCCCTCAAACGCGCCCGGCGCGCGTCGATTCCATGAATGCGTTGAAGAATGCGTTGAACGGAAGCGCGATCATTTCTTCTTTCCGGCGATGGGCTTCGCCTTGCCCTTGCGGGTGCGCGCGTTGGTGTGGGTGCGCTGTCCGCGCACCGGCAACTGCCTGCGATGGCGGAGGCCTCGATAGGTCCCGAGATCCATCAGGCGCTTGATGTTGATCGCCACTTGGCGGCGGAGATCGCCTTCCACGCGATAGTCGCGGTCGATGGCCTCGCGGATCTGCAGCACATCCGCGTCCGACAACTGGGAGACGCGGCGCTCGGAAGGGATATGCACCTTCTCGCAAATCTCTTCGGCCTTTTTCGGCCCGATCCCGTGGATGTACTGGAGCGCGATGACGACGCGCTTGTTGGTCGGAATATTGACGCCTGCTATGCGGGCCATTGGCTCGAATCTCCATTTGGGGGGCGCCTAAGCAAGATGCTGAAGCGCCGCTGACTGACGGCTCGACGTCCGGTGGAGGCCGGCCCTTGTCGAGACCCGCAAACGCAAAAAGTCCCACGCGCTCGCAATGGCGCCGGGACCCAGAACGCATTCGGGATGGCGGCGATTTAGTGCATTTGGGTCGCTTGTCAAGAAGAAACGACCGCGTCGCGGCGGCGAGCGCCGTTGATCGCCGGCCTGAGCGCTCCCCACGCGACGACCGCGACGAGAAGGAGGACGCCGAGGCCAAGCGATACAAAATCCAGGCGAAGCAAGACCCGCTTCAATGCCTCGACCCACTGGCGGGGCGGGTCCCGCGACAGCAGAGCCGGAGGCAACGCAGAGCGAATTTCCGGCGTATCGAGCAGTTTCCGCAGCTGACTCGATTCGGAATAGGGGATTTCCAGCGCCGGGGCGCCAGCGAGAAATGAAGCGTCTCCCGTCGTGAGATAGCCCGTCAGGTTCTTCGCTTCAGTCTCGGCGACGTGGCGACGTAGATCTATGAACCAGCGCAAATCATGCAGCGGATTCGCGAGCGACAGGATGAATACGGCGAGCCAGCCCGCGAGGGCCAGGGAGCGCCAAATCATCCTCTTGCGTTCGGTCGCTTTCCACCTGAAGAGCGAGAAGGCGCTCACCAGACTGATGGTCAGTCCGATCAGCAGCGTATCAGAATAGCGACTCTGCAGAGGAAAATGCGCGCGGCCCGCGGCGAGCGCGAGGATTTGGCTCAACACCCAAATGAACGAAACCACATTGAACCAGCGGACATCGCCCAACAGTGGGCGATCCACGAGCGCGCGCAGGCAAAAAAGAGCCGACGGCGCCAAAAGGATCAATCCGATATAGCCGTGGGCGGGCCAACTCGCCAACTTAAGAAGAGCCGACAGGAACTGCCCGACGGAATGCGCCCGGTAAGCGTCCGACGATGGGATATGAGGAACCATGCTCACCAAGGCGACGGCGACCGCGGCGAGGGCGGCGACCCCCAGCCATTCGCGTAACCCTCGTCTCCGGCCGTAAGCCATTTGCAGGACATGCGCTGCGATCGCCGCGGCCAGGGTGAGCGCTCCCGAGGCCATGCATAGAAACGAGCCTACCCCGCACAGGATTCCCGCCGCCCAGCGCGAAGACCATGCGCCAGCATCGAATAAAAGCCACAGGCTCGAGAACGAAAAAGCCAGCAACAAGTAAAAATGCGTGTTGAACCCGAGCAGCGCGTTTTCGTAGCCGAAGGGGACCGCATTGATCAAAACGGACAAGATCATCGCTGCGATCGCCCAGGCGCCAGGAAGCACGCGGGAAAGCGCGAAGCAGATCGCGACGACAGTTACGGAATCCAGGACCGCGTTGACGATCATCTGCAAGACGACATCCCAGTATCCCGAAATGTGAAAAATCGAAAGAACCAGCAACCGGGTAAAAAATATCCTGTGTTCATTGAAGGGGGCGAGTAGATCGCCGATCGTCAGCTTTCCCTGGAGATAGGGTTCCAAAAGGGAGGCGGCGTCTCCATCCCATTCATCCATGAACGGGGTCGAGTTTCCGGCGTAGCGTATAATCGCTGTTCGCGATCCGAAGAGAATGAGGAAGAGCGAAGCCAGCAGAATCGCCGTGCGTTTCCCATCGCGCGATCCAGGAAATTTTCGCCCGCCGCCGATTTGCGCGTTTATCGGGAGGCTTTCGAGACCGCTCTGGATGGTCAAAGCGCCGCCCCGGGCTCAGGTCGACAGGAAGATCGGGCAGCTTCGCCAGCCGATGCGAACGGGTGACGGACGGCAGGGTCGGCGGAATGCCCGCTCAGACCGCCGTCGCGGGGAGAGCCCGCTCCATCATGCGGAAAGCCGCATTGTTCCGACAAAAGGAGGTCTCCACATTTTAGCCTGCGCGGCCCCGGCCGCCAACCGCGGCCGGGCTCGCGGGCTCGACATCGGTCCAGCCGCGCGACGCGTCCCGCTCGCCTTGTCTTTCGCTGGACTTAGCGGCGAATGTAAGCTCGACCGTCCGCGAGCTTGCCCGGCCGCGGCCCCGGGCCGGCGCGGCTTCGCGCGCGTCACCTGGCGCCCGCGCGGCGTGTTTCCCGCCATTCGGGGCCCCTTTTTTCCCTCGCAAATTCGCCGGAATCCCTTTATAGCGCCTCGGCCCGCTTCGCCGGCGACCGATGAACGGCGCTCACAATCCGGCAAACGACGCTCAAAGGAATTCTCATGACAACCAAGCTTTTCGCGCATCTGCGCTCGACCGCCGCCGCAGTGGCGCTCGGGCTCGGCGCCACCCTCGCTCTCGCCGGCGCCGCTTCCGCCGATCCCAAAGTCGTGGCCAAAGTCGATGGATCGCCGATCACCGACGAGGACGTCGCCATCGCGACGGAGGACATCGGCCCCGGCCTGCCGCAGAAGCTCGAAGGGGCCGCCCGTCAGAAGTATGTGCTCGACTACCTGATCGACCTCAAGCTCGCCGCGAAAAAGGCCGAGGCCGACAAGCTCGACCAGACCCCGGACTTCGCCAAGAAGCTCGCTTATTATCGCGACAAGCTGGCGATGGAGCAGCTCTTGGGCTCGGTCGCCAAGACGGCGACGACCGAAGAGGCCGAGCGCAAGGCCTATGACGAGGCGGCCAAGGCGGAGCCGCCGCAGGAGGAGATCCACGCGCGCCATATCCTCCTGCCGACCGAGGACGAGGCGAAGAAGGCCCTCGCACGGGTCAAGGGGGGCGAGGACTTCGCCAAGGTCGCCAACGAGCTTTCCAAGGACAAGTCCGCCGACGGCGGCGATCTCGGCTGGTTCACCAAGGACCGGATGGTGCCGGAGTTTTCCGAGACCGCCTTCAAGCTGAAGAAGGGCGAGATTTCCGACCCGGTCCACACCCAGTTCGGCTGGCACATCATCCAGGTCGAGGACACGCGCACCAAGACCTTCCCGCCCTTCGAACAGCTGAAGGACCAGGCCGCCCGCTACGTCGCCCAGAAGGCGGAAAGCGAGACGGTCGCGCAACTGCACGGCGCGGCCAAGATCGAGCTGTTCGACGCCAAGGGCAATCCGCTGCCGGCGGCCCCCGCCGCCACGCCCGCCGCCCCCGCCCCCGCGTCGGGCGCGGATGCGCCTTCGGCCGACAAGCCAAAGCCTTGACCAAAGACCTATAGGCGCCCGCGGACGCGCCGGCGCCGGCCCCTCCACCGGAACGATCCATGGCCGCTCCCGCTCCGCTCTCCCCGCTTGCGCCGAAGAAATATCCGTCCCTGCCGCCGATTGCCGGCGTACGCTTCGCCGCCGGCGCGGCGGGCGTGCGCCATGAGGGGCGAACCGACGTGATGATGGCGCTGTTCGACAAGCCGGCGGCGGTCGCGGGCGTATTCACCCGATCGAAGTGCCCTTCGGCGCCGGTCGACTGGTGCCGGGCGCAGTTGAAGAACGGCAAGGCGCGGGCGCTGATCGTCAATTCCGGCAACGCCAACGCCTTCACCGGCCACGCCGGAATCGACGCGGTCGAGATCGTCGCCGACGCCGCGGCGAAGATGATCGGCTGCGGCCCAAGCGAGATCTTCTTGGCCTCGACCGGGGTCATCGGCGAGCCGCTGGACGGAATGAAAATCGCCCACGTGCTCGCCGACCTCGCGAGGCAGGCGCGGGAGGACCGGCTGATGGACGCCGCCAAGGCGATCATGACGACCGACACCTACCCGAAGATCGCCACCGCCTTCGCGCAAATCGGCGACTCGATCGTGACGATCAATGGCATCGCCAAGGGGGCCGGGATGATCGCGCCCGACATGGCGACGCTGCTCGCCTACGTCTTCACCGACGCCTCGATCGCACCGAGCGCGCTGCAGACGATGCTGTCGAAATCGGTCGAGCGGTCGTTCAATTCGATCACCGTCGACAGCGACACCTCGACTTCCGACACGCTGATGATCTTTGCGACCGGCGCGGCGAAAACGGCGCCGCGCATCGAGGACGCCTCGGATCCGCTCGCCGCGCCTTTCCGGCGCGGGCTGGACAAGCTCCTGCGCAATCTCGCTCATCAGGTCGTCCGCGACGGCGAAGGGGCGCGCAAGTTCATCGAGGTCAATGTCGAGGGCGCGGCGACCCGCAAGGCCGCCAAGCGCATCGCGATGTCGATCGCCAATTCGCCGCTCGTCAAGACCGCCGTCGCCGGCGAGGACGCGAACTGGGGACGCGTCGTGATGGCGGTCGGCAAGGCGGGCGAGAAGGCCGAGCGCGACAAGCTCGACATCTGGTTCGGAAAGATCCGCGTCGCCCACAAGGGCCTGCGCGACCCGGACTACGACGAGGAAAAGGCCTCGGCCTACATGAAGAAGGATTCGATCGTCATCACCGCCGATCTCGGCATCGGCCGCGGCCGCGCGACCGTGTGGAGCTGCGACCTCACAAAGGACTATATCGCGATCAACGGCGACTATCGCTCGTGAAGCTCCTTCTGGTCGTCGCGGCGGCGCTCGTCGACGCCGACGGCCGCGTGCTGATCGCGCAGCGGCCGTCGGGCAAGCGGCTCGAGGGCCTGTGGGAGTTTCCCGGCGGCAAGATCGATGGCGACGAGCGGCCGGAGGACGCGCTGATCCGCGAACTCAGCGAGGAGCTCGGCATCACGCTCAAGGCGCCCTGCCTCGCGCCGCTCACGTTCGCGAGCCATTCCTACGACGACTTTCATCTGCTGATGCCCCTTTACGTCTGCCGCAAATGGGAGGGCTTCGTGCAGCCGCTCGACGGCCAGACGCTCAAATGGGTGTGGCCGAAGGACCTCAGACGCTACCCGATGCCGCCCGCCGACGAGCCGCTCATCCCGCATCTGGTGGATCTGCTGACGTGACGGACGGCGCGATCGGGTAGCAGCCCTTAAGGCCTAAGGCGAAGCCGTCCAGGCCTTGTAGTCCGCGTCCGACATGGACGGCAGGTTCTTGATGAAGGCCACGATCGTCCAGATCTGCTGGTCGGAAACCCCGGCCAGGCCAAAGCTCGGCATGCCGGTGAACTTGACGCCGTTCTTGATGACCCAGAAGAGTTCCGACGGAGTCCGCTCCTTCGCCATCACCTTGAGGTCGGCGGGAACCGGCTTCAGCCCTTCGGACCACTTGGCCCAATCCTTGTCCGGCGGTCCCCCGTGACAATTGGCGCAGCCGATCGTGGCGTAGGCGCGCGCGCCGCCCTTCACCGTCGCGGCGTCGTCGGCTGATGCCGGCGCGGCCTCGGTCGCGTGCCGCGCGACCGAGGCCGCGCGCACATTGGCCAGCGCCCAGTCGACCACGGCCGGATTGTCCTCGCTCTCGGCGACGCTGTAGAAGCCGCCGAAGAAGAAGATCGCGGCGGTGACAGCGCACAGGATCGCAAGCGCGCCGATGAGGGCCAGGATTCGCATGGGCCTGCTCCATTCCGAAATTCAACCGCTTAGCAGCGCGACGCCTTCGGCGATCGCCGCCTTCTCGAGGGCGCGACCGAGCGTCGCCAGCGGCAGTCCCTCGCGTACGGCGAGCTCGAGATAGGCGGCGTCGTAGACGGTCAGCTTCCGCTCGCGCGCAAGCGCCAGCAAGTCGACGTCTTGCCTCGGGGACTCCAGCCTTATTCGCATTCTCGACAATTCCCGAACGAACTCGGCCGACTGCGCCGCGGTCACGCGCCGCCGCCTCTCGTTGACGAGGAGCGCATTGCGGATTTCGAAGAAGAACAGGCTCGGAGAGCAGGCCCCGAGGCGCGCCAGGGACTCGACAAGGAATTCGACGCGAGCATCCGTCTCGTCTTCCAGAAACCACGTGGCGAGAACCGAGGCGTCGATGACAAATCCGCTCAATATTTCATGCCCTCGCGAATGGTGGCCAATATCTCCGCGCGCGGCGCTTTGCCGACCTTCTCTCGCAATGCGCGCAACCGCTCGAGCGCCTGGGCAGCTTCCTTTCTGGGCGCCTCGATATCGGGGACGAGTAACGCGACCGGCTTGCCGTGCCGCGTGATGCGGATTGTTTGGCCTCGCTCCACTTGGTCCAATAGTTCGGCGAAACGCGCCTTGGCGTCGGAGGCTTGGTATTCGAGAATATCGCTCATTTTGACCGGTTTATTTGACCGGTCAAGGTTAGTCATCTGTGCTGGAAACGCAAGCCCACCCCCACCGTAACGAGAGGTTAAGATCATCCCCTTAATTTTGAGATGATGCCCGAGCCCTCTGACTCTTGCGCCCTCCCCGCCGCGCCCGACCTCGCCGCTGCGGTCGGCGCGTGGCTCTCCCGGCTCGCCGCCGAGCGGCGCATGTCGTCCAATACAATCGAGGCTTACGGCCGCGACACGCGCCAGTTCCTCGCCTTCCTCGCCGAGCGCCTTGACGCGCCGCCTTCGATTTCCGACTTCGCCGGCTGCGCGCCCGCCGACCTGCGCGCGTTCCTCGCCCGCCGCAGGATGGCAGGCGTACAGGGAAGGTCGCTGCAGCGCGCGCTGTCGTCGCTCAGGTCGCTCGCCCGCCACATCGCGCGCGAGGGCGGCGGCGCGACGTCCGCGCTCGGCGCCGTCCGCGCGCCGAAGGCCGCGCGGCGTCTGCCCCGCCCGCTCGCGCCCGCCGACGCGAAAGCCGTCGTCACCACGGGCCCCCGCGAAGGCGAGGCGCGCGAGCGGTGGGTGCTGGCGCGGGACGCCGCGGTTCTGGCGCTTTGCTACGGCGCCGGCCTGCGCATCTCCGAAGCCTTGTCGATCCGGCGGGCGGACGCGCCGGTCGGCGCGGTCGAGACGATCGCCGTCGTCGGCAAGGGGAGGAAGACGCGGGTCGCGCCGGTCATCATACCGGTGCGCAGGGCGATCGAGGACTATCTCGCGCTCTGCCCTTATTCGTTCAAGGCCGATGGCCCGCTGTTCGTCGGCGCGAAGGGCGGCCCGCTCTCGCCGCGCATCGTGCAGCTGGCGATGGAGCGGATGCGCGCCGCGCTCGGCCTGCCGGACAGCGCGACGCCCCACGCCCTGCGCCACTCGTTCGCCAGCCATCTTCTGGCGCGCGGCGGAGACCTGCGCACCATTCAGGACCTCCTCGGCCACGCGTCGCTCTCCTCGACTCAGATCTATACGAACGTCGATTCCGCGCGGCTTCTCGCCGCCTATCGCTCGGCCCATCCGCGCGCCAGATAATTCATTCCGATATCGACGGCCAGGTTCGGGTGGCGCTATGAAGGCCTCGGGCTTTACCCGGAGGGGCGGCGTCTCGCCGCCCGAAAGGCGCGTGGGGACGCGCGCCCTCCCATTCGCGGAGGCCAAAAATGTCCGGCAAGCGCATCGTCTTCACCGGCGGATCCGGCAAGGCCGGCCGCCACGCCGTGGCGCACCTCGCCGCCCACGGCTATTCGGTCCTGAATGTCGATCTCAAGCCGCTCGACGCGCCGGACGTTCCGACCCTGATCGCCGATCTCACCGACTCCGGGCAGGCGTTCAACGCGCTGACGACCCATCCGACCTTCGCCGGGTTCGAAACCGGCGAGCCGCCGCACCCGCCCGACGCAGTCGTGCATTTCGCCGCGGTGCCGCGCGTCTTGATCGAGCCCGACAACACGACCTTCCTCAAGAACGTGATGGGCGCCTATAACGTCATCGAGGCGGCGGCGAAGCTCGGCGTCCGGAAGATCGTGATCGCCTCGAGCGAGACGACCTACGGCGTCTGCTTCGCCGAGGGCGACAAGGATTTCCATTCCTTCCCGCTCGAGGAGGACTACGACGTCGATCCGATGGACTCCTACGGACTCTCGAAGGTGTGCAACGAGAAGACCGCCCGCGCCTTCGCCATGCGCTATGGAGCCGACATCTATGCGCTGAGGATCGGCAACGTGATCGAGCCGCACGAATACGGGATGTTCAGGCGCTTCCTGGCCGACCCGGGATTACGCAAGCGCAACGCATGGAGCTATGTCGACGCGCGCGATCTCGGCGAGATCGTGCGGCTGTGCCTCGAGAAAGACGGCCTCGGCTTTCAGGTGTTCAATGCGGTCAACGACACGATCACGCTCGATACGCCGACCCGCGAGGCGCTGAAGAGGCTCTGTCCCGACACACCGGTCACGCGCGAGATGGGCGAGTACGAAGCCCCCTTATCGAACCGCAAAGCGCGCGAGGTCCTGGGGTTCAAGGAGGCGCACGATTGGCGGAAATACATGGAGCACGGGATCAGCCCGACCGGGCTGCTGTGATGCCCGGGGCGCTTCGTTCGGAATTCGGCACGGAGAACCGCGACGCGTCGGCGCCCGCGGCAATGCGTTGTCCGCACAGCCGAATTCATATCCCTTCCGATTGAACGGGAGCAATATGCGAAGATCATAATATGTCTGCGCCTTTCATATCCTAAATCACCCCATAGAGCCTCACGTCCCCCGCGGCTTCGCCCGCGTCGTCGCGGCGGCGCTCGCCGGATCCTCGGGCCAGAAGTGGCGCGGGTAGCGGCCGCGGAGATCGGAACGCACCGCTGCCCAGGAGCCGCGCCAGAAAATTGGCAGGTCGCGGGTGATCTGGATCAGCCGGTGGGCCGGCGACAGCAGATGCAGCGTCAGCGGAATCCGTCCGCCCGCGACGGATGGATGCTCTTCGAGTCCGAACAGCTCTTGCACGCGGAGCGCGATCGCCGGTCCCCCCTCGGCCTCGTAGTCGACCGCGGCGGCCGTTCCCGTCGGGGCCAGAAAATGGGTCGGCGCCTCCTCGTCGAGCCGCCGCTGGAGGTCCCACGGAAGCACCGCGCGCAGCGCCTCGGAAACGTCGTCCGAGTTGATCTCGTCGAGGCGCGTCTTGCCGATGAGAAAGGGCGCGAGCCAGTCCGGGTCTTCCGACAGCCGCGCGTCCGACAGGTCGGGCCAGGGCTCGCCCTCGGCGCGGCGCACGAACATGACCCGGTCGCGCCATTGCCTGAGCGCCTTGCTCCACGGCAGGCGCGGGACGCCGAGCGAAAGGACGCCGCGGGCGAGCGCGAGCGCGCTTCGCTCGTCCGGCGGCACGGCGAGGGCCTGCTCGGACAGAACGAGCGCGCCGAGCCGCCGGCGGCGGCGCGCCCTCAGCGCAGCGGAGGCGCGGTCGAAGCTCAGGTCGTCCGCCGTCTCGATCGAGCCGCCCGCGACCGTCTCGATGTCGTTAAGGCTCAACGGCGCGGCGAGGAGAATGCGCGCCGCGGCCGCCCGGCCCGCGACCTCGCCAATTGCGAGAAACGGCTCTCCCGAGAGCGCCTCGTGCGGCTCGAGCGAAGCGGCCCGTCCGTTGGCCATCAGGAACTCGCCGCGTTTTCCTCGCGCCATTGCGATGCGCTCGGGATAGGCTGAGGCGAGAAGCGCGCCAATCCCTCCCTCTCCCCTTACGGGAGAGGGGTTGGAGGTGAGGAGCCGCGCTGCGCGCCCACCCCTCATCCGGCCCTTCGGGCCACGTTCGCCCGCAAGGGGGGAAGGGGTGAGGGTCTCCATCGCCTTCTGCGCCAGCCCCCTCGCCAGCCGCCGCGCGTCGTCCGCCCGCTGAGAGCGGTCGCAGCGAAAGGCCTCGAGCCGGGACATGAGGTCGGCGGCGTCGCCGCCGAGGCCGCGCTCGGTGAGCACGACCGCGATCTCGCACGCCGTCCGCGCATCGCCAGCGCGCGCCGCGTCGACCGCGATGCGGGCGAGCCGCGGCGGCAGAGCGAGGCGCGCAATCGCGCGGCCTTCGTCCGTGATGCGGCCCTCTGCATCGATCGCGCCGATCGACGTCAGAAGCGTGCGGGCCTCGGCGAGCGCCGCACGCGGAGGCGGATCGAGGAAAGCGAGACGCGCCGGCTCGGCCTCGCCCCACACGGCGCAGTCGAGCGCGAGCCGCGACAAGTCGGCCGACAGGATTTCCGGCTCGCCATAAGACTTGAGGCCGCCGGTCGCAGCCTCTTCCCACAGGCGGTAGCAGACGCCGGGCTCGACGCGGCCGGCGCGGCCGCGCCGCTGATTGGCGTTTGCCTTGGCGACACGCACGGTCTCGAGCCGGGTCAAGCCTACATCCGGCTCGTAGCGCGGCACACGCATCAGGCCGCTGTCGATCACCACGCGCACGCCTTCGATGGTGAGCGACGTCTCCGCGATCGAGGTGGCGAGCACGATCTTTCGCCGTCCCGGGGGCGCGGGCCGAATGGCGAGGTCCTGCGCGCGCGAATCGAGTGCGCTATAGAGCGGCGCGACGTCGACGTCCGAGCGCCCGACGCGCGCCTCCAGGATTTCGGCGACACGGCGGATCTCGCCCTGCCCCGGCAGGAAGACGAGCATCGAGCCGGTCTCGTCGGCGAGCGCCTCAAGCGTGACGCGCGCGACCTCGTCCTCGATGCGCTGGCGCGGGTTCCGCCCCACGTAGCGGGTCAAGACCGGGTAGGCGCGGCCTTCGCTCTCGATCAGCGGCGCGTCGCCAAGGAGGGCGCGCACGCGCGCGCCGTCGAGGGTCGCCGACATGACGAGAAGCCGCACGTCCTCTCGCAGCGCGGCTTGTGCGTCGAGCGCTAGCGCGAGCCCGAGATCCGCATCGAGTGAGCGCTCGTGGAACTCGTCGAACAGCACCGCCGCGACGCCCTCGAGCGACGGATCGTCGAGGATCATGCGAGTGAACACGCCCTCGGTGACGACCTCGATGCGCGTCGCGCGCGAGACGAGACTCTGCAGGCGCACGATGAGGCCGATCGTCTCGCCGACCGCCTCGCCGAGGGATGCGGCCATGCGCGCCGCGGCGGCGCGGGCAGCGAGGCGCCGCGGTTCGAGCAGCAGCAAACGCTTGCCCGCGGCCCAGGGCTCTTCGATGAGGGCGAGCGGCGCGCGGGTCGTCTTGCCGGCGCCGGGCGGGGCGACGAGCACGGCGCGCGCGTGCGCAGCGAGCGCTGCCCGCAGATCGGGCAGCGCCTCGTCGATCGGCAGGGGGACATCGAGGACCATGACTTGTATGATGGCTCGTGGACAAAGAGGCGCGTCGCGTCGAAGTCGACGACGCGCGGGCGCGCGTCAAGATCGCGTCAAAGTAAACGGGAAAGCTCTGTGAACCAGCGGCTCGTCGCGATTCTGCCCTGCAACGACCTCGACGCGGCGCAGGGGTTCTTCGAGCGGCTCGGCTTCCGGATCGCGCCCGGCAGCCCGACTACCGGATGATGTCGGATGGGATCGGCGGCGATGTCCATCTCAATCGGGCGGTCGCAGGCTGGCTCGAGGCCGACTGCAATCCCTTCGGCCTTTACCTTTACCGGGAGGACGTGGACGGCGCCGCGGCGGCATTCGCCGGAGAGGCGATCGCCTCGCCTGGGACAAGCCGTGGGGGATGTACGAGTTCGCCCTCAACGGGCCGGACGGCGTTTTGGTGCGGATCGGCTGGCCGAGCCGTCTGCGCGGGAAATGAAAACGGCGGGCCGAAGCCCGCCGTCCGCGTTTCGCTCGTTGCGCTCAAGCGCCGACCGAGGCCGCCGTCTGCAGCGTCGAGAGATCGAGCCGGACGCCCGGACCCATGGTCGAGGACACCGCAGCGCGCAGGAGATAGTGGCCCTTGGCGCCCGGCGGCTTCGCGCGGTTCACCGCCTCGACGAAGGCCTTGATGTTCTCGGCGAGCTTGTCCTCGCCGAACGAGGCCTTGCCTACCGAGCCTTGCACGATGCCGGCCTTCTCGGCGCGGAACTCCACAGCCCCGCCCTTCGAGGCGCCGACCGCCGCCTTGACGTCCATCGTCACCGTGCCGACCTTCGGGTTCGGCATCAGACCGCGAGGGCCCAGAACCTTGCCGAGACGGCCGACCAGCGGCATCATGTCTGGGGTGGCGATGCAGCGGTCGAAGTTGATCTCGCCGCCCTGGACGGCGGCGACGAGGTCCTCGGCCCCGACGACGTCGGCGCCGGCCTCGCGCGCCTCGTCGGCCTTGGCCCCGCGGGCGAAAACCGCGACGCGCAACGTGCGGCCGGTGCCGTTCGGCAGATTGACGACGCCGCGCACCATCTGGTCGGCGTGCTTCGGATCGACGCCGAGATTGAGCGCAAGCTCGACCGTCTCGTCGAACTTGACCTTGGCGTTGCTCTTCACGAGCTTCAGCGCCTCGTCGAGCTTGTAGAGCCTGATGCGTTCGACCGACTCGCGCGCGTTCTTGATTCGCTTGCCGTGCTTGGCCATGGCTTACTCCACCACCTGCAGGCCCATCGAGCGGGCCGAGCCTTCGATCATCTTCATCGCGGCTTCGACCGAGTCGCAGTTCAAGTCCGCGATCTTCTTCTCGGCGATCTCGCGAACCTGCTCTCTCGTCACCTTGCCGACAAATCCGCGTCCCGGCGTCTTGGCGCCCGAGGCGGGCTTCTTGCCGAGCTTGAGGTTGGCCGCCTTCTTCAAAAAGAAGGTCACCGGCGGCTGGCGCATCTCGAAGGTGAACGATCGGTCCTGATAGGCGGTGATGACGACGGGGATCGGCGCGCCCTTCTCCATCTGCGCCGTGCGGGCGTTGAAGGCCTTGCAGAACTCCATGATGTTGAGGCCGCGCTGGCCGAGCGCGGGGCCGATCGGGGGCGAGGGATTGGCCGCCCCCGCCGGCACTTGCAGTTTGACGTAGCCGGCGATTTTCTTCGCCATGACGCTGCTCCATGCGAAAGCGCGGCGTCCGAGCTTCCCTCGACGACCGCGCCAGATTGCAGTTCGTGGTGCGAACGGTTTCCCCGGCTGGCGATCCGGGCGTTCTCCCACGGGGTGAAGGCGCGCCGGTTAGCAGGTTTGCGGGACGGGGGCAACTGCGGCGTTGCATACGCCAGCGTTGGTCGCGTCCTCGTGATAGGGATGGCCGTGTTGGCCGCCTTGGCCGCGATCAGCCGCACTCGATCGCCGTGGTGACGGAGCCTGCATAGTCCGGAAAGGACACGCCGAACATCCGTTCTCCTACTAAAGGGTCGCGACATAAGCGGTTTGCGTCATTGTCGCCCTTCAATTTTCGCGATTTCCGTTTCGACCGCCGCCTCGAGCGGCGAAAGAAGATCCTGCACTGTCCCCCAAATATAGGAGTCCGGGACATTATCGTACTCATGCCGGTAGAAATTGCCGACATCCCGAATCGAGCGCCATGGCAGGTTCGGATGTCATGCCCGCAATTCGTCCGGCAAGCGGCGGCTCGCCTCCGAAATGATCTCCAATGCGCGAGTCACTCCGTAAACATGCAAAGACGAGACTCGAAACTGCTCATATGTCAAACCCTCGACGAAGCCTTTCGCTAGGTGAATATTGTCACGAACGATGTACAGAGCTGTCTCTGCAGGATCAGAAGGCATAGACGGCGTCATGCTCGGCTTTCAGTTTGACATGTGGTTTCATCGCCGCCCGGTTCGAGATGTCGACGCGTTCGGCAAACAAATCCTCGATGGCATGGACGACGCCAATATACTGGAACACGTCCATTGGATGGCCCGGCTCAATTTCGATAAAGATGTCGATATTGCTTCCTGGCCGGCCCTCGCCGCGGGCGCGCGACCCGAACAGCGCCGCGTGGCTCACCCCGCGCGTCTTCAGAACCTCCTCATTTTCGCGCAGCTTCGCGATGATCGCCTATCCATACGCACTCCGTATCACGAGC
>DASRSL010000147.1:0-6262 GCA_035656495.1 Roseiarcus sp.
TCGACCAGCGCCTGGAACGAGGCGTCGATGATGTTGCCCGACACGCCGACGGTCGACCAGGTCTCGCCGGCCCCGTCGCCGAACTCGATCAAGACCCGCGTCACCGCGTCGGTGCCGCCCTGGAAGACGCGCACCCGGTAATCGCGCAGCTCGAGATCCTCGATGTGCTTCTGGTAGACGCCGAGGTCCTTGCGCAGCGCGAGATCGAGCGCATTGACCGGGCCGTTGCCCTCGGCGGCGGAGATGAGCCGCTCCTCGCCGATGCGGATTTTGACCACCGCCTGCGAGGCCGAATAGGTCACACCCGGCGCGACCACCTTGCGCTCCACGCCGACGTGGAAGCTCTCCACGTCGAAGAAGTCCGGCACGCCTTCGAGCATGCCGCGCGCGAGAAGCTCGAAGGAGGCGTCGGCGGCTTCGTAGGCGTAGCCCTCCGCCTCGCGCTCTTTCACGATCTCAAGCAGCCGCGTGAGCCGCGGATCGTCCGCATCGGCCTCGATCCCGAGTCGGGCGAGCTCGGAAAGGAGGTTCGAGCGCCCGGCCTGGTCGGAGACGAGAATGGCGCGCACGTTTCCGACGCTGTCCGGCGTCACATGCTCGTAGGTGCGCGGGTCCTTGGCCAGGGCAGAGGCGTGGATTCCCGCCTTGGTGGCGAAGGCGGAAGCGCCGACGTAAGGGGCGTGCCTGTTCGGCGACCGGTTGAGCAGCTCGTCGAATTCGCGAGACAAATGGGTGATCTGGCGCAGGGCCTCCGGCGTCACGCCGGTCTCGAAGCGCTCGGCGAACTCGTCTTTCAGCGCCAGCGTCGGGATGAGAGTGACGAGATTGGCGTTGCCGCAGCGTTCGCCGAGCCCGTTCAGCGATCCCTGCACCTGCCGCGCGCCGGCGCGGATGGCGGCGAGCGAATTGGCGACCGCATTGCCGGTGTCGTTGTGGGCGTGGATGGCGAGCTTCTCGCCGGGGATCAAGCGCGCGACCTCGCCGACGATCCGCTCGATCTCGTGCGGCAGCGTCCCCCCGTTGGTGTCGCACAGCACCGCCCAGCGCGCCCCCGCCTCGATCGTGGTCTTCGCGCAGGCGAGCGCATATTTCGGATTGGCCTTGTAGCCGTCGAAGAAATGCTCGCAATCGACCATCGCCTCGCGGCCCGACGCCACGGCGGCCTTGACGCTGTCGGCGATGCTGTCGAGGTTCTCCGCGAGCGTGCAGCCGAGCGCGACGCGCACGTGGTAGTCCCAGGACTTGGCGACATAGACGATCGCATCGGAATCGGAGGCGAGAAGCCCGGCGATCCCCGGATCGTTGCCGACCGAGCGGCCGGGGCGCTTCGTCATGCCGAAGGCGCAGAAGCGGGCGCGCTTCGTCGGCTTCCTTTTGAACAACTCGGTGTCGAGCGGGTTCGCGCCCGGATAGCCGCCCTCGACGTAGTCGATCCCGAGCCGCTCGAGCATGCCGGCGATGTGGCGCTTGTCGTCGAGCGAGAAATCGACGCCGGTGGTCAGCGCGCCGTCCCGCAGCGTGGTGTCGAAGAGATAGAGCCGCTCTCGGGGCATCCTTGTCCTCGTTCAGTGCCGGGTCTCCGGCGCGGGTTGCGCGCCGAGGGATTTCGTCATGGTGGTGTTGGCGAGCCATTCGTCGCCGACGCGCACGAGATTGCGCCTTTGCGCGGCGAACCCCTGTTTCTCGAACAGGGGCTTGGCGACCTCGCTCGCCTCGACCGTCAGGCTCTTGGCGCCGCGCGCGGCGGCGAGCTTCGTCAGCGCGTCCACGAGCGCCTTTCCCGCGCCGAGGCCGGCGAAGTCGGGATCGACATAGAGCATGTCGATCTCATCGGCGCCCTTGAGGCTGGCGAAGCCGGCGGCTGCGCCGTCGATCACCGCGATCAGGGTCAGCGCGCCTTCGAGCCGGGCGGCGAACGCTTCCGCGTCATCGGCGGCCGAGGCCCAGGCCTCGCGCTGCTCGGCGTCGTAATCGTCCGCCAGCTCCTCGATGCTCGAGCGGAAGATCTCGACGCACCGGCGGGCGTCGGCCGGGGCATAGGGGCGCAGGGACACCTCGCTCATCGCCTTGGCTCCCAAGTGGTCGTGCCGTCCTTGTTGTCCTTGAGGGCGACGCCGAGGCCGGTCAGCCGATCGCGTAGCCGGTCCGACTCGGCCCAGTTCTTCGCAGCGCGCGCGGCCGATCGTTCCCGGATCAGGCTTTCCACGAGCGCCGTGTCGATCGCTGCATCCTTCAGCGCGGACGCATTCCACCCGGTCCGCGTTTGCGTCAAAAGGCCCAGGAGGTTAGCGCTGCCCTTCAATATCTCGGGAGCCGGCTTCTGACCCATTTCCGTTGAGCCGACCGTCATCACCCCTGCAACGGCCGGGTGTGCAAGACGGTGAAGCTCGGAAAGTGCGACGGGCGTATTGAGGTCGTCGCTCAACGCGTCGAGAACGGCGGGCGAGACGTCGTGCGCTGGCTCGGCGTCGCCGACCGCCTCGTACCAACGGTCGAGCGTGGCCTCGGCCTCCTCGAGCGAGCGAACCGTCCAGTCGATCGGCTGGCGATAGTGGGTGCGCAGCATGGCGAACCGCAGGACCTCGCCGGGCCACTTCCGCCCGCCGAAGACCGGCGTGTCGATGAGGTCGCGGATGGTGACGAAGTTGCCGAGGCTCTTCGCCATCTTCTCGCCTTCGACCTGCAAAAAGCCGTTGTGCATCCAGACGTTCGCCATGCGCGGCGAGCCGAAGGCGCAGCAGCTTTGCGCGATCTCGTTCTCGTGGTGGGGAAAGACGAGATCGATCCCGCCGCCGTGGATGTCGAATGTGTTGCGGGTCGGGTCGTCGCAGGAGAGCCCGCCGCCGAAGGGCTCGAGCAGCCTCGCCATCGACATGGCGGAGCACTCGAGATGCCAGCCCGGCCGCCCGGGCGACACGATCCCGGCGGGGCTCGGCCAACTCGGCTCCTTCGGCTTCGACGGCTTCCACAGCACGAAATCCATCGGATCGCGCTTGTAGAGGGCGACGTCGACGCGGGCGCCGGCCAGCATTTCGTCGAGCGAGCGGCGGGCGAGCGCTCCGTAGCGCGGCGCGCCGGGAAGAGCGTCCATCGCGGAGGGCGAGAAGAGGACGTGGTCCTCCGCCACATAGGCGACGCCGCGACCGAGGAGGCGCTCGATCAGCGCCCGCATGCTCTCGATATGTTCGGTGGCGCGCGGCTCGGCGGTCGGCGGCAGCGCGCCAAGCGCCGAAACGTCCTCGTGGAACTGGCGCTCGGTGGTTTCCGTCACCTTCGCGATCGCCTCGTTGAGGGGCAGGTTCGGAAAGTCGCGCTCGGCGCGCGCGTTGATCTTGTCGTCGACGTCGGTGACGTTGCGGGCGTAGATCACATGATCCGGCCCATAGAGGTGGCGGAGCAGGCGGAAGAGGACGTCGAACACGATGACGGGACGGGCGTTGCCGATATGGGCGAAGTCGTAGACCGTCGGGCCGCAGACGTAGAGGCGGACCGCCGCGGGGTCGATCGGCGCGAAGTCCTCTTTGCTGCGGGTCAAGGTGTTGTAGAGGCGAAGAGTCATCGGCGGCTCCCCCGCCGCCGGCGGGGCTCAGGTTCGGTCGAGGAAAAGCCATCGGTCATCGAACGTCTCGTTTCTGGGCGACGGCGCGAGACGCCGTCCAGGACCGGCCGGATGATCGCTTCTCGATGGTTTTTTGAAAAGCAGAGACGCGAACCAGCCAGCGTGAAGCTAGCAGGCAATGATGCAAATCCGGGAGATGCGGAGCACGTGCGTCATGCGGACCTCCATCAGGCAGGCGGCGACGGATGTCAAGCGCCTGCGGCGATCGGCGGGAGACCCGCTTCTACCTGACCTCCCTAGCGCTGATGGCGTGCATGCTGGGGCCGATCGTACGCACCCCCTGGGCGATCGAAAACAGCCTTCACTGGGTCTTGGACATAGCGTTCCGCGACGATGAGTGTCGGGGTGCGAACCGAACACGCACCCGCCCACTTCTGCACGATCAAGCACATGGCGCAGAACCTGATCCGGTTGGATCCCGGAAAGGCGTCCCTGCGGCTCAAACGACAGCATCGGATGACGACTTCCTCGCCAGCCTAATTACCCGGTGAAGATGTTCACCCGATTCCCTTGGCCCGCCGCCGACCCCGGACGGCGTAAGCCCGCGGCGAACCCGAGCGCCGCTCTCCGCCAGAACCGCAGGCCGCCGGCCTGTCTCTTCCTCAGTGCATGACTGGCATAACCCGTTGCGTGGCGCGGTCGACCATCACTCGGTTGCGGCCGACGATGGCGTAGCAGTACGGGAAGCCGGTCGGAATCGAGGAAGGGCGGCACGCTCCGGGCAGAACCGATCCGGCTGCGGGCGCTCCGCCCTGGCCGTTCGCCGCCGCTGTTCCAGGCGGCGAGGCGGCGTTCGCATTCGCTGCGCCGCCGGGAGCGGTCGGCGAGACCCCGGGGGCAGCGGCGGTCCCGGCGCCGCCTGCGCCGGTCGCGCCGGGCGAGGCCCCTGACGGCGCGGCGACGCCGGCGCTGCCGGCGCTGCTCGATGAGGCCCCGGCGGTCGCGCCCGCCTCAGCCGCATGGCTGGATGTCGCGAGCGCGATCGTCGGCAGGAGAAAAAAAGCGAACCCAGCAGAAGCCATTATTTTCATCTGCGCCCTCCTTCGGGTCCGGCGCGGCCACCCGCGCCATGCAAGTGAACGTGTGTGTTTTGCTTTTGTTGCATCGGGCGCCGCCTGTCCACGAGTCCGTCGCTGCGGCCGTTTAGGATGCATCGTCGCCGAGAGAACACCCTTCATCCGGCCGATGTGAACAGTTTGCCTGGTCAGGCGTTAATCGGGATGGACAGCGACGCCCCCTCGGCTTCCCTTGTCGTTCCAGACGATTCGTTGACGGCCGGCCTCGATCGACGCGGGAGGCCGCATGGGCTGTTCCGGCGTCTCTTGCGCCGCTTCATCCACTTCGTCTGCTACCGGTTCGTCCTCAGCCGCCAGAGCACTCGGATGACCCGAGCGGCAGGCTTTGACCTCAAGGTCCGGCCGACAGTCTTCCATCCGCGGTTGTTTCTCAGCAGCGAATATTTCGCCGAGTTCCTCGACGGGCTGAACCTGACCGGCAAAAACGTGGCCGATGTCGGGACCGGGTCCGGCATCCTGGCCCTTGCGGCCGCACGCGCCGGGGCGGCTCATGTCCTGGCGCTGGACATCAATCCCAATGCGGCGTTCTCGGCGATGGAGAACGCGCGGGCGAACGGGTTTGGCGACCGCATCACGACCGCTTGCATGGATCTTCTCTCCGCGCTGCCGCCGCAGCCGCTTTTCGACGTGATCCTGTCGAGCCCGCCGAAACATGCCGGAGAACCGCGGGACCTCGCTGACCAGGCTTGGCACGCCGGCCCGCAATACCGGAATGTGGCCGCCTTGTTTGACCAGGCGCGCCTGCGTCTGAAGCCCGACGGCCGCCTCTACGTCATGGTGTCGTCGGATTCCGATCTCGAGCTGTTCAGCAGGCTGATCCGCGAGGCAGGGTTCCGCGCCCGCCTCGCCGTCGAGCGCTCATTCTATTTCGAATCGATGCTGCTTTACGAACTGAGTCTTTGATCGGCGGGAAGGGGATTAAGCCAAGCCGGGCTGCGCGAGAGTCAAAGTGAGGCGTCGCGAGGCGGCGGATCGGGGACGACGCAGCGGGCGATGCGGCCCATGGCCGAGTGCTCCAGGATCAGAGACGCGATGGACCTGTGTCTTCGAATTGAGTTGCAGTGAATCACGAGTCGTCTTCTCACGCGGCGCTCTTTCGCACCGGGCGGATCAAGACTTCCGCTGAAATCCCGAGCCGCTCGTGCAGCCGCCTGATCATGCCGATCGAAAGATCGCGTTTCCGGTTCAACACTTCCGCGACGCGCGCCCGCGTGCCGAGGATCGCCTCCAGGTCGCGCCGCGTGAGGCCCTGCTGCTCCATGCGAAACTTGATCGCCTCGATCGGATCAGGCGGATCGATCGGGTGGCTTTCGTTTTCGTAGGCGTCGATCAGCGTGGCGAGGATGTCGAGCCGGTCGCCCTCCTGTGTCCCCGCCTTCGCCCCCCAGAGGCGCTCGATCTCCGCCAGGGCCGCCTCATAGTCGGCCTCCGATCGGATTGGATTGACTTCAACCGCCATGTTTCACCTCTTTGACGTCGATCCGGTCGTAATCCGCATGCGACCCGATCCACTTGATCCAGACGATGCCCTTCTCGAAATCGATCGCCGCGATGAGACGATAGTCGT
>DASRSL010000148.1:0-2905 GCA_035656495.1 Roseiarcus sp.
AGCCGAACACGCCCTACGAGCCTCCGAACCTGCCCGCGACGGTTGAGCCGGCTGAAACGGCGGCCGTCACGGCGCAGGAGACGGCGCTATGGCCATGACATGGGCAGCGTTTTTACGCGAGCTCACCCGGCCTTCGCCGGCGTCATGAAGAACCAGGCCTTCGGGATCTGGGGAAGGGATGGGGAAAGCTGCAAGGGCGCGGTCCTGACGTCGCTGACCGTCCGCGCACAAACTGCAGGTCGTGGCGGCGATCGAAATCATCGCCCCGACCGGAGGAGGGTTGAGCAGCAGAGCCTGATCGGAAGAGACTTGCTGACGGAAACTGACAGTCCCCATGCATAGAACAGGGTCCCCACGAACTCGGAGGAGACCATGACGGACGTCAGCTTTGTTCTCATTTACGTCGACGACGTTTCCAAAAGCGAGGCCTTCTACGCCTCCATTCTCGGGCGCGCCGCGATCGAATCTTCGCCGACCTTCGCGATGCTGCCTGCCGGGCCGAGCCTGATGGTGGGTCTCTGGCGGCGCGATGGAGTGAAGCCCCCCGCGAGTCGCGGCGCAGGCGGCGAGATCGCTTTCACCGCCAAGAATGAGGCCGAAGTCGACGCGCTGTGCGACGATTGGCGCGCGCGGGGCGTCGAGATCGCCCAGTCGCCGATTGCGATGGATTTCGGCTACACCTTCGTGGCGCTCGATCCCGACGGACAGCGCCTGCGCGTTTTTGCGCCGGCAGCCTAACCGGTTTGGCGCGAGCCGATTGTCCGTGAAAAAATCGGACGGGACGGCGCCCTCATCCTTCGATCCCCTCGGCTCGCCGCCAGTCCTTGAAGAGCGTCCGTCGGGCCTTGGGCAAGCGTTCGTCGAGGAGGGCGACCGAGGCCATTCGGTCGAGGCGAAAATGGCGGAAAGCTTCCCGCGCCTCGCACCAAGCGGCGAGCATCCGCACCGAGTCGAAGAAGCCGACCGCGACCGGCCAGACGATGCGGCTCGTCTCGCGGCCCTGTTTGTCGGAATAGGCAAAGGCAAGCTTGCGATCTTTCATGAGCGCCTCGCGCACCACCGGCAGGGCGGCGGCTTCCGACCGCGCCACGCGGCCAGGACCGGCGAGCAGGGTCGGCCAATCAAGCGCCGCGGCCCGCTCGGGCGGCAGCACCGCGCCGATCTTGGCGAGCGCGTTGTGCGCGGCCCTAGCGAGACCCTCGTCGTCGCGCCCCGCGACCCAGCGCGCCCCGAGCGCCAGCGCCTCGACCTCCTCGAGGGTGAACATCAGCGGGGGCAGCGCGAACCCCGGTTTCAGCACATAGCCGAACCCCGCTTCGCCCTCGATCGCCGCGCCCCGCGCCTGGAGCGCGGCGACGTCGCGGTAGAGCGTGCGCAGCGAGACGCCGAGTTCCTCCGCCAGCGCCGCGCCTGTGACCGGCGCTCGCCGGCGGCGCAGGGCCTGCATCAGTTCGAGGAGCCGATCAGCGCGCGGCATGCCGGATCATTCTGCGCTTAAGCGCCTCTGAACTCATGCCCGGCCCTCGCGGCTTCGGCCTCGCCCCTATCGGGCCACTTGGTTCACCCCTCCTTCGGCGGGCGTCGTGAAGAACCAGGGGTGGCCCTCGGGATCGTTTGCCCAATAGTTGCGGCCGTATGGCGCGTCCTTCGGCGGATGCACGATTTCCGCGCCCGCGGCTTTGGCGACCTCGTAATGTCTGTCGACGTCGTCGAGATAGATGAAGACGCCCATCGTCGCCGCGCCGGCGCGCGCGGCGTCCTCAGGCTGCGCTCGTGCGCGCCTTGCCCCATCATGACGAGCTGGCCCTGAAACGAGGCTTCGCCATGCGTTCCGCCGCCCGGCGTCGCGTGGCGCATCTCTTCCTTGAAGCCGAAGGCGCGGGTGAGGAAGTCGAGCGCGGCGGGCGCGTCGCGGTAGAAGAGGTAGGGGATGATCTGAGGCGGCCTCGGGGTGGTCGACATGGGTTGCTCTCCGTTGTGCGCATCGGTCCGCTGACCCGACGCAGCGAGGGGCCGGGGATAAGGGGGATCGTGCGGTCATCGCCTTTGGCGCCCGCGCATCCGGCGCTTCGCGCCACCCGCGGGTCAGGTCCGGGGGGGAGAAGGATATTGGACCGTCACTTCTCCTTCATCGTCCAGCTCACATCATAGGTCAGCGTGAAGGCGAACAGGCTCTGCGTGTTGCCCGGCGCGTCCGCGACCGTCCAGGTTCCCTTGCCGGTGATGGCCGCGTACTTGCCCGTCCCGCCGAGCAACGCGATGTCGCCGCCTTCGGGGCCCTCATAGGTCATGTAGAGCTTGTCGCCGTCGCCGTCGGTCTGAATGCAGGTTCCGGTGAAGGCGTAACCCTCGGGTCGCGCCTTGGCCTCCTCGAGGCAGCGGATGGCGAGATTGTCGAGGAGCTTCGACCCGTCCCGGGTCTTGACGACGCCGTTGCATTCGGCGGAAGAATTCGAGCCCGCGGGCCCCATGTCGACGATCGCCAGCGAGCGGCAGACCGCGTAGGCCGCGAGTTTCGCCGAGCCGGTTTGCGGCATAGGCTCGGCGGCGAACGCCGGCGCCGACGATGCGGCCAGGGCCGCCGGCATCAGAAACAGACTCAAGTTTCGCAAGACGGCCTCCCTGTTATGCGCAACGTCTGTCCCTCTCGCATGCGCAGCGTAATCGTCGGACGACACCCCTTCCGCATCAGCGGTTCTTCGCGCAGCGGATTCACCACTAAGGACACCAAGGGCATGAAGGCAAACCTTCGGCGACTTGCGGCCCTGCGGTCCTTAGCGCCCTTCGTGGTGAAATCAAAACGCTCACGGCCCGCAAGGGAGCAAATTCCAGGCGTCACAGCGCCATTCCTCGACGCCAAATCGAACGAGCAAACAGACAAACAGACGCGTCAGCTCGCTTGTTC
>DASRSL010000149.1:0-5953 GCA_035656495.1 Roseiarcus sp.
CGGCGATGGCGGCGCGGGCGGCGGCGGTCACCTCCGTCTCGTCCATCTGCTTCGGCAGGAACTCGTTGATGACCGTGACTTCCGCGTTCTCCTGCGCCGCGAGCTCCGACCGCCCGGCCTGGGCGTAAATCGCCGCCGACTCCTGTCGGGACTTGACCATCTTGGTGAGCAGCGCGAGCTCGTCGGCCCGGCTGACGATCTTGCCCGCCCCGCGCGCCTCGATCTCGCGCTCCTTGAGGGCCGCCATGATGAGGCGGAGCGCGCCGACCCGACCCTTGTCGCCGGACTTCATCGCTTCTTTCATCCGGGCTGTTACAGTCTCGCGCAACGGCGCCGCATCCGCCATGGGATTCCTCGAATGTTGTCGGTCGCGTCGGCTTGACGCGCTGAGTGCGCGGCGCTTAAGCACAGGCCCATGTCCAGCGCAACCAGTCCACATCCCGCCGTCGGCCCGGATGAGGAGCCTATCGGCGGCTGGCTACCGCGCATCGCAACGGGCGTGCTCGTGCTCGCCAACGGCGACGTAATCGAAGGCCTCGGAGTCGGGGCGACCGGGTCGGCGGTCGGAGAAGTCTGCTTCAACACGGCGATGACCGGCTATCAGGAGATCCTGACCGATCCATCCTACGCCGCCCAGATCGTCACCTTCACCTTCCCTCATATAGGGATCGTCGGGGTCAACGACGAGGACATCGAAACCGTCAATGCCTCCTCGGCGACAGCCGCGGTCGGAGCGATCTTCCGCGCCGATCTTTCCGAACCGTCCAACTCTCGTGCGCATGGGCGGCTCGACGCCTGGCTCAAGTCGCGCGGCCTCATCGGGCTCACCGGCGTCGACACCCGGGCGCTGACCACGCACATCCGCACGCGCGGCATGCCCAATGCCGTCATCGCCCATTCGCCCGATGGCGCTTTCGATCTGGACGCGCTGCGCGCCGAGGCCGCCCGCTGGCCCGGCATCGACGGCATGGACCTCGTCCCGGCCGTCGGGTCGACCCAGCGCTACGATTGGGACGAGACGAGCTGGAAGCTCGAGAGCGGCTACGGCAGGCGGCTCGAGACACGCTTCCACGTGGTCGCGGTCGACTACGGAGTGAAGCGCAACATCCTCAGACTCCTGAACGACTGCGGCTGCTCGGTGACAGTCGCGCCGGCGACGGCGACCGCCGAGGAGATTTTGGCCATGCGGCCGGACGGGGTCTTTCTGTCCAACGGCCCCGGCGACCCGGCCGAAACCGGCAAATACGTCGTGCCGACGATCAAGGCGCTGCTCGACACGAAGATCCCGCTGTTCGGCATCTGCCTCGGCCATCAGCTGCTCGGGCTCGCAGTCGGCGGACGCACGGTGAAGATGCCGCAGGGCCATCACGGGGCGAACCATCCAGTCAAGGACTTCACCACCGACAAGGTCGAGATCGTGTCGATGAACCACGGCTTCGCCGTCGATCGCGACAGCTTGCCGGCCAACGTCACAGAGACGCATGTCTCGCTGTTCGACGGCTCGAATTGCGGCATGGCGCTCACCGACCGGCCGGCCTTCTCGGTGCAATACCACCCCGAGGCTTCGCCCGGTCCCCGCGACAGCCACTATCTCTTCCGCCGCTTCGTCGAGCTCATGGAGGCGACGAAGGAGGGGAAGCCGCAGGCGTAGGGGGCCGCCTGAGGTTGGTTGGAAATTGAGAGATTAGGCGCCAAAAAGAACGCTAGAACGCCGGCGCAATGATCCGGACCCGCCGCGGCGACCCGTCCGGAGCCTTCTCCTCGACCGTCCGTCCCTCGTTCAGGCGGTAGACCGCAGGTCTTTGCCCGCGGTCGTCCCTGATGCCGGAGGTCTCCCTGCTGATCGAGGCGGCGGCTGCGCTGAGTTTCGTGTCCACACCATTGATATCGAGCTCCAATGGGGGCGGGGCCGAGCCGTCGGCCACCATCGCGGCGTCGGTCTTCGTCACTTCGGCCCGGGCAGCCATTGCCCTGGGAGCCTCGATCGGCCGGGACATCTCGGCGGATTTTTCCGGAGTGACCAGAATGTCGTGCGCATAATGGCCGTATTTCGCCTCGGCGGCGGCGAGCGCTTCGGCCCAGCTTTGCCCCGGGCGGCGGCACGAGCAGCTCGAATCGTAGGATTCCTCGAACTTGTGCGCGTTCGGCAAGCTGGCGTAGGGCTGTCCGGTCGAGGAGACGGCCTCGTCGATCGCGCCGCCGAGCGGAAACGAGTAGAGTTTCACTTCCGCGTTCGGGCACTGCGACTGGCAGATGTCATCCAGACTATCTGCGCGGCTGCGCCCTCCGAAATAGGTGACGGGAAAGAAGCTTCCGTCGCAGGCGCGGACGCAGACCGTGTCGGATCCGCCGCCCGCTTCCCTTCTCCCTGTCGATTCCAGCCGGACGTGATGTCTCGGCGCCTCAAGGCGGCTGAAGACCCTAAAACCCGTAGACGGAGGCGCAGCTCCGACGATGGGGCTCGACGAGCCTTCCCCTCCACCGCAGCGAGCGCAGCCGGACCCCTCGGCGAGGGCGTTCGCGAGGACAGCCGCGATGAAAATGAAGCCGAGGCCCCCCAGTCCCAATGCCGCGCGGGTTAGGGTCGCGGCTGCGACAGCCGGGATCAGGCACGATCTCCATAGATGGCTTGAGCGATCACGATCGCCGCCGTGGTTGAGACGCGCGTTCCCCATCGGTCCGCCCTCGTCCGAGCCCTCCAGCGGCTTCAACTGTCGGGGCTCCAACATCGTTCCCGATTGGCTCGTCCGGGGCCGACAGGTCCGATAGCGAGCCGGCTGGTCCCGTGCGCAAAGGGCCCCTCGCCCCGGGGAACCGAACCTGGCGGGAGAACACTGTAAGTGCACTCTTGCATCGGCGCGCGCGATGCGGCATGAACGGGGCGCTAGGAGTGTAGCTCAATTGGCAGAGCACCGGTCTCCAAAACCGGGGGTTGCGAGTTCGAGTCTCGCCTCTCCTGCCATCGCCGGCCGAAAGCCGCTTCTTGTGCGAGGGCGTCGAAACGCCTTGGCGGGGAGGGGCGGATTTCGTGGACGGCTGGCGGAGAGCGGGCGTAGTTCAATGGTAGAACGGAAGCTTCCCAAGCTTCATACGAGGGTTCGATTCCCTTCGCCCGCTCCAATCCCTCCACGCCGGCCTCGCTCGGCCCGCGAAGCACGCACTGCAGAGATGTGATCCGTCGACGCACGCTGACGGCGCAACCAGCTGAACATCCACCCGATTTCGCGAAAGCGGGGATGCCGAGCGCGCGGCCGCGCGGGTAGGCCGGAGAAGGCCGTCGTCGCTTATCGATGACGGCTTGGCCCCTCACTCGCCGATCTCGACGATCTCGGCCCCGTCGATCGCCGCCCTTCTCTGGGCCTCGGTCCGCGTCAAGGAGCGCTGCAGCTGCTCGGTGCTGGCTCTGCTGCTGCCCGACAGCACCATTCCCCCGATCGCAAGCGCGATCGCGACAATCATCCGGATCGGCGTGAAGGTTAAAAGGCCGAGCAGCAGGCAAACCAGCAGCGCCGGTCCGACGACGGCTGCGGCGCGCCCGAGCCACATCAGCCTCCTGCTGCGCTCGATCGCCTCGCGGAGCTCCTCGATTCGGATCTCGAGCCGCTCGATCTCTTCCATGACCGCAACGAATCCGGTTTGAACTTCAGCGCCCGAGGCCGCATATGGGTCCGGCAGGCCGCGGATGCATGGATTCCGCCTCGCGGCGCCGGCAAATCCTTGCGCCGGTCGACTGTCTTATCCCACGAAAGCTGCCTGATGCCCCACTTGTTCAGCGAATTCCGAGTGCGCGACGTCACCTACGCCAACCGCATCGGGGTCAGCCCGATGTGCCAGTATTCGTGCGACGACGGTTACGCCAACGACTGGCATTTCGCGCATCTTTCGGCGCGGGCCGTGGGTGGGGCGGGCCTCGTCTTCACCGAGGCGGCGGCTGTCACGCCCGAAGGGCGGATTTCGCCGCAGGACCTCGGCGTGTGGAGCGAAAAGCACTTCGAGCCGCTCGAGCGGATCGCCCGCTTCATCAAGGCGCAGGGCGCCATCCCCGGCGTTCAGCTCGCCCACGCCGGACGGAAGGCGAGCGTCCACCGCCCCTGGTCCGTCCAGGGAACCGTACCCAGATCGGAAGGCGGATGGCGGGCGGTCGCGCCGAGCCCCGTTTCGTTCGGCAAGGGCTACGCCATCCCGGAGGAGCTGACCGTCGAAGGCGTTCAGGCGTTGCAGCAGGCTTTCGCGACCGCCGCCGAACGCGCCTGCGCGGCAGGGTTCCGGACGGTCGAAGTTCACGCCGCGCACGGATATCTCCTCCACCAGTTCCTGTCCCCGCTCAGCAACCGCCGCGGCGACGCCTATGGCGGCTCGTTCGACAACCGCACGCGTTTCCTGCGCGACTGCGTGGCGGCCGTCCGCAGCGCCCTGCCCGATTCCGTTCCGCTGTTCGTCCGCATTTCCGCGACCGACTGGACAGATGGCGGCTGGGATATCGAGCAGTCGATCGAGCTCTCGAGGCGCCTCAAGGATCTCGGCGTCGACGCGATCGACTGCTCGTCCGGCGGAAATGTCGAAGGCGCGCCGATTCCGGTCGGCCCCGGCTATCAGGTTCCCTTCTCGCAGCGCATTCGCCGCGAGTCAGGGATCGCGACCGCGGCCGTTGGCATGATCACCGGCCCGGCCCAGGCGGACCAGATCGTCCGGAACGGAGAGGCCGACGTCGTGCTCATCGCCCGCGAACTGCTGCGCGACCCCTATTGGCCGCTCAGCGTGGCGCGCGCGCTGGGCCAGGCGATGTCCTGGCCGGCGCAATATCTGCGCGCCGCCCCGAAAGATGCGCCCGAGCGCCTCGCAGCGCATGAGATCGATTGACGTCTCCGCGTCCAAGGCAAGTGTGACGTTGGCAGCCGATGACAGTCAAGGAAGAAATCCTTCGCCGGGAAGGCTTCATCTTTCTCGCCGCATTCGTGGCGTGCATTCCGATCGCCAACTTCATGATCCAGCACGTCGGCACGGAATGCGTTCCAGATGGTCCTTGCCTCGTCCCGGTTGCGCCTGGCCTTACGGCGCCGAGCGGCGTTCTGATGGTCGGGTTCGCGCTTGTGCTTCGTGACTTGCTGCAACGGCGTTTGGGACTCTGGTGGTCCGTCGCCGCAATCCTCCTTGGAGCAATCCTATCAGCTGGTTTCGCGCCGCCAGCGCTCGTGGTCGCATCCGCGACGGCGTTTCTCCTATCTGAAATTTCTGACCTTGTCGTATTTACCCCGCTGCAACGCCGCGGTTTGATTCGCGCGGCTATGGCGAGCAGCGGCGTCGGCCTGGTCGTCGACAGCGTCGTGTTCCTCAGCCTCGCGTTCGGGTCGCTTCAGTTTCTGCCTGGCCAGGTCATCGGCAAGGCGCTGATGGTGCTGTTGACGCTGCCGCTCCTGAAATGGCTGCGGAAGCGCGACCAGCGTCTGGGCGTTCAACCTGCATGATAGGCGCAGGGGTAGCTTTTCAGGGCGTTGGATGGTGTCGCAAGAGGGAATCGAACCCCCGACCCCCACGCTACGGTGTGGTGCGCTTGGCTGAGCGAGTCGCCTTGGGGTCTGAAGGCGCAGCCACCGAAATACGCCTGCGGCACGGTCGCGATCGTTTTTCACGACGGAGAGAACTGCTGCGTCCGAATTCGTGCCGCTTCCAAGGAACCGGGCCAAACAGCGAGCATCCTCGTGAGTGTTGTTAAAGGCGCGAATATTTGCAGACAATAGGGTTTGCGCCGGGCGCTCACATGGGCATCATGTTTGCGTTCAGATTGGGAATAATCAAGATCGAGCCGCCGATAACGAGCAAGACAATCCACACCCGAAAGCAAGGGCCACAATATTGTTCGTGTTTTCCGGACCGAAGCCAATATGTAGAAAAAAGATGAGATGCACGCCGATCTGCACCAAAGCGAGGACGATCAAACCAACTGGTATTCCCG
>DASRSL010000150.1:0-32621 GCA_035656495.1 Roseiarcus sp.
GGACGCCGGAATACTGGACCGTCCTCTATGGCCGCATCAACGCGGAGATGATGGGTATAACCGCGCCGCGCGCGCCGGCGCCGGCGCCTTTCTCGCCGAGGGCGAGGCGGCGGGCCTCCCGGGCCACGCGGCCTTCGCCCGGCGGATGCTCGGTTTCCTCAAATTCCTGGACGGCGATCTCACAGGCGCCCGCGCAGACCTCGAACGGGCGCTCGCCGACTACGACGAACGGCGCGACGAGAGCCTGCGGACGGTCTTTGCCCTCGACCTCAGATCGAACGCGCTCGCGCATCTCGGCTATACCGTTTGGTGTCTCGGCGACTCCGGGGAAGCCGAGCGTCTCACCGACGAGGCGATTCGGCGCGCGAAGGACGCAGGCCAGCCGGGGTCCTATGCCAACCCACTCGTCAATCGTCTGGCGGTCGGCGTTCGCCAACGCAACCGTAACCGCCGTTCCAGCGCCGATCCTTGCGCCGCGCACCCTACCGCGGCGTCGATTTGCATGGCGGCGACCATAGCATGCCGCACCGCTCGCGATCCCGTGCAAGGCGCCTCTGACTCGAAGCTGGCCCCCTGGCGGATGCTGCGGGTCGTAGAGGGCTTTGCTTGCCCCTCGCTCATTCGATATCTTTGGAGGGCGATCGTCCTTCCCATGCGCTTGCCGGTATTCGAGGGACATGGCGATCCAGAGGCCAGCAATGCTGAGAGATGACGGCGGGAATGGAGGAGGCCGGCCAAAGGCGCCCCGCAATGTCCTTGGCGATCGGCTCGAAGACTGCTCGATGAAGCCCAAGACGGGGTTCTTCCGAGACGGCTGCTGCAATACGGGCCGGGAAGACATCGGCAGCCACACCGTCTGCGCCGTCATGACTTCCGAATTTCTCGAATTTTCCAAATCCCGCGGCAATGATCTTTCGACGCCGATGCCGCAATTCGGCTTTCCCGGCCTGAGGCCCGGCGACCGCTGGTGCTTGTGCGCGCCCCGCTGGCAGGAAGCGCTCGAGGCGGGCCAAGCGCCCCGCGTGGTCTTGCGAGCGACGCACGAAGAGGCCCTTGACTACTGTTCGCTCGCCGATCTCAAGCGATTCGCGGTGGACCTCGCGTGAGGAGCACGGCTTCCGACTCCGGCGTCGCGCGAACTTGCGCCAGCGCCTCGGAGTCCGCGAAACGACCCGCGCGCGCCTCGTCGAGACCGCGATCGATCGCCGCCGGTTCCGCCGCCGAAGCCTGGTAGACGCCCGTCCGCTCCGCCTCGATCCCGCGCGCGGCTTCGACCAGAGCCTCCTGATCCTCGTCGGGCCGGGCGTCGACGCGCGGCAACAAATCTTTCAAGGTCCTGATCATGCGCGCGATGATAGCACAGGGGACGGACAGGCCGCTAACGCCCAGGGTCTTGCGCGGCCGCACCTCTGCTCTGCGTTCGTGTCGTCAATCCTTCACGGGGCCGCGGTAATCGAGGGCGACACAGGGGAAAAGCATGGCGGGTATTTCGGCGGAGCCTCAGCGGGAGCTGGACCAATTGCAAGCGGACTACAAGGCGGCGGTGGACGAATGGGTGGCCGCCATTCGCGAGGAGGAGGCGCTCGCCTCCGGCGCCCATGACGTCGCCGAGCTCGACAAGTGGGAGGAAGCCCACTTCCGCGAGCACAAGCTGCACAAGGAGGTCGATTACAGGAAGCGGCTCTACGAGGACGCGCTGCGTCGCGAGTTTTTCGGGTTCTAGGCACGGCTTACCGATTGCCGCGTGCGCGTCTCGTTCCTTCTTCCCGCTCGCGGGGAGAAGGCGAGGATCAGGGGCCCAGCGAGTTCGAACCAAGCCCCTGCTTTCCTGGCCTCTCACCCCCGCAGGCGGGGAGAGGGGGAAAGCCGCTTCTCGAACCAGTGGTGGGCGTAAGGATTGTCGTTGAACGGCTCGACCTCACGGTAGCCCTCTACGCGATAGAGGGCGTGGGCTTCGGTCAGCGCCTTGTTGGTGTCGAGGCGCAGGATCATGAGACCCATCTCGAGCGCGGCGGCTTCCAGTTTCCCCAGCATGCTGCGCGCGACCCCGAGGCCCCGGGCGGACTTCGCCACCCATACCCGCTTGATTTCGCCCCCCCGTTCGTCGACGCGCTTGAGCGCGCCGCAGCCGATTGCATCGCCGTCGAGCCGCGCCACGACGAAGCGGCCCGCGGGCGGCGTCATCTCCGAAAGGGGAGCGGACCGGTCCTTCGCCGCGTCGTAGCCGCCCTCGAACCGGTCGGCGAGCTCGCGAAAATAGGAATCGAGGCACCGCCGCGCGGCGTCGCTGGTCGGGGGCTCGAAATCAACCGTCGCGCGCGTCGCGCCGAGCAGCCGCTCCACCTCGCTCATCGCGGCGACGAGGCGCTCGCGCCGCCGCGCGTCGAGCGGCTCAAGCGTCGACGCGGCGAGGCGATCCGAAAGCCTGTCGTAGGCCCGAAGCTCGGCGCGTCCCTTGCGGGTGAGCGCGATCCGGCGCAACCGGCCGTCGCGGGGATCCTTGCGCGTCTCGACGAGTCCCTGGCTCGAAAGCGACTGCATCATCCGGCTCAGGTAGCCGGAATCGAGTCCGAGCCGCATGCGCAGCGCGCGCGCCTCCGCACCCGCGGCGCCGATCTCGAAGACGAGGCGCGCTTCGCTGAGCGGCCGGCCGCGCTCGAGATAGCTCGCGTTGAGCGCCCCGACGCTGAGCGCGACCGCGCGGTTGAAACTGCGGACCCGCCGAACCTGATCGCCGTCCATTCTCTGACTTTAGTCAGATTTCTTCCCCGCTTCAAGCGGTTTGAGCTCTTTTGCGCGGCCGCAGGCGCGCGCTCCAACTCCACCCGAAGGCTTTCCAGATCCCGGCAGGCTCATGCGGCGGCCGGCGCTCGCGACAAAAGCCGGCAAAGCCGGGCGAGCGCTTCGCGCTGCTCATGGCGCGGAACGACCATGTCGACCATGCCGTGCAGGCGCAGATACTCGGCCCGCTGAAAGCCCTCGGGCAGCCGCTCGCGGATGGTCTGCTCGATCACCCGCGCTCCGGCGAAGCCGATGACGGCGCCGGGCTCGGCGATATGCACGTCGCCGAGCATCGCGTACGAGGCGGTCACGCCGCCCGTCGTCGGATTGGTGAGAACGACGATATAGGGCAATCTCGCCGCGCGGAGGCGCTGGACGGCGACGGTAGTGCGCGGCATTTGCATGAGAGCGAACATGCCCTCCTGCATGCGCGCGCCCCCGGACGCGGTGAAGATGATGAAAGGCGTGCGGCGTTCGACCGCCGAGGTCATGCCTGCGACGATCGCCTCGCCGGCGGCCATGCCCAAAGTGCCGCCCTGGAAGGCGAAATCCTGCACGGCCACGGTGACGTCCTGTCCCTCGAGCCTTCCAAAGGCCAAGGTGACCGCGTCCGCGACGCCTGTCTTCGCGCGATTCTCTTTCAGGCGCTCCGAGTAGCGCTTCACATCGCGGAATTTCAGCGGGTCGGCCAGCGCTTCCGGAGTCGCGAACTCCTCATATTCCCCGCCGTCGAAGAGCGATGCGAGGCGAGCCTTGGCGCCGATCGCCATGTGATAGCCCGAGCCCGGAACCACCATGAGGTTGGCTTCCAGGTCCTTGTGGAAGACCAGCTGACCGCTGTCGGGGCATTTCACCCAGAGGTTGTCCGGGCTCTCGCGGCGCAGAAACGACCGGATCTTCGGCGGCACGACATTGGAGATCCAATTCATTGTTCGTTCTTCATGACGTCTGCAGAGCGGCCGTGCCCGATAGGCAGGCGCGCGCGAGATCCTCGACCACACCGATGATCGCCGGAACCGTCGCAGGACCAGCCATTCCGTGGCTCAAGGAGCGTCGCACCGCTTCGACGAGCGCCGAGCCGACGGCGACGCCGTCGGCCGTCGCGGCGATGGCCGCGGCTCCCGCAGCATCCTTGACGCCGAAACCGACCGCGACCGGCAGGGGCGTGTGCCGCTTGATTCGCGCGACCGCCTGGCCGACGGCCGCGAGGTCGGGCGTCGCGGACCCCGTCACCCCGGTGATCGAAACGTAATAGACGAAACCGCCGGCGTTCAGGAGCACGGTCGGAAGTCGATCTTCATCGGTCGTCGGAGTCGCCAGGCGGATGAGGGCGAGTCCGGCCCGCCGCGCGGGCTCGCCGAGCTCTTCGTCCTCTTCGGGCGGGCAGTCGACGACGATGAGCCCGTCGATCCCCGCCTGCAGGGCGTCCCGGACAAATGGCTCGACGCCGTAGGCGTAGATCGGATTGAAATAGCCCATGAGGACGAGCGGCGTGTCCGCGTCCTCGGCGCGAAACGCCGCGACCATGCTCAGCGTCGCACGCAGCGTCTGTCCAGCCTTGAGGGCGCGCAGACCGGCCGCCTGGATGGCCGGACCGTCCGCCATCGGATCGGTGAAAGGCATGCCGAGCTCGACGACGTCCGCTCCGGCTCGAGGGAGCGCGCGCAGGATCGCAAGCGACGTGTCTTGGTCCGGATCTCCCGCCATGATGTAGGTGACGAGCGCGGAGCGACGCTCGGCGGCGAGCCGTTGGAAACGGCGATCGATGCGTGAAATCATGCGCGGCTCGTAGCACGCCGCGCCGATTTTGGGAAATTGCCGCGCCCGCTTTGTAGCCGCGCTCCATAGACCGTCGAAAGACGGTCATCCTTCCGGACGCCCCATCGAGCGTGGCGGCGCGGTCGACGGCCGCGCCCAACCGGTCGCAGTGCGGTCGGAGCCCTACCCCTCGACCGCGGCCGCGATTCTCGCTAACCGAATCGGCGTCATGATTCGGCGCGCGGGCGACCAATCGCCCCCGACCCGAGGGAGGAAAGATGAAACTGCTCCTCTTGTTCATCCCCTGCGTCGTCGCGCTGTGGGTTCCGCTGTACAACACGGAGACGCCCGCCCTGTTCGGCGTGCCGTTCTTCTACTGGTTTCAACTGTTGTTGATCCCGGTCTCCGCTGTGGCCATTTTCGCCGCAGACCGTGTCGGGAGGCGCTAGGCGTGTTCGCCCATATCAATGTCGTCGCGGCGAGCGTCTTCATCTTCTTTTTCGCGCTGGTCACGGTGCTCGGCTTCGTTGCCGCGCGATGGAAAGCGGCCGACCTCGGCCATATTCTCGAATGGGGTCTCGGCGGGCGGCGGTTCGGTCCCTGGATCACCTGGTTCCTGCTGGGAGGCGACCTTTACACCGCCTATACGGTGATCGCCGTCCCCGCCGTCGTCTACGCGATCGGCGCTTACGGCTTCTTCGCCGTGCCCTACACGATCATCATCTATCCGTTCCTCTATCTGACGCTGCCGCGGCTGTGGGCGGTTTCGCGCAAGCGCGGCTACATGACCGCGAGCGATTTTGTCCTCGGCAGGTACGGCAATCGTCCGCTGGAGCTGGCGGTCGCGCTGACAGGCATCCTGGCCACCATGCCGTATATCGCCCTGCAGCTCGTCGGCCTCGAGAAGGTGATCGCAGCGCTCGGCTTTTCCGGCCAGGGCCTGATGCAGCACGCGCCGATCACCATCGCGTTCGTCGTTCTGGCCCTCTACACGTACAAGAGCGGGCTGCGCGCGCCGGCGATGATCGCCTTCGTGAAGGATGCAATGATCTACGTCTTCATCATCGCCGCGGTCGTCTTGATTCCCTACGAGCTCGGCGGCTTCGGCAAGATCTTCCGCGCCGCCGAGGCCGCCTATGCGGCGAAGGTCGCCGCGAAGACCGTCGCCGCCGCGGGCCTCACGCTCTCGCCGGCGCAGATCGGTCCCTATATTACGCTCGCGATCGGCTCGGCGATGGCGCTGTTCATGTATCCGCACGCGCTAACCGGCGCCTTGGCCGCATCGAGCGGCCACACGATCCGCCGCAACATGATGACGCTGCCCGCCTATTCGGTGGTCCTGGGGCTCATAGCCCTCATGGGCGCGATGGCGCTCGCCGCGGGGGTCAGCGTGAAGAGCCCGCAGGACGCCGTTCCGCAGCTTGTGCTGTGGGCGTTCCCGGACTGGTTCGCCGGTTTCTGCTTCGCTGCGATCGCGCTCGGGGCGCTTGTTCCGGCCGCCGTCATGTCGATCGGGGCGGCCAATACGTTCACCCGGAACATCTGGAAGCCCTTCATCCATCCGCAGATGACGCCGAGCGAGGAATCCGTCCTCGCCAAACTCGTCTCGCTGATCGTGAAGCTCGGCGCGCTCATGGTGATCTTCTTCGTGCCGACCCAGTTCGCGCTCGATCTGCAGTTGCTCGGCGGCGTGTGGATGGTCCAGATCTTTCCCGCAGTGATCCTGGGTCTCTACGGTCGCTGGCTCAGCGGTCCCGCGCTGCTCGGCGGCTGGGCGGTCGGCATGATCGTCGGCACTTCGCTCGCCTGGGGGGAGAAGGCGTGGACGCCGGTTCATGCCTTGAAATGGGACGTCCCGCTCATCGGGCATATCGACACAGGGCTCGGCTTCGCCGCGTACAATGGCCTGACCGCGGTCTTGGCGAATCTCGTGGTGGCGGCGCTCATCTCCCTGGTCATTCGGCCGACGGCGCCCGACGAGACCTGTCCCGAAGACTATGACGATCGCGCTCCGGGATGAGGAGAGGCCGATCCGCTCCTGCCTCGGGCCCGATTCGAACGTCTTTCAGCTCTCGAGAGCCCGCGCCAGCGCGCGCATGTCGGCCCACGCCTGCCGCTTGAGCGCGGGCTGCCGCAGCAGGTAAGCGGGGTGGAGCATGGCAATTGCGCGGATCGTCCGTCCGTTTTCGCAATCGTAGGCGTACCAGTTCCCCCGCGCCCGTGTTATTCCCTCGCGCACGCCGAGGAGGGTTTGCGTCGCCGATCCGCCGAGGCAGACCAGGAACTCGGGCGCGGCGAGTTCGATCTGCCGGCGGATGAAGGGGAGGCACGCCTGCGTCTCCTGCGGCGTCGGCGTCCGATTGCCCGGCGGCCGCCAGGGGACCACATTGGCGATGTACACCCGCTGGCGATCGAGCCCGATCGCCTGAAGCATGCGATCCAGCAATTGTCCCGCCCGTCCGACGAAGGGGCGGCCGATGCGGTCCTCGTCGCCCCCGGGCGCCTCGCCGACAAACATCACCCGCGAGCCGGGGACGCCGTCCTCGAACACGAGTTGCGTCGCGGTTCTTTTCAGCGCGCAACCGTCGAAACGCTCCAGCGCCGATCGCAAGGCCGCCAGGTCGGCCGCCGAAGCGGCAAGCGTTCGGGCGGCCGCCTCGGCGGCGGGCGGAGAGACGGGGGGTCTGTTCTGCCGCTCCGGCCGCATCTCCCGGGCTTCCGGCGCGTCAACGCTGGGCGAGGCAGCCGCGGGACGGGCGATCTCTGCAACCGATTGGTCGAATCGGTTGCGCGGCGTCTCGTCGACAGCGATCGTGACGCCCGCGCTGGACCACCACCTTAACGCGGCGGCTGCTCCGGCTGTGTCCAACGCCGCGGATTTCCCGTCCTCGCGCGAATTCAAGCTGGTCCTTCTCCTCGCGTCGCGATCGCTTGCGCCGCCGCCGTTCGACAATCTAGCATAACCGGGCGGCGGCGCGTTCATTGACGCGGAAGCGCCGTCGGCTAGGCATGGTTTATAGCTAATCTGAATACGCCGACCGTCCGGAACCGGGAGCGAAACGAACGATGTCCGATGCAACTGGCCTGCCGCCTCGGGAGTCGATGGACTACGACGTCGTCGTCGTCGGCGCGGGCCCGGCCGGCCTTGCGGCCGCAATCCGCCTGAAAACGCTGGACCCGAATATTTCAGTGGTGGTGGTCGAGAAGGGCTCGGCGGTCGGCGCCCACATTCTCTCGGGGGCGGTCATCGACCCCGTCGGTCTCGACCGGCTCACACCGGATTGGCGAAGCGATGCGGAATGTCCGCTCAAAACGCCAGTGAGCGAAGACCGCTTCTATTTCGTGACCAAGAACGGCGGCGTGAAGCTGCCGAACTGGCCGATGCCCCGGCTGATGAGCAATCACGGCAATTTCATCGGCTCCCTCGGCGCGCTCACGCGATGGCTCGGCGCGCGCGCGGAAGGACTGGGAGTCGAGATTTACCCGGGTTTTGCTGCGACCGAGCTTCTCTTCGGCGAGAAGGGCGAGGTCGTCGGCATCGCCACCGGAGACATGGGCGTCGACCGCGACGGCCGGCCGAAGCCGAGCTTCTCGCGCGGGATGGAGCTGAGAGGGAAATACGTCCTGCTCGCCGAAGGAGCCCGAGGGTCGCTGTCGAAGCAGGCGATCGCCCGTTACAAGCTCGATGCCGCGAGCGGACCCCAGAAGTATGGAATCGGCCTGAAAGAGTTGTGGCAGGTCGCGCCGGACCGGTTCAGCGGAGGCCTCGTTCAACACACGTTCGGCTGGCCTCTCAGCAGAGGCTCGACCGGAGGATCGTTCCTGTACCATTACGGCGACCGGCTCGTCTCGGTCGGATTCGTCGTTCATCTCAACTATGAGAACCCGACGCTGTCGCCGTTCGACGAGTTCCAGCGCTTCAAGACCCATCCGCTCGTTCGCGCGACGCTGACGGGGGCCAAGCGTCTCGGCTACGGCGCGCGCGCCATCGCCTCGGGAGGTTGGCAGACCGTTCCGAAACTCGTTTTCCCGGGAGGGGGCTTGATCGGCTGCGCCGCCGGCTTTGTCAATTTCGCCCGGATCAAGGGCAGCCATAATGCGATTCTGTCAGGCATGCTGGCGGCGGACAAGGTCCATGAGGCGCTCGCGGCGGGACGCACGAACGACGAGCTCGCCGCCTATGAAGCGGAGTGGCGCGCCTCCGACATCGGCGCCGACCTTTATAAGGTGCGCAACGTCAAGTCGCTTTGGTCGCGGTTCGGCCTGGTCGCAGGAGTCGGCCTCGGCGGTCTCGACATGTGGACCAACGAGTTGTTCAAGTTGTCGGTCTTCGGCGCCCTCAGGCACCCCAAAGACGACAGCCAGACCTTGAAGCCGATTTCGGAAGTTACGCCTATCGCTTATCCGAAACCAGACGGCATCATAAGCTTCGACAAGAACTCGTCCGTGTTCTTGTCCAATACCAATCATGAGGAGGATCAGCCTGTCCATTTGCGGTTGACCGATCCGACCACTCCGATCCGGGAGAATCTTCCTCGCTACGGAGAGCCTGCCAGGCTTTATTGTCCCGCGGGAGTCTACGAGGTTGTTTACGCTGACGAGGCGCGCCGCACGGAGCCGCGCTTCGTCATCAACGCCCAGAACTGCGTGCACTGCAAGACTTGCGATATCAAGGACCCCGCGCAGAACATCACCTGGGTCCCGCCGGAGGGCGGCGGCGGGCCGAATTATTCCGACATGTGAGGCGCAGATGGCCCAAATTCGCCCTTATTTCATTCGACATCGGAAACCCGATGCGCTTGGTCAGCGAAAAGCTCGCTGATCCGCATCGGTAAACCGCTCCCCGAGCAGGAAGAGTTGACCAGAGTGAAAAGCCCTCTCAAGCGACAAACGCTGGCGGTCGCGCTGTTCGCCGCCGGCTTGCTCTCCACGATTCCCCCCGCGATTGCCGCCGCGCCAGCCGACGCGCCCGCACCGGACTCCGCCTTGAGCCAACCCGGCAATTACTTGGCTGGTCTGATTGCCAGCGCGGATCGCGATACGGCGTCCGCCGAGGCCTATTACCGGGATGCTCTGCGCCTCGATCCCAGAAATCCCGACCTTCTCGACCGAACCTTCGCGGCGGCGCTGTCCAACGGCGACGAGCAGAGCGCCGAGGCGCTCGCCGAACGCCTCTTAACCCGGGACCCGACCAACAATCTCGCGCGTCTGTCCACGGCAGTTCATGCTATCCAGCAGGGGCAGTACGGGGTGGCGAGAGCGCAGCTGATGACCGGCGACCCCCGCTCGCGAGACATCACGACGGGGCTTCTGGTCGCCTGGTGCTATGCGGGCCAAAACGACCTGCGCCGCGCGCTCGACACGCTTGACCGAATGCGGGATCCGTCGCTCGCCGCCTTTCGCGACTATAATGCGGGGCTCATCGCCGAGCAGTTCGGAAATGTCCCCGAGGCTCGGCGCAGACTGAAATCCGCGTACGAGGCGGACAAGAGCACCCTTCGCTTCGCGGACGCCTACGCCCGTTTCCTGGCGGCCCACGGCGACATCGACGGCGCAAAAGGCGTCTACCGCGACTTTTCCGCCGTGGCGCCCCATCACCCCATCGTGGAGCGCGCGCTTGCGGATCTCAACGACGGGCGCGTTCCCGAACCTTTCGTGCGCAGCCCGAAGGAGGGCGCCGCGGAGGTGCTGTACGGATTGGGCGCTGTGGGAAGCCGCCAGGAGGACGATCTCTCGGCGCTGATCTATCTTCGCCTGTCGCTTTACCTGCGGCCGTCGAGCGACCTGACGGAAGTCACATTGGCCAATCTGTTCGAGCGGTTGAAGCAGAGCGAGCAGGCGATCGCTGCCTATCAACAGGTGCCGGGGACTTCGCCGTTCCACGAAGACGCCGACATACAGACCGCCCTCCTGCTCGACGGCATGGGGAAATCGGACGAGGCGTTGGGCCGTATGACCGACATTGTGGCGGCTAGGCCCAATGACGTCGATGCTTTGACCGCGCTCGCCGGTTTGCAACGCTCCGCCAAGAAATACGCGGAAGCGGCGGCCACCTATGACCGAACAATTGCCGCGGTCGGCGTTCCGCAGCGCGACAATTGGACGCTTTTCTACTTCCGCGGCATCTGTTTTGAACGCGACAAGCAGTGGCCAAAGGCCGAAGCCGATTTCAAGAAGGCCCTGCAGCTGTACCCGGACCAGCCGCTGGTGCTCAACTATCTTGGATATTCGTGGGTTGATCAGGGCGTCAACCTTGAAGAGGCTTTCAAGATGCTCCGGCGTGCCGTCGAGTTGCAACCGAACGACGGCTACATCATCGACAGTCTGGGGTGGGCCCACTTCCAGCTCGGGCAATACGCCGAAGCCGCCGAGACGCTCGAGCGAGCGATCGCCTTGAAGCCCGCGGACCCGGTGCTGAACGATCACCTCGGCGACGCCTACTGGCGGATCAATCGGCGAACGGACGCGCATTTCCAGTGGAACCATGCGCGCGACATGGGTCCGGACCCGGAGGATCTGCCGGCGATCCTCAAGAAAATCCAGGTCGGCCTCCCCGAGGCCACGACGGCGCAACCCACGCCGGCCAAAGCCGAAATGCCGAAAAGCGGCGGCTGACCGCTGTCGCTCGTGCGCTGGTTCCGCGCGCCGGCGAAGATAAACCTGAGCCTGCGTGTGGTCGCGCGACGATCCGACGGGTTGCATGAGATCGAGAGCCTGGTGGCCTTCGCAGAGATAAGCGACTGGCTTGGATATGAGCCAGGACGAGGCCTGGAGATCGACGTCGAGGGGCCAACCGCGCGCGAGGCTGGGCCGCCGGAAAAAAATCTTGTCCTGCGGGCGGCGCGCGCATTGGCGACGCGCATTCCCCGTTTGACGCTCGGTCGATTCCGTCTGGTCAAGCGCCTGCCCGCCGCCGCCGGCGTAGGCGGCGGCTCTTCGGATGCCGCAGCCGCATTGGCTGCGCTGGCCGAGGCGAACGGCCTGTCGTCGGAGGATGAGCGTCTCCAGGCGGCCGCCGCCGAATCCGGGGCGGACGTCCCGGTCTGTCTGTTCCCGAAAGCCCGCATCGTGTCGGGGGTCGGCGAGCGGCTCGGCCCTCCAGCGGCCCTGCCCCCGGTATTCGCCGTCCTCGCGAACCCGCGTGTGCCCGCTCCGACGAGAGAGGTGTTCGAAGCGCTTGGCCTCTCCCCGGGCGCACGCCTTCAATCGACGGCGCAGCCGGCGTTCGTTCCCGACGGCAAGGCGGGAATTACTCTCGACTCGCTGGTTTCCGGCTCCAATGATCTCGAGCCGGCAGCGCTCCGCGTTGCTCCCCTCATCGGATCGGCGCTTGAAGCGCTGTCGCGCCTGCCTGGCGCAAGGGCGGCGCGAATGTCCGGTTCGGGAGCGACCTGCTTTGCCTTGTTCGACAGCATGGTCCATGCGACGACGGCTTACAGGACGCTCGTCGCGCAGCAACCCGAATGGTGGGTCAAGGCGTCGGGCCTGCGCTAGGCGTTCTCGCCGGGAGCCTCTTGCGACTGCTGCGCGTTGGCTCCGCGCCGGATATCCGGCTATCGTTGCGGCGGCGGTCGGTGTGCTGAAGTCGATATGGCATGACTAAGAGATCATTGGCAGCGCCGCGGCCGTCGGATAAAGGGTTTGAAGCACGATCTTCGCCGTGCGGAGAGGCCAGAGTTCCGCCGGGCCAGCCAAAGCAATCGTGGCGATTGACGGAGAAGTGATGTCCATCGACGAAGCGCCGTCGGAAATGCCGCGTCCGCATACCCACGACTTCTCCAATCTTCAGGGACTGCAACTTGTCGGCGCTCATCTCGGCGAGTCGGAAGACGCTGCGTCGGAGTCCTGGCGTGAAGCCCTGAAACTGGAGCTGGCGACCCGAGCCGCACGGTTCCATCATGCTGTCGACGCTTCGATCGTGCTCTCGGATGACGGGATCATCCGCTGGCTCGGCGATCCCATTGCACGACTGGCTGCGGGCCCCGATCTGCTGACGCCGCGCGCTCTTGTGCTCGCTGACGCGAATTTGCCGGAGGACGCTCGGGAGACCGTCGGAGCCCGGCTGGAACTATGGCTGTCGGCGACGATCCGGCGACTACTCGGGCCGCTCGTTGAGCTGCGGGGCCTCCAGGACGAATCCGAGCCGGTTCGTCAGCTCGCAGCGAAGATCGCGGATTCGCTTGGGGTCCTGGAGCGCGAACCCCTGAGGAGCCAGATCAAGGCGTTCGACCAGAATTCGCGGGCCGCCCTGAGGCGGCATGGCGTCAGATTCGGAGCCTACTACGTTTACGTTCCCCAGTCGCTCAAACCCGCCGCGAGAGCTCTGGCGCTTCAATTGTGGCGCCTTCAGGCGCCCGGCGCGGACGGTGAGGAACACGCCAAGACGTTGCTTCCGCTGGCGGCGTCCGGACGAACGTCGCTGCCCGTCAATCCGTTGATCTCGAAGGAAGGATATCGCATAGCGGGGTTCCGCCCCTGCGGCGAGCGGGCCGTGCGGGTCGACATCGTCGAGCGCCTGTCGGACATGATCCGGGCTGCGTTTGTAGTCTGCTCGTCCTCCGATGACTCTCGCCCCGCCGCTTCTGCGTTTCTCGTCAGCGGTCAGATGACGTCATTAACAGGCTGTTCAGGGGAAACTTTCGCATCGATCCTTCGATCGCTCGGATATGAATGCTTCGAGGTCGAGCGAAGCAGGCTGGCGTCTCCGCAGCCGGCAGTCGAGACGACCGCGCCTGAGTCGGCTTCGGCCGACACGAAGGCGGTCGCCGAAGCCCTCGAGAGCGGCGCAGACCAGTCGATCGCCGGCGAGGGCGCCAACGTCAAGGCGGACCCGGGCCCCGATTATGATGTCGGCGCGGAACCGCCGTCGTCGGCCCTGGCGGAGAGTTCGGAGGAGGCCGAACCAGCAATTGGCAGCCGCCCCGATTATGATGTCGGCGCGGAACCGCCGTCGTCGGCCCTGGCGGAGAGGTCGGACGAGGCCGAACCAGCAATTGGCAGCCGCTCCGATTATGATGTCGGCGCGGAACCGCCGTCGTCGGCTCTGGCGGAGAGTTCGGAGGAGGCCGAACCAGCAATTGGCAGCCTCGAATCTTCGCCTGAGCCGACCGAGCCTGACTCGTGCGCGCCAGAGGCAACCGATCCCCCATCCAACGGCGGCCTGCCATCGGTTGCGATAGTCATTGCTTGGCGTCCTGCTCGAAGGCAGCGACCAGAACGGGCGAAGCGGCGCCTTCGCCGAGGTGAGACCGCTTCCAAAGGCTCGAATCGCCGGCGTGAAAGCGGAGGCGCTGAAGCCCACGCCGACTCCGGCGAGCATCAGGGAAAGGGGAAGGCAAGTCCGGACGCCCCGAATCTGGATGCGCGCGAGAAACGATCTTGGCCGAAGCGCAAAGGGGAGCGCTTCGACGTCGACCAAAAGCGCCGCAAGGCTTCGGCTAAGCAGAATGTCCAAGGCGTCCCTCAATCCGAGCCAAGACCCACGATCGATCCGACCTCTCCGTTCGCAAAGCTGCTCGAGCTTCGTAAAGTCCTTGAAAAACAGGGAAACAATCGTTGATAGGAACCCCGCGAGCCCAGGTCGTTGAGCGGACGCAGAGCTTGTGACTGTCGAGAGAGGTTTTACACACTATTGAAAGGTAAAAAAAATGACCTATGTGGTCGTCGAGAACTGCATAAAGTGCAAGTACATGGACTGCGTGGAGGTCTGCCCGGTGGACTGTTTCTACGAGGGCGACAACATGTTGGTCATCCATCCGGACGAGTGCATCGATTGCGGGGTCTGCGAACCGGAATGCCCGGCAGAGGCGATCAAGCCGGACACAGAGCCCGACTTGGCCCATTGGTTAAAGCTGAACGCAGAGTATGCGAAAGTGTGGCCGAACATCACGGCGAAGAAAGAACCACCCGGCGACGCCAAGGAATTTGACGGATGCCCGAACAAATTTGCTGACTATTTTTCCACCGAGCCCGGTCAGGGAGATTAGGCGACGGTCAAATCTGTGGGGTTCTGTTAACTGGACGTTCGGTCAACCCGACCTGAGGCCGCGACCGCATTACGGTCGATACTCTTTGATTTTTCGCCTGAATTGTGCTAAACGACGCATTAACTGCGGAATGTACCGTACGGCGGACTTTTGGCGACGTCGTTCCGCCTTATCTGAGGACATGTGGCTGTTTAAGGCTGGCGGGATCGAACTGCGGCGGTTGACGCCAGTCAGGTGTGGAGATGTTAACAATGGCGGCGCGTAGAAAGTCGACAAAGAAGACCGCAACGGCTCTTCAGAAGCAGAGAACGACACCCTCGGTCCGGGCGCCGCGAGGCGGCGCCGTCAAGGGACGGTCGAGCGCCAAGCGCAGCAAGGCTGCGGTGAAGCCTAAGCAGAAAGGCTCACCGAAACAGGCTCAGAGACGCTCTGGAAAGGTTAAAGCCGCGCCGGATTCGACAAAGAGCCGTACGAAGATCGTGAAGCGGGCCTCGACCCGCGCCAGCACGTCGACCAAGACGAATAAGAAAGGCGTTCGCGCACGAGGAAAGGTCACGACAACGGCGAGCACCCCGAACCCGAAGCGAGTGGAAGCGAAATTGCAGACCAGGAACGAGCAGAAAAGCAAGACGAGAGCCGCAGCCGGAGCGTTGGCGCAAGCGCCTGGGACTGGGGCGGCGCCGCCGCACCGGGACAAGACGACGTCATCCGGGTCCAACGTTGAGATGTCCGTGACGAAGGCGGCGACTTCGGCGAGCAAGGAGCAGAAATCCGCTTCCCGAGAGGCGCAGGCCCCCCCGCAGAAGGCGGCGAAGTCGAGCGTGCAGCGCCAGGGCTTCAGGCTAAACGAATTTGTTGTTTACCCCGCGCACGGGGTGGGTCAAATCGTTGCAATCGAAGAACAGGAAGTTGCTGGCTTCAGGCTCGAGCTTTTCGTCATCAGCTTCTCGAAGGACAAAATGACGCTCCGCGTCCCGACCTCCAAGGGCGCGGGGGTCGGATTGCGGAAGATATCGGAGCCGGACACGGCCAAGCGTTCGCTGGAGATCTTGACCGGCCGGGCGCGCGTCAAGCGGACCATGTGGTCGCGCAGAGCTCAGGAGTATGAGGCCAAGATCAACTCCGGCGACCTGAATGCCATTGCCGAGGTGGTTCGGGATCTCTACCGGTCGGATGCGCAGCCCGAGCAGTCGTATTCGGAGCGGCAGCTGTACGAGGCCGCTTTGGACCGGATGGTGCGCGAGATCGCGGCCGTGCAAAAGACGAGCGAGCTCGACGCGCTCCGGGCCGTGGAGGCGCAACTTCAGCGGAGCCACGGTCGTTCCAGCAAAGCCTCCACAGCCAACGGCGAGGCTGTCGATCCCGAGATCGAGGAAGCCGCGTAGCAAGAATCGCGATTGCCCGAACTGTCGAGCGGACCCCGCGTTCTCATGAGCGCGGGGTCTTTCGTTTCGGCGCTTTCCAACTCAGCTCATCAACTGACCGCCGTTCGCCGAAAGGGTCGAGCCGGTGATGAAGCCGGCGTCGTCGGACGCGAGGAACACGACGCATCGCGCGACGTCCTCGGGCTCCCCGAGCCTGCGGACCGGGATCTGCGGCAGAATCTGACCTTCGAGAACCTCTTTGCGCACCGCTTTGACCATTTCGGTGGCGATGTAGCCCGGACAAATGGCGTTGACGGTGATTCCCTTGGCGGCGTTCTCCTGGGCCAGCCCCTTGGTGAAGCCGATGTCCCCCGCCTTGGACGCCGAGTAGTTCGTCTGCCCCATCTGCCCCTTCTGTCCGTTGACCGAGGAGATGTTGATGATGCGGCCGAAGCCGCGCTCTCGCATGCCCTCGATGACGGGCCGGCACATGTTGAACAGGGAATTCAAGTTCGTGTTGATGACGGCATACCATTGATCCGGCGTCATCTTGTGGAACATGCCGTCCTTGGTGATGCCGGCATTGTTGACGAGAACGTCGACAGGTCCAAGCTCCTTTTCGACCCGTTCCAGGCCGGCGACGCACTCGTCATAATCGGCCACGTTCCATTTGTAGACATGGACTCCGGTTTCCGCCTTGAACTTCTCGGCCGCTTCGTCATTGGCGTGGTAGGTCACCGCGACCTGGTATCCGGCCGCCTTCAAGGCCTTTGAGACGGCCGCGCCGATGCCGCGGGTGCCGCCTGTGACAACTGCAACTCTGCTCATGTTCGCTCCCTAGATCTCCGCCGAGTTGGCCGCCGCCGCTGCTCGACGGGACCGTGCCCCGGATGCACCATAAAGCGGCTCGGTTCAACGGTCACGCCTCGCCGACTTATCGCCGCTTCGGCCGCCACTTCCCGTAGGTCGCGTCCAAACCGGAGCGTCGCAGGCCGCGTCGTCTGACGCTGACCCTCCACCCGCAACCCCAGCTCCTTCTTGCGGCGACGGCTACGAATCGACAAAGCTCGGCGCCGCCAGAAGAACCCGCGGGAGCGGAAGGGGCAAGTCGATCTGGCGGAATGTATCTGTGGAGGCTGTCATGAATCGCCGGGGGGTTTTCGGACTGGCCCTCGCGGCCTTGCTTGTCGAAGCATCGCCGGCGCAGATCGCCCTCAGCGCCGAGCCTTCCGGCGCGGCGAATGGCGTCGATCTTTCCTGCTTCGGACGCCTCGCGTTCGGGCGGATGTTCCTGTCCTCGGAAGCCCAGCAGTCTCTGGAGTTCGAGGTGTCCCTTCGCTTCGGCGAAGGCGAGATTCTGGCGCTGATCGATCCCGAGACGAGCAAAGTCGACACGATCCTCTATGACGCGGAAGTCACCAGCGGCTCTTTGCGCTTCAAGGGCGAGAACGAGAGGCGCGTCATCTGGACCCGCCTGTCGGGCGTAATGGGCCCGCTCGTAGGCGAGGCCGTCGACAGCGACGGGGACATCGTCGCGCTGTCGATCGAACGGCGGGCGCCAGACGGCGGAGGGCGGCCGTTCGCGCTGTTCGATGCGTCCGGCGGAAGCGCTTACCGGGGCGTTTGCCGACAGCGCCGCGGGCCGGACTGATCCGGTCGCACCTGGCTCGCTCGGCGCCCTCCGCTGTTTGAGCGTTGACAGTCGAAGCCGCGGTGCTAAATTCTTGTTTCGCTTCCGCGACAACCGGAAGCGGTTTAGTTGCATCGTGCCAAAGACCCCCTGCTTGAGGATGAGCCCATGACATGGACAACTCCTGAGGTTCGTGAAATCTGCGCAGGTATGGAGGTGACAGCCTACCTGTCCGCGGAGATGTGAGGCCAAGCCGCCCGCTCTTCGGTCGCAAGGCATGGGGGCGGGCGGCGAGTTTGCGGCACCGGCTCTCAGCAACCGACTTCAAACCTGCCTTGCGCCAAGGGCCGAAGCTTCTTCATTCAGCGATATTCAGCGATCACACGTCGGGAAAGGGGCGCGTCCTCCGCGGGTGTCGCATCGCGGCTATCGGCGGGCCGAGAACGTCTCCCTCTCTGCAGGAGCGGATCACTGGCCCGGGATTTTTCCGACGGTGATCTCTATCGCCGCATAGTAGGCGGCGAGGTCCTCGATGTCGGTCGCGGACAGGTCCTTGATCACGATCGACATCATTTCGTTCTGCCGAACGCCGGACTTGAACGCGCCGAGCTGCTCGACGAGGTAGCGCTCATTCTGGCCGGCGAGGTTAGGCGCCTCCGCCACCTTCGCCAGCCCGTCGAAGCCGTGGCAAACGGCGCATTTCTCCGCCTTCTGCCGTCCTGCCTTCGCGCTCCCTTGCGCCTGCGCTTCACCCGCGAGGGACAAGGCGACAACGGCCAGCGCAGCGAATCGCGCCCCCTGCGCAAAACCGCGCGCCAACGGACGGCTGCCGCGATGGGGGAGCCGCCCTCCATAGGCTGTGGGATTACTTGCCGTCATACCAGATGCGATAGACCGCCCCGACGAGATCGTCGGACACGAGCAACGACCCGTCCCAATATTGCTGGACGTCGACGGGACGGCCGAGATAGTGGCCGTTGTCGTTCCAGCCTTCCGCGAAGGGGATCGACGGGCCGGCGACGTGGCCGTCGTCCTTGAGGAAGGTGACCATCACCCGGGCGCCGACCGGCACGGTGCGATTCCAGGAGCCGTGCTGGGTCGAGAAGATCGCGCCCTTGTATTTCGCCGGGAACATGTCGCCGGTGTAGAACGAGAGGCCGAGGTCGGCGGCGTGCGCGATCTGCTCGACTTCGGGGAAAATCACGTCGGCCGGCGGCGTTTCGCTCTTGTATTCATTCGTGCGGGTATGCCCGCCGCCGTACCACGGGAAGCCGAATTCCTCGCCGATCTTGTCGACGCGGTTCAACTCGCCGGGCGGGATGTCGTCGCCCATGCCGTCGACCTGGTTGTCGTTGGTCCAGAGCATCTTGTCCTTCGGGTTGAAGTCGAAGCCGACCGGATTGCGCAGTCCGGTCGCGTAGACCTCGCGGTTCTTGCCGTCCTGGTCCATGCGGATGATGCCGCCCATGCCGAGCTTCTTATACAGCGCTACCTTGTCCTTTGGCGGCACGTTGTAGGGCTGGCCGACCTGGATGTAGAGCTTGTTATCAGGACCGACGCGGCACTCGCGGGCGGTGTGGTTGAAGCTCTCCTCCGACTTCGGAATGAGCTGTCCCTCGGGGACAACCTCCCCGACGGCGACGTCCTGGCTCTCATAGAAGAACTCGGCCGCCGCATATTGCAGGACTCGGTTCTGCTCGACGACATACAGGAAGCCGTCCTTGGAGAAGCAAGGACCGTTCGGCAGTTTCTTCGCCAGGGTGGGGGCGAATTCCTTGACCTCGACTCCGCCTTCGGCGCTAGCGCGCGAACGGTCGGTCACCGCATAAATCTTGCTCTTTCGCGTGCCGACGAAGGTGACGACGCCCTGCGGTCCGACAGCCATGTGACGGGCGTCCGGAACTAGGGCGTAGAGGTCGATATGGAACCCCGGCGGCAGCTTGATCTTGTCCTTCAGAATTTGCCTGATTGCGTCCGCCTTTGACCCCTCCTGCGGAATCGTCGGCCACTCGATCGGCGGCGTAATGTGCATCTCCTCTAGCGTTTTCAAGTTGCTCTCCTGCGCCCATGCGGCGCCGGCCCCGGTCAACAGCGCAGCGAGCGCGGCCGCGGAAAGGTAGCGTAGCTTCATGTCACTCTCCTTGGTTCCCTCGTGAGGCAAGTTATTGGTTGAATGAAGCTGCGGCCGATCCAATGGCGCCGGAGCTTTGCGGCCGGAGCGCGCGGCGGCGATCGGCCTGCTTTCTCCCCCCTCCAAAACCGGTGTTTCGTCGTGCAAACGAGAAGCTACCGGATTCGGCGTGGACGTCAATAACCCGTGTCTCGCCGGCGGGCGGCAAAGCCATGTGGCAAATCCTTTCCGGGCTTGCTATCACGCCGCCGAACGTCTGACGGGCTCCGGAATTCCCATGCGCAAAGGCACGGTCGTACGCAGCACCAGGGAGACGAGCGTCGAGGCGAGCCTCGATCTCGACGGCTCCGGCATATCCGACATTTCGACCGGAGTCGGCTTCTTCGACCACATGCTCGACCAGCTCGCGCGCCATTCGCTGATCGACATCACCATCCGCGCCGTAGGCGACCGGCACATCGACGACCATCACACGGTCGAGGACACCGGGATCGCGCTCGGGCAGGCGCTCGCCAAAGCGCTCGGCGACAAGAAGGGCGTGACCCGCTATGCTGATTGCCTTCTGCCGATGGACGAGACGCTCACCAGGGTCGCCATCGACGTGTCGGGGCGGCCGTTTCTGGTCTTCCAGACCGAGTTCCCTACCGAGCGCATCGGGACGTTCGACACTGAGCTCGTGCGCGAGTTTTTCCAGGCCTTTGCCGGGAACGCCGGACTGACCCTGCACGTCCAGACGCTCTATGGGGCCAACAGCCACCACATCGCCGAATCCTGCTTCAAAGGCGTCGCGCGCGCGCTCAAGGCCGCAGTCGCGATCGATTCGCGTCAGGCCGAACGCATCCCCTCGACCAAAGGCGCGCTGTGATCACGATCATCGATTACGGCTCGGGCAACCTGCATTCGGCGCAAAAGGCGTTCGAGCGGGCGGCTCGCGAGGCGGGAATGACGCGCGAGATCCATGTCACCTCGCGGCCGGAGGACGTTCTTTCGGCCGAACGCGTCGTGTTGCCGGGCGTCGGCGCGTTTGCCGACTGCCGGCGCGGCCTGGACCGGGTCGCCGGCATGGTCGAGGCCCTGGAGGAGTCTGTGCGGCGGCGCGGCAAGCCGTTCCTCGGCATCTGCGTCGGCGCTCAGTTGCTGGCGACTCGCGGTCTCGAGCACGAGGTCATCGCCGGCCTCGACTGGATCGCCGGCGACGTCGCGCCGATCAAGCCGAGCGATCCTAAGCTCAAGATCCCCCATATGGGCTGGAACACGCTCGATGCGAAGCGCGCCCATCCGGCGCTTGACGGGATCAGAACCGGGCCGGCCGGCCTGCACGCCTATTTCGTCCACTCCTACCAGCTCTATGCCGAGGACCCGACCGACGTGGTCGCGACGGCCCACTACGGGGGCCCGGTGACGGCCGTCGTCGCCCGCGACAACATCCTCGGCACGCAGTTTCATCCCGAGAAGAGCCAGACCCTCGGTCTCAGGCTGATCGCCAACTTCCTGAAGTGGCGGCCATGATTCTCTTTCCGGCGATCGACCTCAAGAACGGCGAATGCGTTCGACTGCTGCGCGGCGACATGGCGCAGGCCACCGTGTTCAACGCGGACCCTCCCGCACAGGCGAAGGCGTTCGCCAACCAGGGCTTCGAATATCTGCATGTCGTCGATCTCGACGGCGCCTTCGCCGGAGAGCCGGTCAACGCTGCGGCGGTCAAGCGGATCCTCTCCGCGGCGTCGATGATGATGCAGCTCGGCGGCGGCGTGCGCGACATGAAGACAGTGCGCGGCTGGATCGAGAGCGGAGTGACGCGCGTCATCATCGGCACCGCCGCGGTGCGCGATCCGGACTTCGTCCGCGAGGCGGCGCGCCTCTACCCCGGACGGATCGCCGTCGGCATCGACGCGCGCGACGGCTGGGTGGCGGTCGAGGGCTGGGCGAGGACATCCAACGTCTCGTCGCTCGACCTCGCACGTCGGTTCGAGGATGCCGGAGTCTCGGCGATCATCTATACGGACATCGCTCGCGACGGCGCCCTTACCGGCCTCAATATCGAGGGGACAGTCGCTCTCGCCAACGCCCTCTCGGTCCCGGTCATCGCCTCCGGCGGTCTGGCCTCGATCGAGGACGTGAGGCGCCTGACCGAGCCCGACTGCGCGCGGCTCGGCGGCGCGATCGCCGGCCGCGCGCTCTACGACGGGCGCCTCGACGCGCGCGAAGCGCTGGCGGTCTTAAGGGCCGCGGAGCGATGGGACGCGTCTCAATCGACCGCGGGGAGCATGGTTTGAGGCTGGATGATCTTGTAAGGGCGGCCACGACGCGCGTTGAAACGGTGCGCGTGGGTTCGGACGATGGTCAATCCGTTGCTGTGGCTGGCCGGGATCGGAACGCCTCTTGCGTTCGTGTTGGCGCTCCTGTCCGGCGAAACGTGGTTCCGTGTGGCGCTGTTCGCAACGGGCGTCCTCTTGTTGGCCGTCACAGTCGTGGCCTATTTTATATTGCTGTTTCGCGACCCCGATCGGCTGCAGTCGGAGGAATATCGCCTTCGCCAGCGCGAGTTAACAATGATCTACGGAAAGGGGACCAACGCCGAGGTCGTCGACCGGGCCCGCGAAAGCGCCCGCGTTGAAAGCTTGCCGGGCGGGTTCGACGATGGAGGTAAGACGTGAAAAGGCACTTGCTTGTGTTCGATGACGGCAGCGGCAATGAACTCGATCTTCAGGATTTTGTCGATTCGCTCGACTCTGGTGCTCGAATGTACACGATGGACGGCCACGTTTGCTTTATAACGAGCGAACTCTCGACGTCGGAGATTTCAAATCGGTTCCTCAGATTTGCCGGTTCGCGCCTCTTCTTTGTGGCCGACGTGACCTCGTCCGACTGCGAGGGGCGAATGTTCGGAAGCTTTTGGGAATTCATCAAGAACGCGGCTCTGCCGACCGCCGCCGAGTGATGCTTAAGGCTCGGGTCATCCCCTGTCTCGACGTCAAGGACGGCCGCGTCGTGAAGGGCGTCAATTTCGTCAATCTCCGCGACGCAGGCGATCCGGTCGAGTGCGCCATCGCCTACGATCTTGCCGGAGCGGACGAGCTCTGTTTTCTCGACATCACCGCGAGCCACGAGGATCGCGGCATCCTGCTCGATGTCGTGCGCCGCACGGCGGAAGTGTGCTTCATGCCGCTGACGGTCGGCGGCGGCGTCCGGACGACCGACGATATCCGCACTCTGCTGCTCGCCGGCGCGGACAAGGCCTCGATCAATTCCGCCGCGGTGGCCGACCGGCTTTTCGTGCGTCAGGCGGCCGAGAAATTCGGCAGCCAGTGCATCGTCGTCGCCATCGACGCCAAGCGGGTTTCGGCGTCAGGCGATCCGCCGCGCTGGGAAATCTTCACCCATGGCGGACGCAGACCGACCGGCATCGATGCGGTTGCCTACGCCCGCGAGGCCGCCGAGCTCGGCGCCGGCGAGATCCTGCTCACCTCGATGGACCGCGACGGCTCGAAAGAGGGCTTCGACCTCGAGCTGACGCGCGCGGTCGCGGACGCCGTGACGATTCCCGTCATCTCCTCAGGCGGAGCGGGTTCGCTCGATCATCTCGTCGAGGGCGTCAAGCAGGGCCACGCAAGCGCGGTGCTGGCCGCCTCGATCTTCCACTTCGGCGAGTTCACCATCCGCGAAGCGAAGGCCCGCATGGCGGCGGCCGGCATCCCGATGCGGATGGACTAGCAAGACGGGGAGAAGAGGCAGGGCACATGGCGCGGCGGATGGGCGACGGGCCGGATTTATTCGCGGAAATAGCGGATTTGTCGAGCGCGCGGAATCTCGACTTCAATGGCTGGGCGAGCCGTCGAGCTTGAGCGATGAAGCCGCCGGCGGGGTCGCCAACCCGCCCTAAAACGGGTGCCCGGAGATTTGGTGACACAGCACCGAGTGGATTGTACGCCGTCCGCCCGGCGCGCTAAGAGTCTGTCTCAAAGGCCACCACCCTTGTCGTGAGGCGCCCCGAAGGGGCCTCGAAGGACGATCCAGGGCGCCGCGCCGCAAGCGTTCTCTGGAGCATCCTTCGAGACCCTTTGCTTTCGCAAAGGGCGCCTCAAGATGAGGTCCATGACTCTTGAAAGAGACATTAAGTTCGCCCGCTCTCCACGGAGAACGTCAATGCCCGAGGCATCCGAACACACGCATTTCGGCCGGCGCACCGTTCGGATGGAGGAGAAGCAGGGCTTGGTGGACACAGTCTTCCACAGGGTCGCCCGCCGTTACGACGTAATGAACGATCTCATGTCCTTCGGACTGCATAGGGCGTGGAAGGACATCCTGGCCGCCAGGGTTCATCCCCGCGCGCACCGCCCGTTCGCCGTTCTCGACGTCGCCGGCGGCACCGGCGATGTCGCCTTCCGCATCGCGCGGGCGGGAGGCCCGCAGACCCGCGTCACCGTCGCCGACATCAACGCCGAGATGCTCCGCGTCGGCGCAGAGCGCGCCAGGAAGCGCAAGCTCGAGGATCGCGTCGCCTTCGTCGAGGCCAACGCGGAGGGGCTGCCCTTTCGCGACGCGCAGTTCGACGCCTACACGATCGCTTTCGGCATCCGCAACGTGCCGCGAATCGAGGCGGCGCTCGGCGAGGCTTACCGGGTGTTGAAGCGAGGCGGCCGGTTCCTCTGTCTCGAGTTCTCGCACGTCGACCTGCCCGTGCTCGACCGCCTTTACGACGCCTATTCCTTCGCCGTCATTCCGGCGATGGGCAAAGTCGTGACCGGGGACGGGGCGGCCTACCGCTATCTGGTCGAATCGATCCGCAAGTTTCCGCCGGCCGAATTGTTCGCCGACATGATCGCAACGGCCGGCTTCGGCCGCGTGGACGCGACGCGCCTGAGCGGCGGGGTGGTCGCCATCCACTCGGGCTGGAAGCTCTGATTGATGTCGATTGTCGCCGCGTTCGGCCACGGACTGAGGCTCGCGCGCGCCGGCTTCGTCTTTGCGCGAGAGGGGACCTTCATCGACGTCGATCCCGTTCTGCTGCCGCCCGTCGCGCGTTTGCCGCTCGCGCTCGCGAACCTTGTGGCCAAACGCAACGTACATGGCCTGACCGGCCTTTCCCGAGCGATCGACCGCCTCGGCCCTTCCTACGTCAAGATGGGCCAGTTTCTTTCGACTCGGCCGGACATCGTTGGAGCGAAGGTCGCGCTCGAACTCGAGCGTCTGCAGGATCGGGTGGCGCCGATGAACCGCCAAACCGCGATCGCCATTATCGAGAAGGCGTTCGGCGCGAAGATCGACACGCTGTTTGAAAGCTTCGGCGAGCCGGTCGCCGCCGCCTCGATCGCGCAGGTCCACCGCGCGACCGTCAGGACGGCGGAAGGCGTGAAGCCTGTCGCGGTGAAGGTGTTGCGCGCAGGGATCGAACGCCGGTTTGCCCGCGATCTCGCGGACATGTTCTTCGCCGCGCGGCTCGCCGAGCGCATGGCGGCGGAAATGCGCCGGCTGCGTCTCGTCCAGGTGGTCGAGACCCTGGCGCGATCGGTGCGGATGGAAATGGATTTCCGGCTCGAGGCGGCGGCGGCCTCGGAATTCGCCGAGAACTCGAGGGACGACCCGGACATCCGGGCGCCGGCGATCGACTGGGACCGCACGACCCGCGAAGTCATGACGATGGAGTGGGTCGAAGGCGTTCCGCTGGCCGATCCGGAGCGCCTGGCCGGCCTCGGCTACGATCCGCGCGCCCTTGCACGGGCGCTGATCCAGACCTTCCTGCGAACCGCCCTGCGCGACGGGTTTTTCCACGCGGACATGCATCAAGGGAATTTCTTCGTCGACGAGACCGGCCGCATCGTCGCGGTCGATTTCGGCATCATGGGGCGCCTCGGGCGCAAGGAGCGCCGCTTCCTCGCCGAGATCCTGTTCGGCTTCATCCGCCGGGACTACCAGCGTGTGGCCGAGGTGCACTTCGAGGCGGGCTACGTTCCGCATGTGCACAAAGTGGGGGATTTCGCGCAGGCAATCCGGGCGATCGGCGAGCCCATCCACTCGCGCACCGCGGACCAGATCTCGATGGCGAAGCTCTTGACGCTGCTCTTCGACATCACCGCTCTCTTTGACATGACGACCCGAGTCGAGCTTGTCATGCTGCAAAAGACGATGGTCGTCGTCGAAGGCGTCGCGCGAAAGCTTGATCCGCAATTGAACATGTGGTCGACGTCGGAGCCGATTGTCGGCGCGTGGATCGCCGAGAACCTGGGGCCGCGCGGGCTGATGGAGGACGCAGGCCGGAATCTTGCGTCAGCCGCCGCCTTCCTTGCCGAGGCGCCCCAGCGTCTGGAGGACATGGTCGTTCGACTGGAAACCGCGGCGGCGGGCAGGGTCGCGAAGCATTTCGAAAGCGAAATCGCCCACTCGGCCTGGACCTATCTCATCGCCGGGTTTCTCCTCGGGTTGCTGGTCCTCGCCGTCTTCCGCTGGGTCTTGTAGGACGCGAACGGGGCGCGGGAGACTTCCCGCTCTTCGAACGGGACAAACTCGTAGCAGCGCAAAATTCATGTTAAAGGAACGGCAGGGAGGCCAACTTGACCGCCATTCCGCTCGCCGCAGCGCGTATCCTTCTGGTCATCGGCGGTGGAATCGCCGCCTACAAGTCCCTTGAACTGATTCGGCGGCTTCGAGACCGAGGCGCCGCGGTCCGCGTCGTGATGACCAAGGCGGCGCTCGAATTCATCACGCCGCTCTCCGCCGCCACGCTGAGCGGCGATTCGGTTCGAGACGACCTCTTCAGCCTGACCGACGAGGCCCTGATCGGGCATATCGAACTTTCACGCGCCGCCGATTTGGTCGTCGTCGCCCCTGCCACCGCGAATCTGCTCGCCCGCATGGCCGGCGGACTGGCGGACGACCTCGCGGCCACCTTGTTGTTGGCAACAGACAAGCGCGTTCTAGTGGCGCCGGCGATGAACGTCCGGATGTGGCTACATCCGGCGACGCGCCGCAACCTCGAGCGGCTTACGGCCGACGGCGTCCTGGTCGTCGGCCCCGATTCCGGACCGATGGCTTGCGGCGAATTCGGGCCTGGGCGAATGGCCGAACCTGCAGCGATCGTGGAGGCGATTGAGACGGCGTTGACAGCGCCCGCCGCGCCGCGCGACTCGCGCGAATCAGCCCCGCTCGCCGGACGGCATGTCGTCGTCACTTCGGGCCCGACTTACGAGCCTATCGACCCGGTGCGGTTCCTCGGAAACCGTTCGTCCGGCCGTCAGGGCCATGCAATTGCGCAATCAGCGGTTGGCGCCGGCGCAAGAGTAACCCTGGTGACCGGGCCGGTTTCCCTGCCGGATCCGACGGGAACCACCGTGATCCACGTAGAATCGGCGCTGGAGATGCGGGCGGCGGTGGAGGCGGCGTTGCCAGCCGACGCCTTCATCGGCGCCGCCGCCGTAGCGGACTGGCGGGTGGCGGAGGTCTCCGCCGACAAGATCAAGAAAGAGAGGGGCGCGATGCCGAAGCTCCGCCTTGTGGAAAACCCCGATATTCTCGCGGAAGTCTCAAAAAGAACAAATTTGCGGCCCGCCTTTGTGATTGGTTTCGCCGCCGAAACAGAGGATACGACCGCGAATGCGAAAGCCAAATTGAAACGCAAGGGCTGTGACTTGATCGTGGCCAATAGCGTTGCGGAAGGCACATCGACCTTCGGCGGCGAGGCGAACGAAGTCCAGCTCGTCGATCGCGAAGGGATCGAACCGTGGCCGCCGATGAGCAAGGTCGAAGTGGCGGACCGCATCATCCGGCGCCTCGCTGTCGAACTGGCGAAACGCGCATGATTCCTATTGTTTACACTCGTATGGCTCATGCCGAGGGCTTGCAATTGCCGACGTATTTGAGTGAAGATGCATCCGGGATGGACCTCGTAGCCGCATTGCCGGTCGATGACGAAGTTGTTCTCGCCCCTGGAGCGCGGGCTTTGATCCCGACCGGGTTGGCGATCGAGTTGCCCAAGGGTTTTGAAGCGCAGATCCGTCCCCGATCGGGGTTGGCGCTGCGAGAGGGAGTAACTGTTCTCAATAGTCCAGGCACGGTAGACGCAGATTACCGTGGAGAAATCGGCGTCATACTTGTAAATTTTGGAACTAAGCCTTTTGCGGTTCGGCGCGGCGCGCGAATAGCGCAACTCGTCGTTTGTTCCGTGGAACGCATCGCTCTGATTGCGGGCGAGCGGCTCACAGCGAGCGCTCGGGGCTCGAGTGGTTTCGGCTCCACCGGGCGCTCATCCGAGGAGGTATGATTATGAATCTGTTGTCGCGACGGAGCGTTCTCGCCATCGCCGCCGTTGTCGATGTGGCGTTACATTCGCGATCCGCGCCGGTTGCGGCGAAGGCCCTCGCGGCGCGCCACAAGTTGCCCCCGCGTCACCTGGAGACTCTGCTGCAGGGGCTCGTCCACGCCAAAATCTTGAAGGGCGTACGGGGACCACGCGGCGGCTATGAGCTCGCACGGGAGCGGCGACGCATCACGGTCGGAGAGATCGTTCGCACCGCGATGTCTTTGAGCACCGCGGACCCGGAAGATCTCGGCGCAAATTCCGTCCTGCTGGAGCGCGTCATCGATCCGGCGGTGAAGAAGGCGGGAGAAACCTTCCTCTCCAACCTCGACTCGATCACGGTGGAAAACATGTGCGAGACGGCCGAGCAAGCGCATGTGCTCGATGACGAAAAGGCCGCTGGAGATTTTGCTATCTAGCGTTGATATTATCAACGTTATATAGAGGCTTTCCGGGCAAAAGGATAACGTCGGGTCGCGCCGAACGAGCGGCCCGGCGAGTCCGGTGGAGAGCCATACAATGACGAAAGAGAGCGCCGTGAGAGCGCCCGGTCGTGGGAGGATCTACTCCTCGATCACCGACACGATTGGAGACACGCCGCTCGTCGCGATGGACCGCATCGCCCGCGAAATGGACGTCGGCGCGCGCCTGCTCGGAAAGCTTGAATTTTTCAACCCGATCGGAAGCGTCAAGGATCGAATCGGCGTCAGCATGATCGACGCGATCGAGGCGCAAGGGAAGATTTCTCCAGGCCGCGGCGTTCTGGTCGAGGCGACCTCCGGCAACACCGGCATCGCCCTAGCTTTCACAGCGGCGGCGCGCGGTTACAAGCTCATTCTCGTGATGCCGGAGTCGATGTCGATCGAGCGCCGCAAGATGCTGTCTTTGCTCGGCGCCGAGCTGGTGCTCACTCCGGCCGCGCAGGGCATGAAGGGCGCCATCGCCAAGGCCGATGAGATCGTCGCCTCCACCGCGGGCGCAGCCATGCCCCAGCAGTTTGAGAATCCCGCCAATCCCGAAATCCACCGCCGCACCACGGCCGAGGAGATCTGGAACGACACCGAAGGCGGCGTCGACATCGTCGTTTCCGGCGTCGGAACGGGAGGAACAATCACCGGGGTCGGCGAGGTTCTCAAGCGCCGCAAGCCGAGCGTACGCATGATTGCGGTGGAACCCGAGGACTCGCCGGTGCTTTCCGGCGGCGCGCCCGGACCGCACAAGATCCAGGGGCTGGGCGCCGGCTTCATTCCCGCAATTCTCGACCGCGAGGTGATCGACGAAGTGGTCACGGTCGGCAACCAGACCGCCTTCGACATCGCCCGGCTGGTGGCTCGAATCGAAGGCATCCCGGTCGGCATCTCGTCCGGCGCGGCGGTCGCCGCGGCGATCGATGTGGGACGCCGGCCGGAAAATGAAGGCAAGTCGATCGTCGTGATCATCCCCTCCTTTGCCGAGCGCTATCTTTCGACTGCGCTCTTCGAGGGCCTCTAGGCCGCGGGCGCGAAGACCCGCGGGCGCTGCCCGTCAGGATCGAGCCCGACGAAAGTGTAGCCGAAATCCATCGACGTCGGCTGCTGGGCGATCGCGACGCCATACGCGCGCCAGTCGGCGCAGAGGGCGTCAACCTCGGCTTCGCTGCCGGAGGTGAAGGCGATCTCCTAGCCGGCGCCGCGGCCCGCGGGCGGATTGCCGCCGTCAGGCCGCAACAAGCCGAGCCTCAAACCGGCCCCGGCGGACAGCATGGCGAAAGTCGGCGAGGATTCGATCGCAGGCGCCCGAGAATCGCGGCGTAGAAGGCTTCGCTTCTGGCGACCTCGTCCACGTAGACGAGAACAAAGCTGATGTCCGGCATGAGGATGGTTCCACGTTGATGCGGCGCCATCGACAAACGCAAGGAGCGTCAGTTTTCGTCAGCAGCGTCCTCCTCGGCCGCCGGCGTCAGGAAGTACAGCTCGACGGCGCCGGACATCCTGATCAGCAAAGGATTGCCCTTGCGATCGCGCGTCTTGCTCGCAGGCGACCGAGTACAGCCCTCGCTGACGCAATATTCCTCCACGTCGCGCCGCTCGACGCCGCGAAAGCGAACGCCGACGCCCCGCGCCAGCGCAGCCTCGTCATAGAAGGAACTCGTGGGATCGACGCTGAGCCGATCGGGAGGGACATCAGACATCGGCGACCGCATAATCGCAAGACCGGCCGTGGCGGGCGGGCGGCGATCAGTTCGATCCGAAGATCGCTTCGTCAGCCGGCGGCGAGGGCTTTGACGCGCTTCGTCAGGCGCGAAATCTTGCGCGAGGCGGCGCTCTTGTGGACGATTCCATTTTGCGCGGCGCGCGCCAGACGCGGCTCGGCCTCGCCAAGCGCCTCGGCGGCGGCCTTTGCGTCCTTGGAGGCGATCGCCTCCTCGACCTTGCGCACAAAAGTGCGCATCTCGGTGCGCCGCGACTTGTTGACGGCGGTCCGGCGGAGGGTCTGGCGGGCGGCTTTCTGGGCCGACTTCGTATTGGCCATGAACTCGATTCCTTGAGGCGGGCGTCCGGGCGCTGCCACGCCGTTCGCCAAAAAACGAAAGGGGCCGGGTCGCGACCCAGCCTGGATCGGCGGCTTATAAGCTTCACGCTTTGGAGGCGTCAACCGTCGAACGCCTATTTCCATGCGGCGCCGACAGCCCGCCGGGCGCGGCCGTCAGCCCTGCGAAAGCGCGAGCGTGGCGCCGCGATAGGAGAACCTCGCCGTTCGCTTCTCGGCGAACGCGGCGCGCCCTTCCGCAAAGTCGGCTCCGAGCGCGGCGGACTCGACGAGCGCGCGGAAAGCCGGAGTTTCGACGGTCATGCCGGCAGCGATCGCGGCGACTGCGCGCTTGGCGCCCCGGATCGAGGCCTGACTGAGCTCGGCCATGCCCCGCGCGTAGCCGAGCGCCGTATCGTGCAGCCCGGTCTCGATCCGACGGTCGATGAGTCCGATCGCAAGCGCCTCCTCGGTCTCGATCCGCCGCCCGGTGAACAGGAGATCCTTCGCCCGGGAAGGTCCGATGAGCTCGACCAGACGCCGGGTCTCGGCGTGGCCGTAGACGAGACCGAGCTTGGCCGGCGTGACGGCGAGATAGGCGTCGGCGGCGCAAAAGCGCAAGTCGCAGGCGAGCGCCAGCCCGAGGCCGCCGCCGACGGCGTTCCCCTGCAACACCGCGATCGAGGGACGGTCGAGGTCGATCAGGGCCTTGAGGCCGTCCTGCACGGCGTCGCCGTAATCGCGCGCCGCCGCGGCGTCGCGGTAAACTTCGTCGAATTCCGTTATGTCGGCGCCGGCGCTGAAATGACCGCCCTGCCCCTCGACGAGCACGACCAGCGCGTCTTGGCGCGCCTCGATCGCCGCGCGGATCGCCGGCAGCGCGCGCCACATTGCGCGCGAAACCGCGTTGCGCCGCTCGGGCCGGTTGAGCACGATGCGCGCAAAGGGCGGCTCGAAAAGAAGGGAAATGTCGGTCATGGGGCTCTTTGCGGGCAACTCGGCGTCTTGCGCCTCTTTTGAAGCATTTGCCGGACTGGAGCAAACAGCGATCCTGTCGTAGCCTCACGCCAATGGCGGCTCGGGCGCATGCGTGGGATGCAAGGGGATGACGATCGGCGAAACCTATCCACGTGACATGGTCGGCTACGGGCGCACGCCGCCCTTCGCCGACTGGCCAGGCGCCGCGCGCGTGGCGGTGCAGTTCGTCGTCAATTACGAGGAGGGCGGCGAGAACAACATCCTGCACGGCGACCCGGCCTCCGAGGCGTTCCTGTCGGAGATCGTCGGCGCGGCGCCTTGGCCGGGCATGCGCCACATGAACATGGAGTCGATCTACGAATACGGCTCTCGCGCCGGTTTCTGGCGGCTGCATCGCATGTTCAGCGAGCGCTCCGTGCCTGTGACGGTCTATGCGGTCGCCATGGCGATGACGCGCAATCGCGAAGCGGTCGCCGCCATGGACGAAGCCGGCTGGGAGATCGCCACCCACGGCCTGAAATGGATCGACTATCGCGACACGCCGCCCGAGATCGAGGCGCGCCACATCGCCGAGGCAGTGCGCATTCACACCGAGGTGGCCGGGTCCCGCCCGCTCGGATTCTATCAGGGCCGTTCGTCGGTCAACACCATCCGGCTCGGCATGGAGGAAGGCGGCTTCCTCTATTGCGCGGACTCTTACGCCGACGACCTTCCCTACTGGCTAGAAGGCCCGCGTGGGCCGCAACTCATCACGCCCTACACGCTCGACTCCAACGACATGCGGTTCGCAACGCCGCAAGGCTTCAACTCGGGCGACCAGTTCTACGCCTATCTCAAGGATTCGTTCGACACGCTCTACGCCGAGGGCGAGGCGGAGCCGAAAATGCTGTCGGTCGGCCTGCACTGCCGGCTTGTTGGGCGGCCAGGACGGGCGGCTTCGCTGGCGCGATTCATCGATTACGTCCTCGACCACGATCGCGTCTGGACGCCGACCCGACTCGACATCGCCCGCCGCTGGATCCGCAAACATCCGCCGGACGGCGGCTGGAGGCCCTCGCGGCTCACCAGGACGCTGTTCGTCGAGCGCTTCGGCGGCGTCTATGAACATTCGCCCTGGATCGCGGCGGCGGCTTATAACGCCGGCCTGACGGCTGAAGCGGACACAGCCGACGGACTGGGGAAGGCAATGGCG
>DASRSL010000151.1:0-2388 GCA_035656495.1 Roseiarcus sp.
TTATTGGCCGCCTCGGCGGTCGAGGCGTTAATCCAGACGCCGCCCAGGGCGGCCAGGCCGACAAGCGCGAGCCTCGAAAGGCCGGGACGCGGGGCGAAAGACGCGATCATGGTACCGTCTCCTTTGGTGCGAAAACAATGCACGCCGGCGGCCGGCGCGCCATTGTTCGCCCTTCGGATGCGGAGCGTCCTCCGTTACAGGCCCGCCGGCGATTTTTTCGACGACGCGTCCGCTCTTTGCGTGGTTCAGGGAATGGCATAAGCATCGGTCGTGAACTTTTGAGGGAGAAAATAAGGTGTCGTCCATCAACTCCGTCGCCGAACTGACCATCGACGGGCACGTGGCGACGGTCACCATCAACTCGCCGCCGGTCAACGCGCTCTCGCAAGCCGTCCGCGAGGGCCTGAAGCGGGGCGTCGAGGCCGCCGAGGCCGACGGAGCCGTCAAGGCGACCGTCATCATCTGCGCCGGGCGCACCTTCATCGCGGGCGCCGACATCACCGAGTTCGGCAAGCCGCATGCCGCGCCCTATCTCCCGGACGTGCTCGATACGATCGAGAACGCGTCCAAGCCGATTGTCGCGGCGCTGCACGGAACGGCGCTCGGCGGCGGGTTCGAGGTGGCGCTGACCGCCCATTACCGGATCGCCGTCCCATCGGCCAAATGCGGCCTGCCCGAAATCAAGCTCGGCCTCATTCCCGGCGCCGGCGGCACGCAGCGGCTGCCGCGGCTCGTCGGCGTGGAGAAGGCGCTCGACGTCATTCTCTCCGGAACGCCCTTTTCCGCGCGCGAAGCGAAGGAATGGGGGGTGGTCGACGAGCTCGCCGAAGAAGGCGAGCTGCAAAAATCCGCGATTGGCTTCGCGCGGCGCCTAATCGCCGAGAGGGCGCCGCTGAAGAAGGTGCGCGATCGCTCGGAGAAGCTCGAGCCGGCGCGCGGCCGCCCGGAAATCTTCGAAGCGATCCGCAGGGCGAACGCGAAAAAATTCCGCGGCTTCGAGGCTTGGCTGAAAGCCATCGAGTCGGTGAAGAACGCGGTCGACCTGCCGTTCGACGAAGGGATGGTCAAGGAGCGCGAGATATTCATGGGCCTGCTCGCGACGACCCAGTCCAAGGCGCAGCGGCATGTTTTCTTCGCCGAGCGGGCGGCCGCCAAGATCGCCGATGTCGGTGCGGACACGCCGGCGAAGCCCATCCGCAGCGTCGGCTTGATCGGGGCCGGCACGATGGGCGGCGGCATCGCGATGAATTTCCTGTCCGCCGGTCTTCCGGTCACCATCGTCGAGACTTCGAAGGAGGCGCTCGACCGGGGCGTCTCCGTCATGCGCCGCAATTACGAGTCGACCGCCCGAAAGGGCCGCCTGACGATGGAGGAGGTCGATCAGCGCATGGGCCGGCTGACGCCGACCCTCGACTTTTCCGCGCTCGCCGAGGCCGATCTCGTCATCGAGGCGGTGTTCGAGAACATGGAGCTCAAGAAGAGCGTGTTCGGGCGTCTCGACGGCGTTGCCAAGTCCGGCGCCATCCTCGCCTCCAACACCTCCTATCTCGACATCAACGAGATCGCCGCGCAAACCAAGCGTCCCGAGGACGTGCTCGGCATGCATTTCTTCTCGCCCGCCAACGTGATGCGGCTCCTCGAGATCGTCCGCGGCGCGAAGACGTCCAAGCCGGTCCTGGCCACCGTCGCGCAGCTCGCGTCGAAGATCGGCAAGGTCGGGGTCGTCGTCGGCGTCTGCCACGGTTTTGTCGGCAACCGGATGCTGGCTCAGCGGCAGCGGGAAGCAATGAAGCTCATCCTCGAAGGCGCGACCCCATGGGACGTCGACCGCGTGCTCACCGATTTCGGCATGCCGATGGGACCTTTTGCCATGAGCGACCTCGCCGGCCTCGACATCGGCTGGTCGGCGGAGGCGTCGAAGCGTTCGACCATCCGCGAGATCCTTTGCGAGGAGGGCCGGCGCGGCCAGAAGACCGGGGCCGGCTTCTACGACTACGACGAGGCGCGCGCCGCGAAACCCTCGGCTCGTGTCGAGAAGATCATCCGCGACTTCGCCGCCTCCAAGGACGTCGAGCAGCGGACGATTTCCGACGCGGAGATTCTCGAACGCTGCACTTATCCGATGATCAACGAGGGCGCGAAGATACTCGACGAGGGCAAGGCGCAGCGCGCCTCCGACATCGACATCGTCTGGATCTACGGCTACGGCTGGCCCGTCTATCGCGGCGGCCCGATGTTCTACGCCGACACGGTGGGGCTGAAGACGGTGCTCGACAAGCTGCGAGACTTTCAGGTCAAGTTCGGCGACGACTTCAAGCCCGCGCCGCTGCTGGAGAGGCTGGCGAATGAGGGCGGCTCGTTTACGAAGGCGTGACGCCTTCCCCCCAT
>DASRSL010000152.1:0-2995 GCA_035656495.1 Roseiarcus sp.
TCCGAGAATTCGGCAGAGGTCGCGCGACTGCCGGTTGTTGCCGGTGGCGATGATCAGCGGCCCGTCGGCGGCCCGAAAAACCTGATAGGGCACGAGATTGGGGTGGGCGTTGCCCATCCGGCGCGGGGAGCGTCCGGAGACGAAATAATTGAGCGCCATGTGGGCGAGGACGCCGACCTGGGCATCGAGCAGCGCCATGTCGATCTCGCCCCCGAGCCCTGTGATCGCGCGTCGCGCCAGCGCGGCCTGGATCGCGACGACGGCATAGAGCCCGGTGAAAATGTCGGCCACTGCGACGCCCGCCTTCTGCGGTTCGCCATCCGGTTCGCCGGTCAGATCCATCATGCCGCCCATGCCCTGCACGATGAAGTCGTAGCCGGGGCGAGCGGCATAGGGCCCGTCATGTCCGAAGCCGGTGATCGAGCAATAGACCAGCTTCGGGTTGACCGCCTTCAGGCTCGCGTAGTCGAGGCCATATTTGGCGAGACCTCCGGTCTTGAAATTCTCGATCAGCACGTCCGCGCCGGCGGCCAGCTTGCGGATGATCTCTCGGCCCGCCACGTTCTCGAAATCCACCGCGAGAGAGCGCTTGCCGCGATTACAGGAATGGAAGTAGGCGGAGTCGAGCTGCTCGCCGTTTTCGCCCTCGAGGAAGGGCGGGCCCCAGACGCGCGTATCGTCGCCGCCGCCCGGGCGCTCGACCTTCACCACGTCGGCGCCGAGGTCCGCCAGAATCTGGCCGGCCCAGGGACCCGCGAGAATGCGCGCGAGTTCGACGACTTTCAGCCCCTCGAGTGGTTTCAGCGCAGCCTCCCCTTTTTTCTGGAAGAGCGCATATCCTACACGTGTGTCGATCGGGCGTCTCCCCTCCCCGTTCTCACGGCGGGGGGCCCGGGTGCGGCTCTTCGCCTGCTTTGCGCTTATAGGGGCTTCGAGGTCGCTGAAGGGCGCCCGCCCCGCCCCGCCCCGATCTGTCCTAGGTTCCTTCTGTGAAGCGACCTTCTGTGTAGCGACGTTCGAATCCATCGAAAATAAACAACCCCGACGCTTCGCTCGTCATTGACGGTTCAGCACGATCTCCATATCGGTGACATCCGCCCCGTGCGGCACCATCGACACCGTCTGCGCGCGTTCGGTTGCGCGAATCGACATATCCACGGAAAATAGCCCTCCAGTCACGGTTCCCTTGAACTGTCCACCCTCGACGCGGCCGCTCAAATCGCCCTGGACTTTGCGGGTCGTCTCCTCCCAATGGCCGTGGATGTTCTGTCCTTGGGCTTCGACGTAACTCTCGACGTTGAAGCGATAACTGTCGCTGGCGCAGACGAGCGATATCGTGAGCGATTGGCCGCTGTCGGAACCCGAATATTTTGCGCGGCAACCGATCCGTTCGTGGTGGCCGTCTTTGATCGTGGCCTGCCCGGAGCCGCGCCAACTGCCAAGGAAAGCGGCGAACGGACCCCCCGCTTCGCTCATGCCGATCCCCGGCCAAAGCAGTATGGCGCTGGCGATACCGAGCGCCATCAGCGAACGCGCGCGAGAACCGCGGCGCGACTGTGAGCTCATGGAATTGAACATCGAATTTCTCCGTTGAAGAAGCGATCCCATCATGGCGCGTGACCACGACGAAGAGGGGACTCGATCGGCTGGCGTCGCCGCTGAAGGCGCATCAAGAACGTGATCGCCGGACGCAAGATCAAGAGATCGGCGGTCACCGCCGCCAGCATGGCGAATGCGCTGAGCCAGCCGAACTGACGCAATGTCGGCAGGTTCGAAAACGTGAGCGCCGCCAAGCCGCAGGATAGCACGACGGAGGTCAGGATCAGCGCGGGCCCGATAAGAACCGTCGCGCGCTCGACCGCGATAGCCGGGTCGGCGTCGGGTCGATCTTCGCGCCACATGCGATTCAGGAAGTGGATCGTCGCGCTCAGACCCAGCCCGAACGAAACGGTCAACGCGATGACGCTGGAGAATTGAAGGCCCTCGCCCAGCAGCCGCAGCAGGGCCCCCGCCGCCGCGATGGGAAATATGCCCGGCAACAGGCTCGCCAACATCACCGGAAGCGACCGGAACGCGAGGCCGATGAAACTGGCGAGGAAGACGAATTCGACCGTCAGCCCGCGACTGAGCTTGTTGATCATGGCGGCGCTGCTGTGCGCGGCGATGACCGAGAGGCCGGTCGGCTCGATGATGTAGCCAGGGTGCTTCGCGCGCACCGCGTCGAGCTTTGCGTTCAGTTGCGCGACGATCGGCACGAGCCCCGACGCGTCCTTGTCGGGAACCCGGCCGGAGACGATCACCGCATCCTGTTTTTCGTTGACGAAGCGTCGCACCAGATATTTCGGCAGCGCGTCGACATATTCTTTCAGCGTGTCGACGTCGTTCTTCCCCAGCTTCTGAGCGAGCCACCGCCGCAATGTCTCGACCGACCATACGTTGCCGACGCCCGCCTGATCCTCGAGCGCCCGGTGCACTTCGGCGATCGTATCCAGCGTCTGCGGCGCGTAGAGGCTGACGCCGGGCGGGAACTTGATATACACGTCGATCGGGTTGGCGCCCGTGAGCTTGGCGTCGAGCCGCCCACTCGCCCGCACGGCCTGCTCCTGGTCGGGGACCTGGTCCGCCAGTCGCCAACTGGGATGCAATCCGAAATAGGCGGCGCCGAGGCCGACGACGACGACGAGGCCGATCGCCGTGTTGAGGCCGGGTCGACGCACCATGCGCAAGGCGACCCAGTCGCAGAAGCGGCGCAGCGCCTCGACGCCCGTGTCCGAGCCCGCGGGCATCGTGGCGAGACCGCTCCCCTTGCGCAGCAGAGTCACCCCCAACACGGGGACGAGCGAGAGCACCGTCGCCAGCGCGACCAGGACAGAAATGAAGCCCGCTTCGCCGAACGAGCGGATCGTTTCCGAATCTGAGAAGAGAAGGCCCAGGAAGGAGAGACCCGCGGTCGCATGGGTGAGTACGCAAGCCGGCCCCACGACCTCGATTGCAG
>DASRSL010000153.1:0-2134 GCA_035656495.1 Roseiarcus sp.
GCGGAGCCCGGCCGCCTCACCTTGATCTGCCGGTTCGGCGCCGACAAGGCCGAGTCCGCCCTGCCGCCGCTGCTGCGCGCGGCGAAGCGGGACGGCCGAAAAGTGCTTTGGGTCTGCGATCCGATGCACGGCAACACGGTCAAGACCTCGACCGGCTACAAGACGCGTCCGATCGAGCGGATCGCCCAGGAAGTGCGCAGCTTCTTCTCCGTCTGCCGGGCCGAGGGCGTTCACGCCGGCGGCGTCCATCTGGAGATGACGGGCAAGAACGTCACCGAATGCACCGGCGGGGCGCGGGCGATCTCGGAATCGGACTTGCGCGACCGCTATCACACCTATTGCGATCCGCGCCTCAACGCCGAGCAGTCGATCGAACTCGCGTTCATGATCGCCGACCTCTTGAAGGCCCAACGGCTCGCCCAGCCCGAGCGGCCGGTGCGGGCGGCGGAGTGAAATCCAGCTTCCCCTCACCCCGGCCCTCTCTCGCAAGCGGGAGAGGGAGCGTTAGCCTTCTCCCGTTCGCGGGAGAAGGTGGCGCGCAGCGCCGGATGAGGGGCCGCCCCCGCGCCGGATGAGGGCGGCGGCGCATGCGCCTCTCCGAATGCGCCGTCGGCCGCGACAACAATTTCAACCTGATCCGGCTTTTGGCCGCGCTCGCCGTCATCTGCAGCCATAGCGTCGCGGTCCTCGGGCTCCCCGGAGACCGCGAGGTTGTCTTCGGCCGCCTGGGGCTCTCGGCCGGCGAGATCGCGGTCGACGTGTTCTTCGTCGCCAGCGGCTTCCTGGTGACGGGGAGCCTGATCAAGCGGGGCAGCCTCATCGCCTTCCTTTGGGCGCGGGCGCTGCGCATCTATCCCGCGCTGTGGGTCATGCTTTTCCTGACGGTCTTTTTTCTCGCTCCGGCGCTGACCAGGCTGCCGCTCGCCGATTATTTCCACGCTCCGGCCACATACGAATATTTCTGGAAGTGCGCCTCGCTGATCGGCGGCGTCCGCTATTCGCTGCCCGGCGTTTTCGACGCGCTGCCCTTGAAGGGCGAGTTCAACGGCTCGCTGTGGACGTTGCCGATCGAGCTGAGAATGTACCTCTATCTGGCGGCGGGCTGGTTCGTCCTCGCCGTCGCGCCCGCGATCCGGGTCAAGGCGCTGACGCTTGCCGCGCCGCTCGCGGCGGCCGCCTTTCTGGCGATTGTCCTCAAAGGCCGCCTGTCGGGCGGCCCTTTCAACGCCGCCAATATCCGGGTCTACATGTTCCTCGCCGGAACGACGCTCTACCTCTGGCGCGACAGGGTCCCGCTCGGCCTCGGGACGCTCTTCGCCCTCACGGCGGCGCTGGCGCTCGCCTCGTTCGACAAGTCCGTCTTCTTCGTTGCCTACGTCCTCGGCCTCGCGCCGCTCGTCCTCCACCTCGCCTATATCCCGGGAGGAAGGATGAGGTCGTTCAACGAGTGGGGCGACTTCTCCTACGGCGTCTACATCTACGCCTTTCCGATCCAGCAGACCCTGGCGCTGTTTTTCCCGGCGATGTCGCTTGCGGCGATGATCGCCACATCCGGCCTCCTCACGCTCGCCGTCGCGGCGCTCTCCTGGCGCGTGATCGAGAAGCGCGGGCTTGCGCTGAAAGGGGATTTCGCCGCTGCGACGTCGCGGGCGCTCAATCTCGGCCTCGCCAGGATCGCCGCAGTCGTGCGCTAAGAAGGGCTTTGGCTTTGACCGGGCGCCGCGGCGGCGCCTAAAAGCGGCTCTTCGAGGCAAACGATTCGAGAGCCATGAAACCCATCGCCGAACGCATCGCCGAGGAGCTGAACGTCAAGACAGGCCAGGTCGCCGCCGCGATCGGGCTCCTCGACGAAGGCTCGACCGTTCCCTTCATTGCGCGCTATCGCAAGGAGGCGACTGGAGCGCTCGACGACACTGAGCTGCGCGCGCTCGAGGCTCGGCTCGCCTACCTGCGCGAGCTGGAAGACCGACGACAAACGATCCTCGAGTCGATCCGCGAGCAGGGCAGGCTCGACGCCGCGCTTGAGGCTGAGATCAATGAGGCCGACACCAAGGCGCGGCTCGAGGACATCTATCTGCCGTTCAAGCCGAAACGCCGGACCAAGGCGCAGATCGCGCGCGAGAACGGTCTCGAG
>DASRSL010000154.1:0-26527 GCA_035656495.1 Roseiarcus sp.
TGTTCATCGTTCAGGTGCTGCTGCCCCGGGTCTCGGCGGCCTACGTCTGGAAGTTCGCCTTCCATCCGCTCTATGGCCTCGCCGCCTATCCCCTCAAACTCGCGCTCGGGCGGCCGGTCGACCTGCTGTCCGACCCGCACATGGCGATGGCGACCGTCGCCCTGGTCGACGTATGGCAGTGGGGCCTGCTCTTCTCGGTCATCATCGTGAAACTGCTCGAGACGTTGCCGCGCCAGCCGCTCGAGGCGGCGCGCCTCGACTATGCGCGGACATGGGAGGTCTACTTCTTCATTGCGATCCCGATGCTGAAGGCCCCGCTGATCAGCCTGGTGTTTGTGAAGATGGTCGAATCCCTGCGCGCCTTCGACCTGATCTACGTCATGACGCGCGGCGGTCCGGGAATCGCGACCGAAACGCTTGACATGTACGCGTACTCTCAAGGGTTCATCGAGTCCGGCCTGATCTCCTATGCCTCGAGCATGGCGGTCCTGATGATGGCGGCGACCTCGATCGCCTTCACCGCGATCTGGAGATGGGCCCGATGAAGCCGCGGAGCGTGAGCACGTTCGCGGCGCTCGCGATCATCGGCGTGGTCGCGCTCCTCGTGGTCGTCCCGGTGTTTTGGACGCTGTTGAACGCCTTCAAGCATACCGTCGACATCCAAACCACGCCTCCACGCCTGCTGTTCAAGCCGACGCTGGACAACTTCCTTTACGTGCTCCAACGCGCCAGCGTTCGCGGCGCGCTCGTGAACTCGCTCATCATTTCCAGCTCCTCCGTGCTGATCGGCGCCGTGCTCGGGCTGCCCTGCGCCTATGCGGTGGCGCGATACCCGACTCGCCACGCGGCCGACATCCAGTTCTTCGTGCTGTCGCTGCGCTTCCTGCCCCCGATCGCGGTCGCCCTGCCGCTCATGGTGATCTGGCTGGACCTCGGGCTCTACGATACGCGGATCGCGATGATCGTGACCTACACCTTGTTCACGCTCTCGGTCACGATCTGGCTGGCCATCCCCGCGTTCAGGCAAGTCCCGCGCGAGATCGAGGAGGCGGCGTTCGTCGACGGATACAGCGCCTACGCCATCTTCTTTCTCATCGCCCTGCCGGTCGCGGCGAAGTCGCTGATCGGCGCGATCGTCTTTTCCTTCGTCCTGGTCTGGAACGAGTTCCTGATCGCGCTGATGCTCACCACCTCCGATGCCAAGACGCTGCCGATCGTCGCCTCCGAGCTCTCGCAATCGGCTTCGACACGCCGTGGGGCATCTTGAACGCCTCGGTGATCGTTCTGTCGCTGCCGCCCCTGATGTTTCTCGGCGTCCTCAGCGGATTCCTGAACTCCTTCTTCAAACGCAAGGCATAGGGCATTCACAATGCGCGCACTGGTTCTGGAAAAGGAGCGGAGTCTGTCCCTCCGCGACATCGACCTGCCGGTCGAAATGGGTCCCCGCGACGTCAAGATCGCTATCGACACGGTCGGCATTTGCGGGAGCGACGTGCACTACTACACGCATGGTCGCATCGGCTCGTTCATCGTCAAGTCGCCGATGGTCCTCGGCCACGAAGCGGCCGGGATCGTGGCCGACGTCGGCTCCGAGGTGAAAACCCTGCGGCCGGGCGACCGGGTGTGCATGGAGCCGGGCGTGCCGGATCTGGCCTCCAGGGCGTCGAGGCTCGGCCTCTACAACGTCGATCCGAGCGTAACCTTCTGGGCGACGCCGCCGATTCACGGCTGCCTCACGCCTCACGTCATCCATCCCGAAGCGTTCACCTACAGGCTGCCCGACACCATGAGCTTCGCCGAAGGCGCCCTGGTGGAGCCGTTCGCGATCGGGATGCAGGCGGCGTCCAAGGCCAGGATCGCGCCCGGCGACGTCGCCGTGGTGATCGGCGCCGGAACGATCGGGATCATGACCGCGCTGGCCGCGCTGGCCGGCGGCTGCAGCCGCGTCATCGTGTCCGATCTCGTGCAGGAGAAGCTCGACCTCGTCGGACGCTACAGCGGGATCACCGCCGTCAATGGCCGCAAAAACGATCTCGCGGCCGAGGTGTCGAAGTTCACCGGCGGCTGGGGCGCGGACCTGGTGTTCGAGGCCAGCGGCAGCGCCAGGGCGTATGACGGGATTTTCGATCTCGTGCGTCCGGGCGGAGCGCTGGTGTTGATCGGCATGCCGGTCGACCCCATCAATTTCGATGTCGTCGCCGCGCAGGTCAAGGAGGCGCGCATCGAAACCATCTTCCGCTATGCGAACATCTACCCCAGGGCCATCGAATTGATCGCGTCGGGCAAGGTCGATCTCAAGCCGCTGGTGTCCGCCACATTTCCGTTCGAGGAGAGCGTCGCCGCTTTCGAGCGGGCGGCGTCCGGCCGGCCGGGCGACGTGAAGCTCCAGGTCAAGGTCCGGCAAGCATCGCCGGCGTGACGAGATGGCGGGGATTTCCTGCCAGAAGGTCGTCAAGTCGTTCGACGTGACGACCGTCGTTCACGAGGTCGATCTCGAAGTCAGGGACAAAGAGTTCGTCGTCCTTCTCGGCCCCTCGGGGTGCGGCAAGTCGACGATCCTCCGCATGATCGCGGGGCTCGAGGAAATCACCGGCGGGCTGATCTCGATCGACGGTCGCGTGGTCAATGATCTTCTGCCGCGCGATCGCAATGTCGCGATGGTGTTCCAGAACTACGCGCTCTACCCGCACATGTCAGTGTACGACAACGTCGCATTCGGTCTCAGACGGCTCAAGACGCCGAGGTCCGAAATCGACAGCCGCGTGAAGGAGGTCGCGGCGGTGCTTCGCTTGGAGCGATTTCTCGACCGGCGGCCCGCCGATCTCTCGGGCGGCGAGCAGCAACGGGTCGCGATCGCCCGCGCGATGATCAAGACTCCGGCGGTGTTCCTGTTCGACGAGCCTCTCTCCAACCTGGACGCCAAATTGCGCAATCACATGCGGGTCGAAATCGCGCGACTGCATCAGCGTCTCGGCACGACGACGATTTACGTGACCCATGACCAGCTCGAAGCGATGACCCTGGCCGACCGCGTCGTCCTCTTGAGGGATGGACGGATCGAGCAGGTGGGGACGCCGCGCGAGATCTTCGAAAGGCCGCGGACCCAGTTCGCCGCGTCGTTCGTCGGCACGCCGGCGATCAACTTCCTCGACATGAAGGCCCATCGCGAGAAATCGGAAACCGTGCTGCTACGCGGCAGTACGGCGATCAGGCTCGAATCTCGGCGTCTCGCCGTCGATGACGGCGCGCCGGTCGTGGTCGGCTTGCGACCGGCTCATCTCCATCGGGGCCCTGCAAATGGCGACGCAGGATGCCTGAGCGGCAGGGTCGATCTGGTCGAATTCCTCGGCAATGAGGCTCTGGCCACCTTCCAGGTCGGCGAGGTCGACGTCACGGCGCTCTTGCCCGGCCGGGATCCGCCAGGCGTCGGCGAGCTGATCGAGGTCGGAATTCACGGCGACGACGTCCACGTCTTCGACGCGAAGACAGGGCTGTCGCTCATTCATGACGCCCATTGAGGCTTCGGGTTCGAAGGGGGCGCAAGCTGGGCAGTGCGGGAGCGCCGGCTCGTCCCCTCCGGCGCCGCGGGGCTCGCCGCCTGCAAACCGATACCCTGGAGGCTCCTGGCCGAGGACGGGCGGGCCCAAGGCCTTCTTTCCCGACGGCAACTATACAATCTAATTACGAAGTCATTTCCTTTCACACCCGCAGCAATCTCGAAGCAATATTTGCAATGCGTCTTAACATTGGAAGTTCACCATATCGGCCGGGATCCGCGCCGCTCCTCGAGGCCGGCGGAGTCGCGTTCATCGGAGCAAACGGCGGCGTCATGGGCATCGTCTTCGCGGCAGCGTCCATTTGGCTACTCCTGCTTCTCGCCTGCGCCTATTCGCGCGGCAAAGACCAGCGCGAAAGGCGCCGGTGACCCGAGTTCGGCGGCCGGCCGCAGTGTTGCGCGGACCGCCCGGCCATGATAAAGTGGCATCCATACTACCACTTCAGGACCGACATGGATCTGCAATCGCGCGCGCAGGCGACGGCGGGCATCGTTGGACGAACCGGCATCGACGAGGCGATGATCGATCGCCTGGTCCGAGCCTTCTGCGACCGCGTGCGCGCCGATCCCGTTCTCGGCCCCATCTTCGCCGAGCGCGTCAAGGACTAGGACCCGCATCTGGAGCGCATGTGCGCCTTCTGGTCCTCGGTCGCCCTGATGTCGGGGCGCTATCACGGCCAGCCGATGGAGAAGCATCTGCCGCTTCCGATCGACGCCCGGCATTTCGATCGCTGGCTGGATTGTTCGAAGAGACGGCGCGCCAGAGGTGCCCGGCCAATGCGGCGGACCACTTCATCGAACGGGCGCGACGGATCGCGGAAAGCCTCGAGCTAGAGATTCGCTTCAGAATCGGGGTACCCCTTCCGCGAGCGCCGGTAGCCGACCGTTCAGTTGAGGACACCGCCGGCCGCCCGACGCAGGGACGGCCGGCGGTTTTGATCAATGTCTCGCCGAGCCGCTCAGAAACCGGGAAGAACCGCGGTTCCATCATTCCTGACCGCGATCAAGGCGCGCGGATCGAGACCGAGAATGCGCAGAATGGTCGGCGCCACCTGCGCCGTCTGGACGATCGCGTTGATCGAGCGCGGCGAGTACTTCGGATTGGACACCAGCATCATGACGTTGGTGTCGTCATGAGCGAAGCCGCCGTGTTCGGCAATCTTCTTCGTGCCCCCCGTATAGACGACGCCGACGTTCGGGGCCACGATGATGTCGGGGGTCCGCGAGTCCGAGACATTGTACATCAGCCCGAGGCTGGGCCCCACGTAGAACTCGCCGCCGCCGGCGCCGATTCTGTCCGCGTTGGCCTCGAGCGCCGCGAGAGCGCTCGAGATCCCGTCCTGGGTGCGATCGGAGAGCCACAGCAGCGAGACGTCGTCCTCGAGCGCCTGGACGGGCGCGCTGACCGCCGCGAGAACCAGGGAGGGCGGCTGTTTTTGGGGATTGTCGGCGGGAATCCGCAGCACCCGCTTCGGGTCGATGGGCGATTGGCCGTGCTTGGCGGTGATGATGATCGTCGTCGCATCGAAGAGGCGCCGCGCCTTCAGCTCCGTGACCATCGACCCGATCGCGTTGTCGACGAACTTGATTTCGTCGGCGAGAGCCGCGCTCGGCTTGCCCAGCGCGTCCTTGTAGCCGCCGGTCGTCAAGATCGAGCTCTCGACGAGCTTCTGGCCGACGCTGACCGCTTGGAAGTTCATCCCGAACACGATCGGCACGCGAGTCCTGACCGTACCGACATGGTCGAGACCGTCGATCTCGTTGATGATCGCTTGAACCTTGAGGCTGTCGTAACACTTGATGTTCTGGAAACTGTCTGTCCAGGCGTTGGCGTTCGAGATCGCCGTTTGATCCGGCAGCGGACTGCATTGCATGGTCCTGATCTGGGGCAGCGGGACCGGGATCGAATTGATCTCGGGGGCGTAGAAATCGTCGACGCCTGCGCCGCTCCTGCCGTTGACCAGCTCGTAGGACGGGTGCTTGTCCGACCAGGCGGTATATCCGCCGGCGTCGTGAACGACCTCGAACATCGTGTTCACCCGGATGAAATTGTGCGGATAGACGGGCATGCAGCCGTTCGCCGGATCGCGCGGCAGATAGGCCGTGTTGATGCCGCCGCCGGCGTCGAGGCGGCGGTAGTCGATGTCGATTTCCTCGTCGAAGCCGACCTGGGTGCCGACGACCCTGGGGCAAAGGTTCGGACCGCCCGGGATGCCGTAAGGCGTCGTCCTGGCGGGCGGGGAGAGCGCGCGGTCATAGCTCACGTCGTAGAACGCGCCCGTCGACTTCGGAGTCCCGCCGGTCGCGAGCGCCGTCAGCCCCGGGAACGAGTCGGAGGGTTTGGAAGTGGACGCCTGGGTGTAGACGAGGCCGGTCTTGGCGAGCGCGGCCAAATTCGGGCACGTGATCGCGTCCCCGCTGGCCCTGAGCAGTTGGCGAAATCGAGCGCGTGCATGCCGTCGATGCTGATCAGCAGCACATGATGATCGAGACTCGCGGCGGAGCCCGGCGAGCGGGCTGACATGGCGGCGAAAGCGAGCGCCGCCGTCGAAGCGCCGAAGAACAAAGACCTTTTCATTGAAGCCTCCCGTCGAAAAGACAATCGACCGAGACCTTGTAGGTGATGGTCCTGACATCCGAACAAAGAATGTGTGACAGTTGCGTTACGAGATGGTGAAAACGGCGCTTTGAGCCAACTTGGCCTGTCTCAAACCAGTGCCTTCGCTGAGACGCGCGCGCTCTTTTCGCCCTGCCCCGCGCCGAGAAGGAAACGATCGCGCCGAGACGGTCGGCCGCAACCCGCGGCTGTTGCGGCTCGATCAGGCTCGCCGCCCTGACAGGTCGACTGCCAGATGCGCTGCATGAACGACGTCTACGGCTCGACCCGCATCGCGTCGCCAATCGCAGCGGCCGCGAGCGCTAGTCCATCGCAATTGAAACGATGGCTGATTCAAGCCACAATGCCCGACACTGCGGACCGGACGGCTCACCGATGAGATATGCCGCCGGTCAACAGCTTCGGTTGCGCCAATGTGCCGGGAGACTGCAAGAATTGGAGCATCTCGGCTGCATCAGCGACTCATGAGGGAGGAAAAAATGAGACGCCTAAGCGGAATCACCGCACTTTCTTTGCTCGCGGCTGTAGCGGCGACTGCACCCTTCGGCGGCGCCAGCGCCGCAGAAAAGTTCGTGATCGGGGTCTCCAATACTCATATCGGCAATAGTTGGCGTGAGGAATTCGTCTGCTCGATCAAAGCCGAAGCCCTCGCTTCGGGCTTGGTGTCCAAGATCGTCTTGGCCAATCGGGAAGCCGGGCCTTCCGAGCAGATCGCGGATCTGCGCACGCTGATTTCGGCCGGCGTCAATGCAATCATCATAAACCCGTCGGACGAGAAGGCGCTCAACGGCGTCATCAAGCAGGCAGCCGACAAGGGGATCGTTGTCGTTGCGGCGGACCAGCCTGTCAGCGCTCCGGAAGCCTATATCGTGACCGGCGATCAGGTGACCTATGCCAAGGTCGGCGCCAAGTGGCTGTTCGATCAGCTGAAGGGCAAGGGCGACGTCTATCAGATGCGCGGCATCGACGGGGCGCCCGGCGACGGCGTCAGGCAGACGGGTTTCGACGCGACTCTGAAGGATTATCCAGGGATCAAGGTCGTCGCGACGACTTTCATGGACTGGTCCAACGAAAAAGCCGCGCAGCAGATGTCGGCGATGCTGGCCTCGGGCAAGCATTTCGACGGCGTATGGACCTCGGGGATCGACTACACGGTGATCGAGGCGATCAAGGCCGCAAACAAGCCGTTCGTGCCGTTCGTCGGCGCCGACAACAACGGCTTCATCAAGCAATTGATCGACTACAAGAAGGATGGGTTGGTCGGCGTCGCCGTCAGCAACTCGCCGGCGATCGGCGCCGCCGGACTCGTTGTCGCCCTCGATGTCTTGCAGAAAAAGCATCGCGACAGGGTGACGACGGTTCCGACGGCCTGGTACGACAACACGACCGACGAAAACGTGGAGAAGTTGAAGGCGCTCTACGACCCGAACGTCGCGCCGACCGATCCCGTCTATGGCCCGGAGAAGGATTACGGCCACTTCACCGCCGCTCAGGAAAAGGCTTGCAAGGGGCCGGGCGAATAGCGGCTGTCGGCGCCGGCGGTCGTCCTCCTTGCGGCCGCCGGCGCTTCCCGATTGATCGTATTGGGATCGCTCGTCGACATGATGGCGCGCGGTCGCTTATTTCCCGCAAGCAGACCTGGGTCCGCCTCAATGAACGATTCGGCGCCTCTGCTCGAGGTCCGCGATCTCGCCAAGCGATTCGGCTCGGTCGTTGCGCTCAGATCGGCGAAGCTCACCCTTTCCCGCGGTGAGATCCATGCGTTGATGGGGGCCAACGGCGCGGGCAAGAGCACCCTGGTCAAGATTCTCACCGGCGTCTATCCGGCGGATGGCGGAACCATAACGGTCGACGGCGCAACAAGGACGTTTCGCTCGCCTGCCGAAGCGCGTCGAGCCGGCATCGTCTCGGTCTACCAGGATCCGGCGCTCGTTCCCGACCTGACCGTCAGCCAGAACATGCGATTGGCTGATGTCGACGCAGCCAGCGTGCGGAGCCACCTCAACGACCTCGGAATTGCCGGTCTCAAATTCAGCGAGCTGGTGCGGGACATTCCTTATCCGGTCTTGCGTCTCATCGATCTGGCCCGAGCGCTGGCGTCCGATCCGATCGTACTGATGCTCGACGAAATCACCGCCGCCCTTCCGGCAGACCTGTCGGAACCTGTCTTCGCGGTCGTCGGGCGCTGGCGCGAGCGCGGCAATTCGGTGATCTTCATTTCTCATCGGATTGCCGAGGTGGCCGCGCTTTGCGATCGCGCCACGGTTTTGCGCGATGGCGTCTCCGTCGGCGTCACGGACGCGGCGCGAGGCAGCGAAGACCGAATCGTCTCGCTGATGCTCGGCGTAGAAACGGTGAAGACCGGTCCGAACAAGGTTGGGCTCGGACGAATTGGTCGCGGCACGGCGGAGCAGGCGACTTCGCTCGAGGTCCGCGATCTCTGCTTCGGCCATATGCTGAAGAGGGTTTCCTTCAGCCTTCGGGCGGGAGAAATCCTCGGCGTTGTGGCGCTCGAGGGTCAGGGGCAGCAGGAATTGTTCGACTGTATTGCCGGAGTCAGCCGTCATGACAGCGGAGAGATCGTCGTCCACGGCCGAAAGCTGGCTCTGAACCATCCGGGCGATGCGATTGCGGCCGGGCTGGTGCTGGTCCCGGCGAACCGGCTCGAGGCCCTCCTGCCGCAGCGCTCGATCCGCGAGAACGTCGCCTTGCCGCTTGTTCGCAACCTATGGAACTGGGGTCTGGTTCGCGCCCATCGCGAGCGTCAGCTCGTCTCGGCCGCCGTCAAACGGTTGCAGATCGACGCCCGCGCGGGGTCGGAACTGCGACGCTTGAGCGGCGGCAACCAGCAGAAAGTGGTGATCGCACGATGGATCGCCACCGGGTTCCAAACCCTGCTTTGCTTCGATCCGACCCGCGGTATCGACGTCGGCACCAAGCACCAGATCTATCGTTTGCTTCGCGAGATGGCCGAGGCCGGGTCGTCCGTGCTCCTGTTCACGTCCGAGCTTCCGGAAATAGGCCTGGTTTGCGACCGGGCGATTGTCCTGTTCGGAGGCGAAATCGTCGCTGAGATGCCGGCCAGCGAGGCGGACGAGGGAATCCTGCTGCGAGCCGCGCATGGCATCGGCGTCGCGCTCGGCGCGGGCGCTCCGCGCCGGGGAAAAGGCGAGATTGCGGCGACTGCCGGATATTCGTCCCCGCACGTCCAAGGGAGCGGGCGGGACTCCGGCCTGTTCGATAAAATCGGGCGCGCCGTGGCCGGCTATCCGGCGCTGCTCGGCATGCCGGCGCTGTTGATCGTCTTCCTGGCGGCCACCGTGGCGATCCATCCTTCGTTCGATTCGTTCGACGCGCAATCGGTCGCGATGGCCGCATTTCCATTGGCCTGCGCCGCGGCGGCTCAGGCTGTGGTCGTCATCTCGGGCGGCATCGATCTGTCGATCGGGTCCGTCATGGCGGTCGCGAACGTTCTCGCGGCGAGTACGATGAAAGATGCTGGCTTCGGTGAGGCGCTCTTGCTCGCCGCGGCGATCCTGGTCTGCGGCGCGGCGATCGGCGCGGTGAACGGCCTCCTCGTCGTCGTCTCCCGCGTTCCCGACGTCATCGTGACACTGACCACCGGCTTTATTTGGGGCGGCGTCGCCCTGCTGATCCTCGAGAAGCCCGGCGGCGGCGCCCCTCCGGAATTCCTCAATCTCGGCACCGGCACATTCACCACCGACTGGCTTTCCAATTCGCTGGTTCTGTTGGTCGTCTGCCTGACCGCGGCATGGGTTCCTGTCCGCAGATCGAAAACCGGCCTGCGCATCTACGCCACCGGCAGCGACCGGATCGCGGCGTTTCGGAGCGGCGTCAATGTCGAGCTCGCCCGGCTCATCGCCTATGTCCTCGGCGGCTTGTTCAGCGCGATCGGGGGCCTGGGCTTGACGATGACGACGGGCATCGGCTCCCCAAAGGCAGGCGTCCTCTACACGCTGAGCGGACTGGCTGCGATCGTCATCGGCGGAGTGAGCCTGACGGGAGGGCGCGGCGGCGTCACGGGGCCAGTCATCGCCGCTTTTGTGTTGACCCTCATTCCCGCCGACCTGATCTTCTTGAACATCGACCCGAATTTCGGCCAGGTGATCCAGGGGACGCTGATCGTTCTGGTGGTGATGGCGGGGGGTCTCATCACCTCGAGAAGCCGCAAATGAGCGGCCAGCCGGACGCCTCTGCGCGGCCGCGTCGCTTCGAGGCAAGCAGCATTCTGCTCTGGTTCCAGCGCAACACCATCTTTGCTCTGGTCCTGCTGCTCCTTCTGTTCATCGCGGTCGTCGATGTCATGAAGCCGGGCACGGTCAATCCGGTATGGCTGTCGAACACGCTTTTGTTCGCGGCGCCACTCGGAATTCTCGCCGCGGGTCAGACCATGGTGATGTTGACCGGAGGGATCGACCTGTCGGTCGTCAGCGTCGCCACCGGCTCGGCGTTCCTGATGACGACGACCGCCTTGAAGTTCGGCGATGCTTCCGCGGTCGCAATGGGCCTCGGGCTAGGGCTCGTCGTCGGAGCGATCAATGGGGTCGGCATCGCTCTGCTCGGCGTTCAGCCGCTGGTGATGACGCTCGGCACCGGGCTGATGACGCAAGGCGTCATCATCGTCTACAGCCAGAAAATATTGGCGTCGCGCTCGATCGTACCCGACTTCATCCACTCCATCGGATCCGATCGCCTGTGGGGCCTCGTTCCCCTCGACGTCTTCGTGTGGCTGCCGATCGCGGCGCTGGTGGTGGTCGCGCTGGGGAAAACCGGCTTCGGCCGGCTGCTGTACGCGATCGGCGACAATCCCGTGGCCTGCCGGCTGGCCGGCGTGCGGGTGTGGCGGCTCATCCTCATCGACTACATCATTTGCGCGGTCCTCGCGTCGATCGCGGGATTCGTCCTCGTCGGCCATACCAATTCCGCCGATCTCAGCCTGGCCGCCACCTACCTTCTGCCCTCCATCGCGGCGGTCATCATCGGCGGCACCTCGATTTTCGGCGGCCGCGGCGGCTATTCCGGCAGCATCATAGGCGCCCTGATCCTGACGGTGCTCGACGGACTGTTGACCCTTCTCGATTCGCCCGAGCCGATCAAACAGATCCTTTACGGCGCGATCATCTTCGCCCTGGCCGCCGCGTATTCGCGGCTGACGGGGTAGCGGTCTACATCCAACACGTATTACACAGACCGGGACGTCGCAAAAGGGCACAATGATCTGGCGTGATATGGCGAGCAGGACGATTCTTTTGTAGAACCTCAACAAAGCACGAGACACATGGACTATTTCTACTATTGGCCTGACTATGAGCTGGACACGTTTGGTCAGACGAAAGCTCGCTACAAGTTGCATCGCGACACCCCGGATATGCTCGAAATTTGTCCGGGCGACACAATCTGGTGCGTGGCTTCGCTCGGATTTGTGCCGAAACCCGTCGCTCTTGCCGCGAAGATGATCGCCGCCAAGTCCGGAACGAACGATCCGTCTCACCCGGACTACAGAGCTTTTGGTCCCTACTACTTTGTCGCCGGGAGGACCGGAACCGAGTTCTATGTCGTGAACGGACAGGCCGGTTTGGAAGAGATCCTACGAAAATTCACGTCGTTCCCCGTCCGGGCCGAGCATGTAGGAGGATCGTTTCAGGGACCGAACGGCTTTCGCAAGCTGAGGCCCTCCGACGCCGCATCTCTTCGAGCTTTCGCGGCGAGTCTCTCGTCGCATCCCGTCATAAAGGTAAAACCGAAAGGCGGAAGACCGTAGCGGCGCGCGCCTCTTCCAAGGGACTCGAGGGCCTTCGTCCTCTGACGGGCAACGCCCCCTCAGCCCAGCCCGAGAATCCGGATCACCAGGTTTTGTTCTGCCCCAGTCGCCGCAAAATCGTCGAACGCCCTATCCGTCACGCGGATGATGTGAGCGGCGATGAACGGGGCGCCCTCGGCCGCCGCGACCTCGGGATGTTTCAGGCAATCCTCCCACTCGTAGACCGCCCAGCCGCCGAAATCGTACTCGGCGAGCTTCGAGAAAATCTGCTTGAAGTCGACCTGCCCGTCGCCGAGCGAGCGGTCCCGGGCGGCGCGCTTCAGCCAGGGCCGATATCCGGAATAGAAGCCCTGCTTGCCGGTCGGGCGAAACTCGGCGTCTTTCACATGAAAGCCCTTGATCCGTTCATGGTAGAAGTCGATGAAGGCGACGTAGTCCAGCCCCTGCTTGATGAAATGGCTGGCGTCATAATTGATGTTGCAGCGCGGATGATTGCCGACCGCAGCGAGGAATTGCTCGAACGTCTCGCCGTCGAATACGTCCTGGCACGGGTGCAGCTCGAAGGCGAGGTCGACGCCGGCTTCGTCGAAGGCGTCGAGGATGGGCATCCAGCGCTTGGCGAGCTCGCCGAAAGCGGAATCAATGAGATGGCCCGGGCGCTGCGGCCAAGGATAAACATAGGGCCAGGCGAGCGAGCCGCTGAACGTCTGCGCGACTTTGAGGCCCAGGCGGCGCGACGCGGCGGCGGCGACCTTCATCTCCTCGACCGCCCAGGCCTGACGCGCCCTCGGATTGCCGCGGACGCTCGACGGCGCGAAAGCGTCACAGACGGCGTCGTAAGCAGGATGCACGGCGACAAGCTGGCCCTGAAGCGCGGTTACGAGTTCAGTGGCTTCCAGGCCGTGCTCTTTCAATGTCCCGGTGATCTCGTCGGCATAGGCCTGGCTTTCGGCGCAACGGCGGAGGTCGAGGAAGCGGGTGTCCGAGGCGGGGAGCTGCAGACCCCTGTAGCCGAGTCCCGCCGCCCACTCGGCAATCGCCGGTAGGCTATTGAATGGGGGGCGGTCACTCGCGAGCTGAGCGATGAGCAGCGCCGGTCCCTTGATCGTGCGCACGGTATCCCTCCTTGTCTCGTTTCGAACGTTTGTCGCGATTGCCGCTGTCCCGGCGACAAGGCGACCGAAGTCTTTTTGCTGCCAGCACGCGGAGCGACTGCCAAGAGGATTCTTCGCGACAACGCAACTCACTTTTTCTCTCGCCCGAAGGAATAGACCGCCCGTGCCCCGAGTCTCTCTCCATGACCGGCGCCTCTCGCCGGACAGGAGAGAACCATGGCGGATGACTTCATGGGCGGACTCGACCGCCGGCAGACCCTCAAGTGCATGCTTTGGGCGGGGACGGGCGTCGTCTGGACGGTCGCAGGCGGCGTGCCCTCCTCGCGGCTCATCGGCTCGGCCAAGGCGGCGGAGGCGAGCTTTTCCTTCGTCCAGATCTCCGACAGCCACGTCGGCTTCGCGAAGCCGGCGAACCCGGACGCGCGCGCGACGTTCGACGCCGCGATCGACAAGATTTTGGCCATGCCGGGCGATCCCGCGTTCATCATCCACACCGGCGACGTCACCCACACGGCTGCTCCGCATGAGTTCGACGATGCGCTGCAGATGATCAAGCGAGCGAGACTCGACATCCACTACGCCCCCGGCGAGCATGACATCACGGACGCCGCGACGCGGACCGCCTATCTCGAGCGCTTCGGCAAGGGCGCCGCCGGCGGCGGCTGGTATTCGTTCGACCACGGCGGCGTGCATTTCGTCTCGCTCGTCAATGTCGTCGACTTGAAGACGAACGGCCTCGGCTCGCTCGGCGCCGAGCAGCTCGCCTGGCTCAGCGACGACCTCAGCGGCAAGTCCGCGTCGACGCCGATCGTCCTCTTCGCCCACATCCCGCTCTGGATGGTCGCGCCCGAATGGGGCTGGGGAACGGAAGACTCCGCGCAGGCCCTTAAACTTGTTTCCCGCTTCGGCTCGGTGACGGTGCTCAACGGCCACATCCACCAGCTGATGCAGAAGATCGAAGGCGCGGTGACGTTCCACACGGCGCGGTCGACCGCCTTTCCGCAACCCGCGCCCGGAACGGCGCCCGGGCCAGGTCCCAAGCGCGTGCCGGCCGGCGAGCTTCGCAAATGGCTCGGCGTGCGCGAGGTCGCCTATTCGCCGACGCCGGCCGCGCTCGCCGTCACCGACACCGACCTCGCGTGAGCTCTAACGATGAAGCTTGCGATGTATCTTCCCGGGGTCCTCGTGGCGGCGCTCGCCGCCGGCGGCGCGTTGGCCGGTCCGCTCGCCGGCGACGCGGCGCGCGGCGAGCAGATTTACGAGGCCTGCCAGGACTGCCACTCGCTCGACAAGAACGACGTCGGTCCCCGCCATCGCGGGGTCTTCGGCCGCAAGGCGGGGTCCCTGCCCGACTACGACTATTCGGAGGCGCTGAAATCGTCCAATATCGTCTGGAACACGGACACGCTCGACAAGTGGCTGACCGATCCACAAGCGCTCGTTCCTGGCGCCAAGATGTTCTTTCACTTGGCGAAGCCGCAGGACCGCGCCGACGTGATCGCGTTCCTCAGGGAGCGTGCGAGGTAGAGACGGTGTCGCTCCCGGCGGCCTTCGGGTCTGGCCTCGAACCGAGGCGTCGCGACCGCTACCGAATGTCGCAATGGATTCCCGATCGGCCGGCCCCGCGACCGTCAGGAATGACGATCACGGAGCCGGGATGACCGGCTCCGCCCCCGGCCCTGTCGCGGGTGAGCGCTTCCGCGCCCTTGTGCCGCCGCTGATCGACGACGCCTATACGCTCGCCAAATGGATCTGCCGCGATCCGGCGGACGCCGAGGACATCGTGCAGGAGGCGGCGCTGCGCGCGCTCAGGGCCCTCGAGACGACTTCGGTCGAGCGCCCGAAGGCCTGGTTCCTGGCGATCGTGCGCAACGCCGCAATCACCTGGATGGCACGCAACCGGCCGAAGGACGTGTCTTACGCCGGCGATGCGGCCGACCTCGACGCGCTGGACCCGCGCCTCGGCGAGGCCGCGCCCGACCCGGAAGCGGCGCTGATCGCGCTCGAGGACGGCGAACGGCTCCGTCAGGCGATCGCCGCGCTGCCGGCGGCGCTCCGCGAGACGCTTGTGATGCGCGACGTCCACGGGCTCTCCTACCGCGATATCGCCGAGGCGATCGGCGCGCCGGTCGGCACGGTCATGTCGCGCCTTGCCCGCGCCCGCGGCGCGCTCGCAAAAATGCTGAAGACCGAGCCATGACCGACGACCCCGACGACCGCATTCTGCGTCTCAACGCCGCACTCGACAGCGAGCTCGACGCGATGAGCGCGCTCGAATTCGAGCGCGAGCTCGCCTCCGATCCGGCGCTCGCGGCCGATTACCGGCGGCTCGAGGCTTTGCGCCGGGCGATCCGCCGCTCCGCTCCGCTCGAGGCCGCTCCGCCCGCCCTCGCCGACCGGGTCGCGGCGCTGGCCCCGCCCTCCCCCCGGTCCACGCGCGTCTTTCCGGCCCCTCGTCGCCGTTTGCCCGCGGCGCGCCCCTTCGCGCTCGCCGCATCAATGGCCGCGATCGGCCTCGCCGTCGGCGCAGGCGTCATGTCGCTCAGGACGCAGAACGCCGCCCAAGGCGTCGCGCAAGCCCTCGTTTCGGACTTCGCCCAAGCGGAAATCGCAGGCCAGCCATACGCCATCGCCTCGTCCGACCGGCACACAGTCAAGCCCTGGCTCGCAAGCCGCACCACGGTCAGCGCCGCAATCGTGGATCTCGCGAACCAGGGTTTCCCCCTCGCAGGCGGGCGCGTCGCGGTCGTCGATCGAATTCCGGCCCCGACTCTGGTGTACCGCCACGGCGAGCACATGGTCGCCGTCACCGAACTGCCGCCCGACGCGCAGGGCGTGCGCGGCGGCGGCGCAATCGAGACGGTCGACGGCTACCACGTCGCCCGCTGGTCCGACGCCAATCTGGCCTACGTCGCCGTGTCGGACATGGACGAAAAGACGCTCGCCGAGTTCGTCGCGGCGTTCCGCGAGGCGCGGAAGCCCACGGCGGAGGAGAGGCGGTAGGAAGATGTGCCTGACGCTCGACCAGCTCCTGAGCGAGGTCGGGCGTTGCGCGGTCTGCGCGACGAACTTGCCGCTCGGGCCGCGGCCGATAGTGCAAATGGGCGGGGCGGCGCGGGTTCGGGTCATCGGACAGGCGCCGGGGTCGAAAGTCCATGCGAGCGGGCGCTAAATCGGCATAAAGACCCCGGCCATCGTCGGCGCCGCGGCTTCTCCGCCGGGGCTACATCGCCCTTCGGCAGGTCACTGTCGGCCCCGCGCCTCCCGGATCGCCTTGAATACGGCGAATGGGGTCGCCGGCATGTCGATGTGGTCGATCCCGTAGGCGCGCCAGAGGGCGTCGCCGACGGCGTTCATGACCGCCGGGGTCGAGCCGATGCTGCCCGCTTCGCCTGCCCCTTTCAGTCCCATGGGATTGGTTGTCGAGGGAATGTTGCGCGTCTCGAAGACGAAATTCGGCAGGTCGTCGGCGCGCGGCATCGCGTAGTCCATGAGGCTCGCCGTCAGGAGCTGTCCGTCCTCGTCGTAGACCGCGCGCTCCATCAGCGCCTGGCCGGCGCCCTGGGCGATGCCGCCGTGGACCTGGCCCTCGAGCAACAGGGGATTGAGGGTACGGCCAAAATCGTCGACGACCGTGTAGCGGGCGATCAGCGCGCGCCCCGTTTCGGGGTCGATCTCGACCTCGCAGATATGCGTTCCGTTGGGATAGGTCGCATGCGGCGGCGCGAAGGTCTCAACGGCGGTCCTTAGCTCCGGCTTGGCGGTCGGCAGCGCAGCGAGCTCCTCGTAGGAAATGGACCGATCGGTGCCGGCGATGCGGATGCGTCCGTCGACGATTTCGAGGTCCTGGGCCGCGGCTTCGAGCTTGTCGGCTGCGAGATCCTTCAGCATCGCTGCGAGCTTGCGGCTCGCGCGGTCGACCATGACGGCGCCGATCGGGATCGACCGCGAGCCCCCGGTGCCGAAGCCGGTGGCGATGCGATCGGTGTCGCCCTGGACGACCTTCACCCGCGACAGCGGCACGTCGAGATATTCGGAGACCACCTGGGCGTAGGCTGTCTCATGTCCCTGCCCGCTCGACTGCGTCCCGATGAGGACGGTGAAGTCCCCCGACTCTTCGAGGACAACCGAACCCGTTTCGGAGTCGTCCCAGGCGGTGCATTCGATGTAGGTCGACATGCCGACGCCCCGGATATGGCCGCGCGAACGCGACTCCTCGAGGCGGCTGGCGAACCCCGCGAAATCGGCCTTCTCGGCGCAGGCCCTGAGCGCCCCCTCGAAATCGCCGACGTCGTAGGTGCGGCCGGTCGGGGTCCGGTAGGGCATCTGCGACGACCTGACGAGATTGCGCGCGCGGATCTCCTCGGGCGCGAGCTTGACCGCCCGCGCGCAGCGGTCGACCAGACGCTCGAGCACATAGGCCGCCTCGGGCCGCCCCGCGCCGCGATAGGCGTCGACCGGCACGGTGTGGGTAAAGACGCCCCGCACGCGCGCATGGAGCGCGCCGATGTCGTAAGGGCCGGTCGCCATCGTGGCGCCGAGGTAGGGGATGAACGGGCCGAACTGCGAGAGATACGCGCCGAGATTGCCGAGGATGTCGAGCCTCAGCGCGAGAAACCGGCCCTGATCGTCGAGCGCCATCTCGGCGACGGTCACGTTGTCCCGTCCATGGGCGTCGCCGACGAAGTGCTCGCTGCGATCGGCGCGCCACACGACCGGACGACCGACCCGCCTCGCGGCCTCGAGCAGAAGCGGATATTCGCGATAGACGAAGGCTTTCGTGCCGAAGCCGCCGCCGACGTCGTCGGTCGTCACCCTGAGCTTGTCCTTCTCGATCTTGAGAATCTCTTGGGCAATCGATCTTTGAATGCCGTGCACGCCCTGGCTGCCGACATGCAGCGTCAGGCGGCCGCTGTTCGAATCGCATTCGGCGGCCGCGGCCCGAGGCTCCATGTAGTTGGCGATCACGCGCGGGTTCACGACCTTGACCCTGACGACATGAGCCGCCTTGGCGAAGGCGGCTTCGGTTTTCGCCCGGTCGCCGATCTCATGATCGTAGGCGATGTTGCCCGGCGCCTCTGAATAGACCAGAGGGGCGCCGTCCTCGATCGCCGCCTCCGGGTCCGCCACAGCCGGCCTGGCCTCCCAATCGACGCCGATCGCCTCGGCGGCGTCGCGCGCCTGCAAGGGCGTATCGGCGACGGTCATCGCGACGATGTCGCCGACGTGCTGCACGAGGCCGTCGGCCATCAGCGGATAGGGCTTGAGGGGCGTCAGCGAGCCGTCGGTATTCTTCATCGGGGCGAGGCACGGAAGCCCACCCAGCGCGGCGAAGTCGCTCGCCACGAAAACCCCGTGCACGCCGGGAAGGGCGCGCGCGGCGCCAATGTCGGGCGCGGCGAACCCGGCGTGCGCGTGCGGGCTGCGCAAGAAGGCCGCGTACAGCGCGCCTTGCGGCGCGTGGTCGGAGGCGAAGGCGCCCTGTCCTTTCACGAGGCGAACGTCCTCCACGCGTTTGACGGGCTGGCCGACGCCGAACTTCATCGCTCCCATGATTCTCTCCATCGCCGAATTTCGTCACCGGATCCGCGCCCGCCGCGAGCGCCTCGCCGTGCGCCGACCGCGCATAAACAATCTGCTCGGACGCTTGCGCCGGAGGCAAGCGCCGATCAGCGAATCCGAGGCCGGTGGCGTCCGGGCGCATAGCATAAGTGGAGGTCAAAAGCTTTCGTCGGCGGCGGCAGCGCCTTCGCCGCCATTTTTGACCCTCTAATCCGATCCGGACATTCGCTCCGTGAGATCGTCGCGCCAGCGGCGCTCAGCCTTGACCAGCGATCGCCACGCCTTCGCCAGCGCCCGCTCGTCGCCGACGCCCGCTCGCGCGCACCAGCCCGGCGAAGGAGCGGGCACGTCGACGGCAGGCGTTTGGCCGCCCTGGGCGAGGTAGAGCCAGTCGTCCTCGCCCCAGACGCATTGTTGCAGCGCCGTCTCGCGCCGAGCGGCGAACGCCGCAGGCCCTCGAGCGGCCGCGAGCAGAGATGCGTGTGGTAGACCTGCCCTTGCGGCGTCTCGACGATCTGGCCGTGACCGGCGCGCTGTAAGGCCGCTGCCGGCGCGTCCTTCGAGGTGATCAGATGGACGTTCGGATGAAGCTCGTAAGGCCCTTGGATGCGGCGCGCCCGGGCCATCGTCACCGCGTGGTCGTAGCCCGTGCCGCCCTCGGCGACCGTCAGATAGTAAAAGCCGCCGCGCTTATGGAGGTGCGGCCCCTCGACCAGCCCGTGCTCGCTGCCGGCGAAGATGTTCTCCACGGGGCCGACCAGCCTGCCGGAACGAGCATCAAATTCCTGCAGCAGAATCCCGGCGAAGGCCGGATATTTCCGGTTGCGCGCGGGCCCATCGGTGCGGTGGTCCCAGACCATGTTGAGGAACCATTTGCGGCCGTGGTCGTCGTGGAAGAGGGAGGGGTCGAAGCCGCTCGAATTCACATGAATAGCGTCGGACCAAAGCCCCTCGATCGCCGGCGCCGTTACGATGAAATTGTGGGTGTCCTTGAAGTTTCCCACGAGGCGCTTCACGACGGTGTAGACGAGCCAGAATTTTCCGTCGGCATGCGACAGGCAAGGCGCCCAGACGCCGCCGGAATCGGGATTGCCGCGCATGTCGAGCTGCGCGGCGCGATCGAGCGGGCGCGTGACGAGGCGCCAGTTCACGAGGTCGCGCGAGTGGTGGATCTGGACGCCGGGATACCACTCGAAAGTGGAGGTCGCGATATAATAGTCCTCGCCGACCCGGCAGATCGACGGGCCGGGATTGAAGCCGGGCAGGATGGGGTTGCGGATCATCGTCATGGGAGAACGTCCGGAGCTTATCCTCCCCCGCGGAGCGGGGGGCTACGATATTCACACATCATAGATCGCCGGGTGGTTCCTTCCCCAGCGGAGCTGGGGAAGGGATCCGCGCGGCGATTCGAAATGCGTGAATGCCGAGAGCCGCTCCGCGGGGGGAGGATAAGTGCGGCCTAGCGGGCCGCCCACAGCATCCCGCGCCGCAAAATCTCCTTCATCTCGGGCACGTGGAACTCGGCCGCTACATGACCGAGCGAGCTGTAGAAGACGCGGCCCGCGCCGTGCCTGCGCTTCCAGACGACGGGCATGACGACGCCGGCCGTCCACGGCGCGTGTTCGCCGGAAAAGGTCGTCGTCGCGAGCACCTCGTTCGAAGGGTCGACATGCATGTAATATTGCTCCGACCGATAGGGAAAGCTCGAGATCCCCCGCATGATCGGGTCGTCGGGCTTCACCACGTCGACCCGGTAATCGATGACGTTGCCGGGATGGGCGACCCACTGGCCGCCGCACATGAACTGGTAGTCGGCGCTTTCGCGAAACGCGTCGCACATGCCGCCGTGATAGCCGGCGAGGCCGACGCCGCCGCGCACCGCCGCGGTCAGGTTTTCGACCTCCTCCTTTTCGATCTTCGACATGGTGACGATCGGGACGATGAGGCTCATGTCGGCGATCGCAGGGTCGGCGAAGGCCTCGGTGGTGTTTTCGACGTAGACCTTGAAGCCGTCGCCCTCGAGCATTCCCGCGACGATCTGCGCACCCTTCTCAGGCTCGTGGCCGCTCCAGCCGCCCCACACAATGAGCGCTTCCCGCATCGTCGCTTCCTCCGTTTTCGTTCCTCGGCCCTCAGTCGAGCTCGCCAACCGCGAGCGAGGCCGGCAGCGGGGCCGGACGCTCCGGGCGGGTCGAGACGCTCACCGCGCGGCCGCTGTCGGACGACGCCTGGAACGCCTCCATCACCTCGAGCGCATGGAGCGCGAGCGCGCCGCTCGCGCGGTGCGGGCGGCCGGAAAGGATGGCGAGCGCCATGTCGGCTGCGCCGAGGATCCGGTAGTTGCCGTCGGCATAGGCGTGGCGCGTCGGGATTTCGCGCCAATCCTCGTCCGCAGTGGCGAGCTCGATCCTGCCGCCGAAATAATTGGGATCGGGAACGATCAGCGAGCCCCTCTCGCCATAGAGCTCGATCGGGACATGCTTGTGCCGCGGCACGTCGAAGCTCATGGTCATCGTGACCGCTGCGCCGTTGGCGAAGAGCAGGGTCCCCGCGACGTGGGTCGCGACCTCGACCGGCACGCGCGTTCCTTGAAGCGGCTTGCTCGCGACGACGCGCTCGGCCCTCGGCCGCGTCGCGACGCCGCTGACGCTGGCCACGGGCCCGAGGAGATTGACGAGGTCGGTGACATAGTAGGGTCCCATGTCGAGCATCGGGCCGCCGCCGGCGAGGTAATAGAAGCCCGGATTGGGATGCCAGCGCTCATGGCCGGGGCACATGAAGAAGGCGGTTCCGCCGATCGGGCGGCCGATCAGGCCCTCGTCGACGCATTGGCGCGCCGTCTGATGCGCGCCGCCGAGAAAGGTGTCGGGCGCGCAGCCGAGGCGAAGGCGCTTGGCCTCTGCCGCCTCGACGAGCCGGCGCGCTTCGGCGACGCTGACGCCGATGGGCTTTTCAGAGTAGACGTGCTTGCCCGCGGCGATCGCCCTGAGGCCGACCTCGACATGCGCCCTGGGGACGGTGAGGTTGAGAACGACCTCGACCGACGGATCGGCGAGGAGCGCGTCCACCGGGCGGGCGGGCGGGCCGAACTCGGCCGCGCGCGCCTCCGCCGCCTCAGGATTGGCGTCGGCGAGGGCGATGATTTCGAGGATGGGGAATTTCCGCGCCGCGGTCAGATAGGCGGAGCTGATGGCGCCGCAGCCGATCACTCCCACGCCGACACGCTTCATGACGATTCTCCCGCATGCGACGTCTGCAACTCGCGGAGCTGCGCCGGACCCGTCGTGCTCCACGGAGCGCCATAGAGTTCGCGCAGCGTCATCGCCGCGGCGCCGCGCGCCCAGACGCTCTCGCTGAATTCGCGAACGACGATGTCCGACACGTCGGCGAGGCTCGCCGGCAGGAGTGCGGCGACCGTCTTGCGGAGCGCCTCGATGAAGCATTCGCTGGTCGCCATGGCGCGCCCGGAAACGATCACCCTGGGCGGCGCGAACAGGGTGATGAGATTGGCGACCGCGAAGCCGACCGCTTCGCCCGCCGCGGCCAAGAGGTCGGCGCAGCGCGCGTCCCCGCCCTGAGCGCGTTGCAGGAGGAGCGCCATCTCGCGCTCGGGCCGGACCTCCGCCCGCTGGCCGCCGTCGCCCAGCAGGGCTTCCGCTTCGCCGAGCACCGACGTCTCCGAACCGACCTCGGCGAGGCGGACGACGCCGTCGCCCCGCCGGCGAACCATCAGGTCGCCGAGATCCGGACCGAGCCCGTTCGCGCCGCGGAACAACTCGCCGTTGTGAAGGATGCCGAGCCCCAGGCTGCGGTCGACGTTGACGACCAGAAAGTCGTTGAGGTCGCGCGCCTGCCCGAACCAATGCTCGGCCAGCGCGACAAGGTTGACGTCGCTGTCGAGAGAGGTCGGAACGCCGAGGCGGAATGCGAGATCGGCGCCGAGCGGCACGTCACGCTCGCGGAAGATCGGGCTCTGCCGGCAGACTCCGGCCGACCGCTCCACGACGCCCGGCAGTCCGACGCAGATTCCCGAGACGCCCGCGAGCTCGAGGCCCGCGTCGCTGACGCACCGGCGCACGCCGTCCTCGACGAGGTCGGCGATGACTGCGGCGGTCTGCCGGTCGATGCGGATCGGCATCGAAAGCGAGCGCAGGATGTCGGCGCAGAAGTTGGTGACGGCGACCGTGATCTGGTCCGGCGCGAGCTTCACCCCGACCACATGCGCGGCGTCCGGGTTGAGCTTCAGCATCACGCGCGGCCGCCCGCGGCCCGCGTCGCGCACGGCGCCGACCTGCAGCGGGATGATCAGCCGGTCGTCGAGCAGCGCCGCCGTGATGGCGGAGACCGTCGTCGGGCTCATCTCCGTCAATTGCGAGATTTCGACCCGCGATGTCGGCCCGAAGCGGCGGATCGCGTCCATCACATGGAAGCGGTTGATCGCGCGCATCAATTCGGGATCGGCGGTTTTCATCGCTCGGGAGGTTTCCCCTTCGGCTCATTTCTTCGGATCTCGGAATTATTTTCATCCCGCCGCCCCGCTGTCAACTCCGGATTCCAGCGTTTGTCAACGCCGTTGTTTGTTTCGCTTGACAGTCGCCCCAAGTCGAGAGAGATTTAATTTGTGTCTCGGATAAAAGGCGGATGACCGCCGTTCTTGCGGAGGAAACCATGCTATTTCGTCATTTTGCGTTCGCTGCGGGATGCCTCGCCGCATTGACGGCGCCGGCGCTCGCGGACACGAAAATCAAGATCCTCCACGTCAACAACAACCCCGCCGCCATCGCGCTCTGGGACAAAATCGGCAAGGACTATGAGGCCGACCACAAGGGCGTGCAGGTCGAGTTCCAGTATCTGGAAAACGAGGCCTTCAAAGCCAAGCTCCCGACCATGCTGCAGTCCGCGGACTCGCGTCCGGACCTGTTCTATTCTTGGGGCGGCGGAGTCATGGTCGCGCAGTACCAGGCCGGCTTTCTCAAGGATATCACCGCCGACGTCGCCGAGGTTCAAAGTCACCTCCTTCCGACGGCCGTCGACGCCTTCAAGGTCGATGGCAAGGCCGTCGGCGTGCCGTGGGACACGGGAGGAGTCGTCTTTTTCTACAACAAACAGCTCTTCAACAAGGCCGGCGTAAAGGCCGAGGACATCAAGTCCTGGGACGACTTCCTCGCTGCGGTGAAGAAGATCAAGGCCGCCGGGATCACGCCGATCGTCGTCGGCGGCGGCGAAAAGTGGCCGATGCATTTCTATTACTCGTATCTCGTCATGCGCATCGGCGGCGACCAGGCGCTCATCGAGGCGAAGGCGGGGAAGGAGGGCGGGTTCAAGGGTTCGAGCTGGGTGAAGGCCGGCGAGCTCTTGCGCGACCTTGCAAAGCTCGAGCCGTTCCAGCCCGGTTACTTGCAGACCTCACAAGCGCAGTCGGCGCAAATTTTCGGTGACGGCAAGGCCGCCATCGACCTGATGGGCGAATGGCTGCTCGGCATGCAGGGACCGAGCTCGACCAGCGGCAAGGGGCTGCCGGCAAGCGACATCGGCATCCTGTCGTTCCCGCTCGTACCGGGCGGCAAGGGCAAGGAGACCGACATGCTCGGCGGCGTCCACGCCTGGCTCGTCACCAAGACCGCGCCGGCGGAGGCCGTCGACTTCCTCAAGTTCTTCAGCCAGGAGAAATACGCAAAAGCCGCGGCGGAGACCGGCGCCTACATTCCGGTGTTCAAGGACACCGCGCAGTCCATCAAGGATCCGGCGATGCGGCAGATCGCGGAGAGCGTCGCCAAAGCGACCTGGCATCAGAACTTCTTCGATCAGGATCTCGGCCCGTCGGTCGGACGCGTGATCAACGACGTTTCGATCAACGTGGCCGCCGGCGAAATGACGCCCGAAGCCGGGGCGGCGGCGATCCAGGACGCTTTCGACCAGCAATAGCGGCGCGTTGAAAGGCCCCGCCGTCAGCCGCGGCGGGGCTCTCGCCAACCTCGGAGGTTCCCGCCTTGGCGATGGCGCAGACGACTTACGTCGAACCCGCCCGGCGCATGACCGCCAACGGCTGGGCGACCGCCGTCGTCTTTCTGCCGCCAGCGCTCCTGCTTTTCACCGTCTTTGTCGCGCTGCCGATGGCGGAGGCCGCGTGGTATGGCTTCTACAACTGGAACGGCTACGGACGGCCCGAAAAATTCATCGGACTGAAGAACTACGGCTACTTGATCGGCAATGCGACGTTCATGCGCTCGCTGGTCAACAACGCCCTCATCATCGCCGTCTCGCTCCTCGTCCAGTTGCCGCTGGCGCTGGGCGTGGCCTTGATGGTGGCCGGCCGCATCCCCGGCGCCGCGTGGTTCCGGATGATCTTCTTCCTGCCCTATGTTCTCGCCGACGTTGCGGCTGGCCTGATCTGGCATTTCATGTTCGACGGCGACTACGGGCTGGTCGGCGCGATCACCCACGGGCTCGGCCTGCAGCCGTTCTATCTTCTGGCGAGCAAGGACTGGGCGTTCAGCGCCGTGCTGATCGTCGTCCTGTGGAAATACTTCGGCTTCCACATGATGCTTTATGTCGCCGGCCTGCAGGGCATCGACCCATCGCTGTTGGAGGCTGCCGAGATGGACGGTGCGAGCCGGTTGCAGCGGTTCTGGCACATCACCCTGCCGCAGCTCGGTCCGATGATCCGGCTCTCGATCTTCTTTTCCGTCATCGGCGCCCTGCAGCTCTTCGACATTATCGTGCCGCTGACCGGCGGCGGTCCCTTCGAGACCACCAACACGATGGTCTCCTTCCTCTACTATTTCGGCGTCACACGAATGCGCGCCGGCTTCGGCTCTGCGGTCGGCGTCGTGCTGTTCCTCATCTGCGTCACCTTCGCCTTCGGCTACAGGCGGCTTTTCATGCGCGAGGACTGAGGCCCGAGATGGCGGAGACCTCCTATGATATGGCGCCCGAAGCAGCGACGGCGATCCGCCAACCCTCCGGGCGCGCTCAGCGTGGCCTCGGCAGCGTTGCGATATTTGCGACCCTCGTCGTCCTCGCCGCAATCGTGCTGGTTCCGATCTTCGCCACAGTCATCGACGGTTTCAAGGAACTGGGCGACCTTCAGTCGAATCCCTTCGGACTGCCGCACGTCTGGGTCTGGCGTAACTATTGGGACATCCTCACGAGCGCCCGCTACTGGCAGGTGCTCGGCAATTCGCTGTTCATGGCTTTGTTCACGGTCGCGCTGACGCTGGCGGTCTCTTCGATGGCCGCCTTCACCTTCGCGCATCTGCACTTCTTCGGCGATCGTTTTCTGCTGAACTACCTTCAGCTCGGGCTCCTGTTTCCCCTTGCGACGGCGATCCTGCCGCTGTTCATCAGAATCCGCGATCTCGGGCTCCTGAACTCCTATTGGGGGGTGATTCTGCCGCAGGTCGCGTTCTCGCTGGCGATGGGCGTTCTCCTGATGCGCAACGCATTCCGGCAGCTGCCGAACGAGCTCATGGACGCCGCTTTCATGGACGGGTGCGGCTATTTCCGCTTCTTCTTCTTCGTCACGCTGCCGCTCCTGGGGCCGATTCTCTCCACCGTCGCCGTTATCTCGTTCGTCGGCAGCTGGAACGGCTATCTCCTGCCGCTCGTCGTCATCAACAGCGATTCGAAATATCCCTGGACTCTCGGCATGATGGCCTACCAAGGGGAGTATGCGACCGCCTGGCAGCTGGTGCTCGCCTTCATCACGCTCACGATCCTGCCGGCGATCCTGATGTTTCTCATGGCGCAGCGCTACATCGTCTCCGGGCTCACCGCAGGCGCGGTCAAGGCCTGACCACCCTCGAGGACCCGGCCCGTCGCCTACCAGCTTGTATGGACGCTCGTCGGTCGAAAATGGGACTCAGGCGTGAGCGCCGAGGTAGTCGTCCCAATCT
>DASRSL010000155.1:0-34061 GCA_035656495.1 Roseiarcus sp.
CTTCGAGAAGCCCGGACGCCCGAGCCATTGCTATCACACCTACTCGATGGCCTCGACGCGTCTTGTTCTCGACGTCGACGTCTGTCCTGGCGACGAGCACGCGTCCAAACATAGCGCGCCGAGCCTGTGGGCGCTGCTCGATCGCCTGCCGCGCGACCTGTAGCCGGCCTTGTTGCGCGGCGATTGCGGTTTCGGCAACGAGGGGATCATGCGCGAGGCCGAGGCACATCGGCGCGGCGAACAGTTCCAGCCGACCTTTCTCGCGATTTCGCCGAACAACCGGATGCCCGCGATCGTTGATCCCGATGGCCCCGACGGTCGGCCGATCTCGGTGTTCGAGTCGGGTGCGATCCTCCAATCCTCGACGGCAAGACGGGCGCTTCGGCGGGGAGACGCCGCGTGAGCGCGTGGCGGTCGGCGAGTGGCTTTTCTGGCAGGTTGGGGGCCTCGGGCCGATGGCGGAGCAGGCCAATCACTTCCGCATCTACGCTGCAGAGAAGATTCGTTACGCGATCGATCGCTACACAGACGAGGTGAACCGTCTGTTCGGGGTGATGAACCGTCGCCTTGCCGACCATGAATATCTCGCCGGCCCCTATTCGATCGCCGACATGGCCTGTGTCGGCTGGACGAAAGGTCGGAAACGCTACGGGCAGGAAATCTCTGATTTTCCCCCATCTCGCGCGCTGGCTCGACGCGGTGCTTGCGCGGCCGGCGGTCCAGCGTGGGCTGTCGCTCGATATTCCGGGCCGCAAGCAGCATGACCTTGCGACCGACGAGAAAGCCCGAAAGATTCTGTTCGGGCAGCGCGCCAGGTAGGGCGGAGGCTGCGCGTCGCGCGCACCCTGGGCGGCAAGATGCCGCGCCTCCGGGCCGTAGGCTGGCCGTGAGACTCCGCCAAAACGCGAGCGGATCGCTTGCAATGGACGGAGGCGTCGGGCATATGTCGCTCCCGCTTTCGAAAGCGCGCCGGAGACGTGGCCGAGAGGCTGAAGGCGGCGGTTTGCTAAACCGTTATAGGGTTGTAAAGCTCTATCGAGGGTTCGAATCCCTCCGTCTCCGCCACCCACGCCCTCTCGGGCTTCGGCTTGCAGGCCACGTGGAGTGACATGGCGTAGGGTGATCTCCCGAAGCTCCCGCGAAGCCTAGGGAGACGGGCGCCGTTTGGTATTTCTATCTTCCCGACTATCGACGCTGCGTCGCACCCCATCAGCAAACCACCAGTGATTTCCACAAACGGGCCTTTGCCGGCGGTCCTGGTCATTGGTTGGTTGGCGCGTTGGCTCCGGGGGGAGGCGGGCTTGCCGGCGTTTGGCCCGAGGCCGCCCGTTTCGCTTGGGCATGCATCCGGCGGATTAGCCACTGACGGCCGAGTGTCGAAAGACAAGAGTCGTTCAGCGCGTTGATGTTTTGACTCAGGCAATCCAGGATTGGACGACCGCCTTTGATGAGGTGTGCGGGAAGGTGAACGCGCAGGTGGAGGTCAGCTTGCCCGAACCTTGTTCGGTATCCGTGTGGACCGGACCAGCGGCAGCTGGCTGAAGTCGAAGCTGCGAGGGCCCTTCGGTTCGCGAAGGCCGTTAACCCGCCATTATCGGCGGATTCGGCAGGCTTCCGAGCCATGTCGCTCGCCCTGCCGTCCGCCGCCCGCCCCGTCGCCTCGGAGAGGTCGGAGGCGCGTGTGTCGGGCCTCGTCCTCGCTCTCGTCGCCGTTTTCCTGTTCGCCGTATCGGCCTTCTCGCCGGCGGTGCTCCGCGACGGGGACACGTGGTCGCATTTGGCGACGGGCGAATGGATGCTGGCGCACGGCGCCGTCCCGCGAGTCGACCCGTTCAGCCATTCGATGCCGGGCGCGCCGTGGACGGCGCATGAATGGGCGTCCGAAATTCTCATGGCCTTGGCGTTCCGTTGGGGTGGATGGAACGGCGTCGCGCTGCTGACTGCGGCGGCCGCCTCGGGCGCCGCCCTGATCATGGGCCTCAGGGTCGCGCGCGATCTTTCGGGCGCGGCGCTCGGCGTCACGGTCGCCCTCGGCGTCGCCCTGTGGCTGCCGAACCTGCTCGCCCGTCCGCATGTGCTGGCGCTGCCGCTCGCGGCGGCCTGGGCGGTCGGGCTCATCGACGCGCGTGAGCGGGACGCGGCCCCGCCTGTCCGCCTCGCGGCGCTGATGATCCTGTGGTCGAACATGCACGGCGGCTTCGTTTTCGGCCTCGCGTTAATCGGGCCGTTCGCCCTCGAGGCGGTCGCGGCGGCGCCGCGAGGGGAGCGTCTTGCCGCCTTGCGCGGGTGGACGTTGTTCGGCCTCGCCGCCCTCGCGGCGTCGTTGGTCAATCCCTATGGCCTCGAAGCGCTTCTGTTTCCGTTCCGGCTGATGGGCGTCGTAAACCTGTCGCGGATCAGCGAATGGCGGGCGCAGGACTTCAGCCAGGTCGGACCGATGGAGATCGCGCTCATCCTCGTCCTCGGCTTCGCCCTGACAAGGCCGATGGCGACGCCGCCGGTGCGGGCCGCGCTCCTCGCCGGACTCCTCGCCATGGCGCTTCAGCATGCGCGCCACGCGCAGCTGCTCGGGCTCGTCGCGCCGATGCTGCTGGCGCGGCCGATCGCGGGAGCGATCGGCGCCCCGTGGCCGCAGGGGAGTCCGGAGGCGGCGCGGGTCGCGCTGACCGCGAGCCTCGCGGCGGCCCTGGGATTAAGCGCGCTGCGGATCGCCGAACCGATCGTCCGCACCGACGGGCCAGCCGCGCCGATCTCGGCGCTCGCCGCCGTTCCCCCCGAGCTCCGGGCGAAGCCGGTCCTCAACGGCTACGATTTCGGCGGCTATCTCATCTGGTCGGGCGTCCGGCCGTTCATCGACGGACGAGCCGACATGTACGGCGACGCCATGCTCGGGCGCTACCGAAAGCTCGCGGCAGCCGATCCTGCGACCGTCGAGGAGAGCATGAGCCGCTATCGGATCGCCTGGACGATCTTCTCCCCGGACGAACCGATCGTTGCGGTCCTCGACCGCGCGCCCGGCTGGCGTCGCCTGTACGGGGATGGAGTCGCGGTCGTCCATGTCCGCGACGGCGCCTTGAGCGGTCCCTGAAAAGAGAGCTTCCCTGCCCCAAGGCGGCGGTCACACTAGCGGTTCTCGGAGGAGCCCTTGACCGGCTAGCCCCACATCTTGTGGGTCCTCGCTTCGGAGGCCATTCCATTTCTCGGCGCGAATCCTGCCTTTTCAACAGGATGCGGCGCGATTTCCGGGCGGCTCGCGCGGACTTGACGAGGGTGCAATCGTCCGTCCCGCCGTGCGGAAGGGGACAATGGAGCTCGCTGGAGTCCTCCGCGTCGCTCGCTACATCTTGTGGTCAAGGCTCGGAGCCCACACCATTTTCGACCGCAAATTCAATCTTTCCAATCCCTTGGGGCGCTGTTTCCGGGTTTCGCGCGACTTGTCGGAACGCCGACTGGCCCGCTTCGCTGCGTTGGTCTTTGACACACGTGCGCACCCGCCGGATCGATGGCGACAAATGGGGGAACGGCTACGGCGAAAGCGGACAACTCGGGCGATCTCTTGGTGCAGAACAAATATAGAACAAAGTGCCGGCGCCGTCAAGAAATTGTTTGGTTTTCATAATCAACAGCTGTCTTCCAGTGAAAGCCGCTGCAAGACGAGAACCGATCCTGGGAGCTAACCCGCCGGCGAAGTTTGCTGCGGGAAAATCAAAGGCCTTTTCGAGGCGCGGCCGCATCAGGCCTTCGGCCTCACCCGAACGTGCCGATTACGGACTGCGCCTGATCGACAATGGCGCCGGTCATCGGCTCCGACGCGTCTCCAAGCAGGAAGAGCGCAAGCCGCGCGACATCCTCCGGTTTGAACAGCCGGCCGAACGGCTGCGTTGCGGACGCATCTTCCAGCCACGTCTCTCCGTGGCCGAGCGTGACCGCCTGCATCGCACGCTCGGCGGGCGTGTCGACCCAGCCGAGGGCGATCCCGTTCACGCGAATGCGGTCGAAGCGATGGGCGTTCGCCGTGTTCCTGGTCAGCCCGGCGAGCGCGGCCTTGGTCGAGGCGTAGACCGCAAGCTCGGGAGAGCCTCCGTGCGCGTGCATCGAGAGAACGTTGACGATCGAGCCGGGCGCGCCGCGCTGCCGCAGGTGTTTGACCAATCGCTGCATCAAGAAGAAGGGCGCGCGCACGTTGACTGCAAAAAGCCGGTCCCACAGGGGCCGATCGGCGTCGACGAGCGCGCCTCGATCGGTGGCGGCGGCCGAATTGACGAGCGCGTCGACGCGGGCGAAGCGGGAAATTGCGAAATCGAAGATCATGTCCGGCGCATCCGGGCTTTCGAGATCAGCCTGGACGAAAGCGCAGACGGCGCCGGCGCCTTCGATCGCCTTGACGGCCGCAGGGGCTTTAGCCGGGTCCCGTCCGACGATGACGACAGCCTCGGCGCCCTCGGAGGCGGCGGCGGTCGCGATCGCGAGACCGATGCCCTGAGTTGCGCCTGTGGCCAGGACGATTCGCCCCTTCAACTGCGTTCTCCCGTTGAGCCGCGGCCCGACTCCTGTCGGTAGATGCAAAGCAAAGTTTCCAAAAGTCAACTTTACGAAATCTGAATCCTGAACTCCGCAGCGCGACGTCTTGCAGCCAGTTTGACAATTGGAAGGCAGTTGCGCTTATTGCGAGAAAGACAGAACTTCTAATCAGCGACGCGCTGCGGAAAATCAAGCAGCGGAATCGGGAGGAACATCATGCGCACCATCAAAGGGCCGGGGCTGTTTCTGGCGCAGTTCGCACGCGACACGCCGCCGCACAACACCCTCGAGGGCATTGCGCGATGGGCGAAGAATTACGGCTACAAGGCCATTCAGATTCCGACCTGGGACGCCCGCTTTTTCGATCTCGATCTCGCCCACGAAAGCGCCGCCTATTGCGACGAGGTGAAGGGCAGGCTCGCCGATATCGGCATCGCGATCAGCGAACTCTCGACCCATTTTCAGGGTCAGATGGTTTCGGTGCACCCTGCTTATGACGCGATGTTCGACGGACAATGCCCTCAGCATTTGCGCGGCGACCCCGAGAAGCGCCGCCATTGGGCTGCCGAACAGGTGCGCAAGGCGGCCCTGGTCAGCCAGCGCTTCGGGCTGACCGAACACGTGACATTCACCGGCTCGCTGGCGTGGCCCTATATCTATCCCTATCCGCAGCGGCCCGCCGGTCTCATCGAGGACTGCTTCGCCGAGCAGGCGCGTCGCTGGAAGCCGATTCTGGACGTTTATGACGAGCACGGCGTCGATCTCTGTTTCGAGATTCATCCGACCGAGGACGTCTTCGACGGCGACACGTTCGAGATGTTCCTCGCGGCGGTCGGCGGCCACAACCGCTGCAACATCAACTACGACGCCAGCCACTTCATCAAACAGTGCATGGACTATCTCGGCTTCATCGACGTTTATCACGAGCGGATCAAGATGTTCCACGTCAAGGACGCCGAGTTCAACCCGACCGCGCGGCAGGGCGTCTACGGCGGCTATCAGGGGTGGCTGGAGCGCGCCGGCCGTGACCGCTCGCTCGGACACGGGCAGGTCAATTTCAGGGCGATTTTCTCCAAGCTCGCCGCCTATGACTTTGCCGGTTGGGCGGTCTACGAGTGGGAGTGCTGTCTGCAGCATCCGGAAGCCGCCGCGCGCGACGGCGCGAAATTCATCGCCGACCATATCATCGAGGTGACCGACTACGCGTTCGACGATTTCGCCGCCACGGGCGCCGATCGAGCCGCCAATCTGAAGCTGCTCGGCGTCGGGGGTTGACCCATGGTCCATGCGACCGCATCCCCGAGCTCCGAGGGCCGGCGCCTGCGCGTCGGCATGGTCGGCGGCGGCCGAAACGCCTTCATCGGGGCGGTGCACCGAATGTTGCTGCGCTTCACGCCTTATGGCGAACCTTCGAGACTGCTGCAGCGCGGCGGGCCGGGAAACTGGGCGCCGGCGAAGAGCGGTTCGCGAATGCCCGGCGGCCATCCCGAGGGCTATATCGAGGGCTTCGCCAACGTCTATCGCGACGCGGCCGAACTGATCGCGGCCCGCCGCGCCGGACGGCCGTCGGACGCCGCCGCGGCCGCCCTGACCCCGGATGTGCTGGACGGCGCCCACGGCGTCGCCTTTGTCGAGGCGTCCGTCGCTTCCAGCCGAAACAACGGCGCGTGGATTTCTGCGCGATTCGTGTAGGATGTTTGCAGGGCCGGGCCGGATGTGGTCGGGCCGCCAAAGGGAGGAAGTCGTGAACAAGACCCATATTCTCGCAGGCGTATCGCTGGCGGCGATCGTGACGACGTCGGGCGCCGCGCTCGCCGCCGGCAAGTACGTCGTCGGCGTCTCCAATACCCTGATCGGCAACGGCTGGCGGGAGGAGATGGTCTGCTCCATCAAGGCCGAAGCCCTGGCGTCGGGGAAGGTGTCCAAGGTCATTCTCGCCAACCGCAACGGCGGACCGTCGGAGCAGATCGCCGACCTGCGCAATCTGATCTCGGCGGGCGTCAACGTCATCGTCGTCAATCCGTCCGACCGAAAGGCGCTCGACCCGGTGATCAAGCAGGCGACCGACAAGCATATCGTGGTGGTCGCTATCGATCAGGCGGTGTCCGCCCCTACCGCCTATGTGCTGACCAACGACCAGACCGCTTACGGCCAGGAAGGGGCCGAGGCTTTGTTCAAGCAGCTCGGCGGCAAGGGCAACGTGGTCGAACTGCGCGGCATCGACGGGGTGCCCGCGGACGCCGACCGGCACCAAGGATTCACCGAGGCGCTGAAGAAGTATCCCGATATCAAGGTCGTCGCATCGGTCTTCACCGGCTGGGCGCAGGACAAGGCCGCGCAGGAGATGAAAGACCTGATCGGCTCGGGCAAGCCGATCGACGGCGTCTGGACGTCGGGAACGGACGCCTCCGTGGTCGACGCCTACAAGACCGCGGGCAAGAAGTACGTGCCGGTCGTCGGCGCCGACAACAACGGCTTCATGGGCCAGGAGATCGAGCTGAAGGACGCCGGTCTGGTCGGCATCAATGTCACCAATCCTCCGGCGGTCGGCGGCGCCGGCCTCGCCGTCGCGCTCGACGTTCTCGGCGGGAAGGAGCACCCGCACCTCATCCATCTCACGCCGCAGGTCTACAGCAATACGACGCCTGAAGGCATGGAGTGGCTGAAGACTTACTACGATCCCAAGGTCGATCCGAACTACCCTGTGTACAGCGGCGTGAAGCCTTATACGCATTACACCATCGAGCAGGAGAAGGCCTGCAAAGGTCCGGGCGAGTCGTGACCGGGGCCAGCGACTGATCCGTCGGTCTCTTCGAAAACGCGCGATTCATCGCTTCGCGCGGCGCCTATTATTGCGCTCCGCCTCGCACTCCGGATGTCGATGAGCGAACCCGTCCTACTCCTCGAGGCGACTGACGTGGCCAAGAGGTTCGACTCGGTCATCGCCCTCAAGGCCGCCTCGCTTCGGGTGTGTCCGGGCGAGGTCCACGGGCTGATGGGGTCGAACGGGGCCGGCAAGAGCACGCTCGTGAAGATCATCACCGGCGTGTTGCGGGCGGACGGCGGGCGAATTTTGGTGAAAGGAGTCGCCCGAACGTTCGGCTCGCCCGCGGAAGCGCGCGCCGCGGGCATCGTCTCCGTCTACCAGGACCCAGCGCTCGTGCCGGACCTGACTGTCGGGCAGAACATGCGCCTCGCCCGCGTCTCCCTCAAGGATGTGCGCAGACGGCTTGAGGAGCTCGGCGTCACGAGCCTCGATTTCAGCTCCCTGGTGCGCGACCTGCCGTATCCGACGTTGCGGTTGATCGATCTCGCACGGGCGCTCGCTTCGGAGCCCGCCGTCCTGCTGCTCGACGAAATCACCGCGTCGCTTCCGGCGGACCTCTCGGAGCAGATCTACCTGATGGTGAGGCGCTGGCGCGAGAGGGGCAACGCGGTAATTTTCATCTCCCACCGCATGGCCGAGGTCTCGGCTTTGTGCGACCGGGCGACGGTCCTGCGCGACGGCGTCACGGTCGGAGTGACTGAGCGCGCGCACGGCAGCGAAGAGCGCATCGTCGCCCTGATGCTGGGCGCCGAAACGGCGCGCGCGGTCGCGTCCGCGACCTCGGCCCCCGCGACCAAGGCAAAACCGCGTGATCAGGAGCCGGCGCTGGAAGTGCGAGGCTTGCGCCACAGCCCGCTGCTCAACGACGTTTCGTTCAAGCTCTATCCAGGCGAGGTTCTGGGCGTCGCGGCTCTGGAGGGACAGGGGCAGGAGGAACTGTTCGACTGTATTGCCGGCAGCCGCCGCACTGACGAAGGCGCCATTCTCGCGCGCGGTCAGGAACTGAGGCTGCGCCATCCCGCGGACGCGATCCGCGCCGGCGTCGTTCTCGTGCCGGCGAACCGGTTACTGGCGCTTTTGCAGCAACGCTCGGTTCGCGAAAACATAGCCTTGCCCGCGTTCGGCGCCATTCGAAACTGGGGGCCGATCGGGATGCGCGCCGAGCGGGCGCGCGTCGAGTCCGCGACCGCCCGCCTGCAGATCGACACCCGGGCCGGATCGGAATTGAGCCGGCTCAGTGGCGGCAACCAGCAGAAAGTCGTGATCGCTCGCTGGCTCGCCAGCGGTTTCAACACTTTGCTCTGCTTCGACCCGACTCGCGGCATCGATATCGGGACCAAGCGCCAGATCTACGCCCTGGTTCGCAAACTGGCGGCGGCGGGCTCCGCGGTGCTCCTGTTCACTTCGGAGCTTCCCGAGATCGCGCTCGCCTGCGACCGGGCGATCGTCCTGTTCGGCGGCCGGGTGGTGGCGGAGATGCCGGTGGCCGAGGCGGACGAAGCGACTCTGTTGCGCGCCGCTCACGGGCTTGCCCCGCAATTGCAGGCGGTTTCATGACCGCGCCCGCGGGCGGCGAACCCTCGGCCATGGGGGTTTCCGCGATGGACTCTTCCGGGGGCTTCGCTGGGCGGTTCCGGCGCTGGCTCAGGCTCCATCCGAGCCTGTTCGCGATGCCAGCCTTGCTGATCGTCTCGCTTGCGATCACCGTCGCCATTCATCCGACTTTCTCCGATTTCGATCTGCAGTCGCTGGCGATGGGCGCCCTGCCGCTCGCCTTCGCCGCCGCGGCGCAAACGGCAGTCGTCATTTCGGGCGGCATCGATCTTTCGATCGGATCGATGATGGCGGTCGCCAACGTGTTGGCGGCGAGCACGATGGAGAATGCGAACATCGGGGAATCGTTGGCTCTGGCGGTCGTGGTCCTTCTCGCCGGCGCCGCGATGGGCGCGCTGAACGGCCTGATTGTCGTCTTCTCCCGCGTTCCCGATGTCGTGGCGACCCTGGCGCTCGGGTTCATCTGGGGCGGCGTCGCGCTGCTCATCATGGAAAAGCCGGGCGGAGGCGCGCCGCCGGAGTTCCTCAATCTCGGCGCTGGCACACTCTTCACCACATGGCTGCCTAACGCGGTGATCCTGCTCGTTGTGGCGGTCTCCGTGATCTGGATCCCGGTGCGGCAGTCGAGGCTCGGACTCCAGCTCTACGCGATCGGAAGCGACCGGGTCGCAGCGTTCCGCAGCGGCGTCGACATCGAACGAACCCGCTTCTCCGCCTATATCTTCTCCGGTCTCCTCAGCGCGGTCGGCGGTCTCGGCCTGACGATGACGACCGGAATCGGCGCGCCTCTCGCGGGGGTCTACTACACGCTGAGCGGCCTGGCCGCGGTGGTGGTCGGGGGCGTGAGCCTGGCCGGCGGACGGGGCGGCATGGTCGGCCCTGTTATGGCGGCCTTCGTGCTGACACTGATCCCGACCGACCTGATTTTTCTCAATATCGACCCAAATTTCGGCCAGGTGATCCAGGGAACCCTCATCGTGGCGATCGTGATGATCGGAGGATTCGTCGAGATGGCTCGATCTCGCAGATGACGGATCAAGGCAAGCCCGCGGTCTCGCACAGCGTCCCCTCGGCCCTTTCCGTCGCCGGCGTTATTTCCCTCCTGCGCAAGCGGACGCTGGTGGCGCTCGTGCTCCTGCTGCTGGCCTTCGTTGCCGGAATCGAGGTCGGCCGGCCTGGAACGGTCAACGCGCTCTGGATATCGAACATGGCGCTGTTTGCGGCGCCGCTCGGCATCGTCGCGGCGGGTCAGACGCTCGTCATGCTGACGGGCGGCATCGACCTTTCCGTCGCGAGCGTGGCGACCGCCTCGGCGTATCTCATGGCGACTCATTCCGGACTCGGACTGCCCTCCGTTCTGTTCGGTCTTGCGGTCGGCGTGGCCATCGGTCTGATCAACGGAGTGGGGATTGCGCTCCTGCGCGTCCAACCCCTGGTGATGACGCTCGGAACCGGGCTGATGACCGAGGGTATGCTGGTCGTCTACAGCCAGAAGATGCTGGCCAACGCGCCGCACGTGCCCCAGTTCATCGAGGATCTCGGCGCGGGAAAAATCCTCGGAGGCGTGCCGATCGATCTCCTGCTCTGGGCCCCGATCGCTGTCCTTGTCGTCTTCGTCCTGCGACGAACGGGATACGGTCGGCTGCTCTACGCCGTCGGCGACAACAGCGAGGCCTGCAAGCTGGCGGGCATTCGAGTCTGGCGCGTGCTGCTCGTCAACTATGTCGTCTGCAGCCTGCTCGCCGCAACTGCAGGGCTGGTGGTCGTCGGCGGCGCAGGCAACGCGGACCTCAGCCTCGCGGATGTCTATCTTCTGCCGTCCATTGCCGCGGTCATCATCGGCGGCACCTCCATCTTCGGCGGTCGAGGCGGCTATTCCGGCACCATCATCGGCGCGCTGATTCTCACGGTGCTCAACAGCATCCTGACCCTGCTCGACGCGCCCGAGCCGATCCGGCAGATTCTCTACGGCGGCATCATCCTGCTCCTCGCGACGGCGTACACGCGTCTCACCGGGTGAAGCAGGAACGGGAATGAAGGAGCGCGACGAATGCCGGATAGACTGCGAGTGCTGGCCGTCGGCCTCGGCCACATGGGGATGACGCACACCAGGGCCTACGAGCGGATCGCGGACGACGAGCTGGCCGGCTTGTGTTGTCGCTCGATTGAAAAGCGCAACGACATCGGCACGGCGTGGCCCGCTTCGCCGACTACGGCGAGGCGCTCGGCGCTGTTAGGCCGGACGTCGTTTCGGTCAACATCTGGCCGGACACCCACGCCGACTTTGCGGTGCAGGCTTTCGAGGCCGGAGCGCATGTCTTTCTGGAGAAGCCGATCGCCGAGACGGTCGCGGACGCCGAGCGGGGCGTCGCCGCAGCCAAGGCGAACGACCGCCGGCTTCTGGTCGGCCTTGGTCCGCGCCACAGTCCCACCTACGCCAGACTGATGGAGTTCGCCCGGGAGCTCGGCAAGCCGCTGGTCATGCGCATGAATTTGAATCGGCGCTCGATCGGCCCGGCGTGGACGTGGCACAAGAATCTGATGAGGTCGCTGTCGCCGATCGTCGACTGCGGGGTGCACTACGCCGACATGATGTGCCACATGACCGGGGCGAAGCCAGTCCGGGTGCACGCCATCGGCGCCCGGCTCGCCAGCGAAATTGCCCGCGACATGTACAATTACGGTCAGCTGCAGGTCGTGTTCGACGACGGTTCGGTCGGCTGGTACGAGGCCGCCTGGGGCCCTCAGGTCAGCGAGGTCGCCTTCTTCATCAAGGACGTGTTCGGTCCGCAGGGCGGCGTCCACATCGTCGTCGACGATCCGAAGGACATGCTGGTCGCCGGAATGACGACCGCGGTGTCATCCGACATCCATACGCCAAAGTCGGCCCCATCCCGTGTCCACCACGCGAGACTGAGGCCCGATCAGTCCCTCGCCGAATCCGACGAAGAAATCACAATCGAGGATCGGCCCGATCATGACGAGTTGAGCGTCCCGCAAACAGCGTTTCCTGCTCGACGCTATTCGCGGCAAACAGACCTCGCCGATCACATGCGCGACGCGGTCAACAGCCTTCGAATTGTGCTTGCGGCCGGCGAGAGCTTCCGCGCCGGACGGGCGCTCGAAATGTGACGTGCCGGCCTCCGGGCCGGACGAATTCCGACAGTTGCCGGCAATCGGGCCACGCCGGAGCGCCGCGATGGCGTAGCCCAACAACGAGAGGACCAAGCTCATCGGGACCCTCGCACTGCTCCGCCTTGCGATGCCGGCCGAGGCGCGGCTTCGGAAGCGACGAGTGCGACAAAAAGACCGCCCCCCTTCTCCAGAGTCTGGAGGAGCTGCGGGAGAAGGGGGGTCCGCGGCCGAAATCGTGCGCTGTTGCAACTAAAGCCTTGAGGCCACAATCATCAGTCGGCTGGCCCGGCGTCGGCGGCGTCGATTTCTCCGCGGGATCGGCTGTCACGGGTGGTGGCGGAAAGCGCCCGACGCTGCGGCGCGATCTTGATCAGATCGGCGTCCGCGGTGCAGGCGATCGCCAGCGCGGAGCCGTCGCCGGAGGGAAGCTCGGCGCGGTCGGCGGCCCGGATATCGATCTGCATGCGTTTCGGCGGCTCTACGAGCCTGTCGTCGTCCGCCGCGGCGGTGAAGACCATGACGCGGCAGAGGTCCGGCGACTGTAGGAAATAGCCGACGAAGCGGGTGGGTCCGACGACGTGGTTGAAGCCCGCCATCGGCTTGTAGGTCGCCACCGACATGACATAGGCCCAGTGGTTGGATTCGGCCGCGAACGCGGGCGCAAACGGCGCTGCGAGAATCGCGGACATCAAGAGTACGGAGCGGACAGTCATTGCATCCCCATCCAGTGATCAGCGGCGCCGACCGGTGTGCGGGTCCCCCGCCGCACGATTCCCGATCGGGCCGTCAAGCAGACTCGCACAGGCACACCTACGGATCGCATACGGATTGGGGCGCGCGGCGCTGCAAACGCAAAAAAGTTTTAGGGTCGAGCGACCGGAAGAGCGAGAGGCTCTCTTGGGAGGCGGCGCGCCCGTCAGTCGAGGCTCAACCGCAATTGGTCGCCCGTTTCGCGCGGAGCGTCGGCGGGGCCCATCGCCCTGGCGGCGTATGAGGCCGGGATCGGCGCCCCCGCCTCGGGGAAGGCGGAAGGCTAGGTGTTCCGCAAACTCGCGCTACAGAAGGAATCGAAGATCGAAGAACGGCATTTGATGCCCGATCGCGTGCATACCGAAATGTGCGGTGTCGCAGGTCGTCGGGTACATCAAGGAAAAGAGCGCGATCCACTTGGCCTGGGTTTAAGGGGAGCGCAAACGCAACTTTGTGGGGCAGCCTTCTGGGCGCGCGGATTCTTCGTGAACACGGTCGGCCGGGACGAGGACGCCATCCGCGCCCACATTCGCAACCGATGGAACGCCATGCGTCAGGACCTTGCAGATATCTGACGCGAGCAGCGCCATACTGGCCGGCTACGATTGGTGGCGCCGTCGTCATCAACGGCTAGGGCCGATCTTGAGAATCGGCAACGGGTCGAGATGACGCTTTTTGCAGCGCGCTTCGGGAACCGATCGGTTATGGCGCATTCTTTCCGTTGAGGCTCTACTCCGCCTGCTTTACCTCCAGGACCCGGCATTCGTTGGCTGTCGCGGCTATTTCCAAGATCCTCTGCCCGCGGCTACACTCGGTTGAGCTCCGGCTGATGGGCCGGAGTTCGGATCAGGAGAGCAAACGTGATCTCAAGACCCTCCGCCGTCATCAAGGCATTATCAAGAGATGGCGCGCGCGGGATTTCGTCATCCACAGAGGCGAAGCCGCATTAAGCTGATCCTCAATGTCCGCGACACTTTCGAGCGGCGACGCCGTTACGGCGCAGGTCAAGGCGCCGGCCGGACTCGCGTCCGCAACGAAGCGGTTCGGCGGCGTGATCGCGATTCGCGACGTAACTTTCGATCTCATTGCCGGCGAAGTGCTCGCGCTCCTTGGGGAGAATGGCGCGGGCAAGAGCACCTGCGTCAAGCTGCTGGCTGGAGTCTACCAACCCGACGCCGGCGCCGTTTTGATTGACGGGCGCCCTGCGGAAAGCTGGTCGCCGGTCGAGGCCTCCCGTCGCGGCGTTGCCGTCGTGCACCAGCATCCGGGCCTCTTCGGCGATCTCAGCGTCTACGAAAACGTCTTTCTCCGCCACATGCCCAAGAGACGGCTTGGGGGCGTTGATGACGACCGCATGCGCAGGCGGACGTCCGAATTGCTTGACGTCGTCGGGCTGGCTTGCCGCCCGGACCGTCAGCTCCGGGAGCTGAGAACATCCGAGCAGCAACTGGTCGAGATCGTACGTGCGCTTTCCGTCGAGGCACGGGTACTGATCATGGATGAGCCGACCGCGGCGCTTTCGCAGCGCGAGGTCGAGCGGCTGTTCGGAGTGGTGTCCAGCCTGCGAGCCCACGGCGTCGCCATGATGTTCGTCAGCCACCGCATGGACGAGATTTATCGCGTCGCCGACCGGATCGCGGTGCTTCGCGACGGACGGTTGATCGGCACGGGACGAACTGGAGAGATCGAGCGCGACGAAGCCGTTCGGATGATGGTTGGCCGCCCCTTGAGCACGATCTATCCGCAACGGCGATCATCGCCAGGACCGCTGGTGCTCGAGACCAAGGGTCTTTCGCGTAAGGGCGCCTTTGCAGACGTTTCTTTCACAGTTCGCGCAGGCGAGGTGCTCGGACTAGGCGGCTTGGTCGGAAGCGGGCGCACCGAAGTGGCGCGCGTCTTGTTTGGCGTCGACCGGCCGACAGCCGGCGAGATCAAGCTCGCTGGCGAGCCGACAGCCTTCTCAGACCCTTCCGCCGCCGTGGCGGGCGGAGTCGCCTACGTGTCGGAGGACCGGCTCGGCCAAAGCCTCGTCATGGATTTCCCGATCCTCGCCAACGCCTCGCTGCCAGCGATTAACAGGGTGACTTTCGCCGGCTTCATCCGGCGACGAAGCGAACTCGCGCTGGTCGAACCGCATCTGCAGAGATTGCGGTTGAAGTTCCGCAATTTCGACCAGCCTGTGAAGACGCTTTCGGGCGGCAATCAACAGAAGGTCGTGCTGTCCAAATGGCTCGCCGCCACCCCGCGGCTTCTGATCCTCGACGAGCCGACGCAGGGCGTCGACGTGCAGAGCAAGGCCGAGGTCCATGCAATGATCGCCGAACTTGCCGCACAGGGACTCGCGATCATTCTGATTTCATCGGAACTGCCCGAGCTCATCGGCATGTGCGACCGGATCGTCGTCCTGCGCGAGGGGCGCCAGACCGCGACTTTCGCGCGAGCCGATGCGGATGCTGAAAGGGTCATCCGCGCAGCGATGGATGTGGACGCCGACGTCGCCTTGATCGAAGAAGGCCGTCGCCGCTTCTTCCGGGACGAAAGCGAAGGCCTCGTCGCCCTCGTCCATCGCGTCTTCGCGCAGCGCGAAATCGGCCTTGTGTGCGCGATGGCGGCCGTCGTCATTCCGGTGACGCTGATCAATCCGCGCATGATCGGCGGTGAAAACCTGACCGCAATCGCCATGGACGCGGCGCTTCTGATGATCGTGGCGGTCGGGCAGATGCTTGTGATGCTGACCCGCAACATCGACTTGTCTGTGGCTTCGGTGATCGGGCTTTCCGCCTACGGCGCGGCGAGCTTCATGCACAATCATTCGGCGAGCCCCGTTCTCTTCGGGGTCGGGGTCGCGAGCCTGGTTGGGCTCGGCTGCGGACTTCTGAACGGGCTCGTCGTGACCCTGGGCGGCGTCCCCTCCATCGTCGTGACCCTGGGATCGCTTGCGGTGTTTCGCGGCTTTGTCAGCCTCTGGGCCGGGGGGCGGCAAATCAGCGCCGATCAGGTGCCGCAAGCCTGGCTCGACATGACGGGCGCCCGCATCCTCGGCGTCCCGGCCGTCGTCCTGATCGCGCTCGCGGTGCTCATTGCCATTGGCGCTATCCTCCGCCGCAGCGCGAGCGGCCGGGAGATTTACGCGATCGGCTCGAATCCCGACGGCGCAGCGCTGGTCGGCATACGTGCGACCCTGCTCGTGGTCGGCGCTTTCGCGGCGGCGGGACTGCTCGCCGGATTCGACGGGGCGCTTTGGGCCTCGCGCTATGCGACGATCGACGCCCGCGTCGCCATGGGTTTCGAGCTGACCGTCATCGCGTCCGTGGTGGTCGGAGGAGTGGCGATCCGCGGCGGCGCCGGCACCGTGCTCGGCGTCGCGCTCGGCGCGCTCACCCTGCTCGTCATCCAGAACGGCCTGACGCTGGTGCGGGTCGATCCGCTCTGGCTGCAGGGCGTCTACGGCGTGGTGATCCTTGCGGCGGTCGCAATCGACGCCCTGGTCGGACGCCGAAGTCGCACAGGACGGAGCCCATGAAACGCGGCCTCATTGAACGCCTCGCGAACTGGGACGCCTTTCTCGCCGTGCTGACCGCGGCGACGCTGGCCTACGCGGCGGTCGCGGTCCCGAATTTCGCGACCGCCTTCAATATTTCGCAGGCCATCGCAGGCGTGTCCGAACGGGCGCTGATCGTCTTGCCGATGGTGCTGCTGATCATTGCGCGCGAAATCGACCTGTCGGTCGCCAGCATGCTGGCGTTGAGCAGTGTCGTGTTCGGCGTCGTCGTCCAGGCGGGAGACTCGATCTCGCTTGCCATCCTGGCCGCCTTACTTACTGGGCTGCTCGGCGGCGCACTGAACGGCGCGCTCGTGACCATGCTCGGCTTGCCGTCGCTGGTCGTGACGCTCGGCACGCTCGCCCTGTTTCGCGGCGTCGGCTATATCATCCTCGGTTCCGGCTCGGTGAACGAATTTCCCGATGCCTTCACCGATTTTGGAATCAATACAATGGGTGGATCGATCCTGCCATGGACGATCGCTCCATTCCTTGTTCTCGCGCCGGTATTCGCGGTCTTTCTGCAGAAGAGCGCAATCGGCAGGCGCATATACGCCATCGGCGGGAATCCCGACGTCGCCCGTTACGCGGGCGTCCGCGTGGGCCGCATTCGGCTGGCGTTGTTCGCGACGAGCGGCGTGGTCTCGGCGCTCGCCGGAGTCGTCTTCACGGCGCGGCTCGCCAACGCGCGGGCAGACAACGCGGTCGGCCTCGAACTCGACGTGATCACCATCGCGCTGCTCGGAGGCGTCAGCGTGTTCGGCGGCAGGGGTAATCTGACCGGGGTATTCTTTGCCCTTGTGCTGATCGCGGCTCTGCGCAACATCCTCGGATTGCTTCAAGTCGGCGGAGATGCGCAAGGCACGGTCATTGGGCTGCTCCTGATCGGATCGCTGCTTCTCAGCACGGTGACGCAGCGGCTCTTTGCGTCGGCGAGCGCCTTTCTGGCTTCGCCCAATTCCGGCGGCTCCAACCCGGGTGATCCGCCGGAGGCTAGATCCAGCCCGACAATCGGCGCCTGACGGCGAAATCGGAGGAGACGACATCATGAGAGCTTCCAACCTCATTGCGGCCCTGTTTGTAGGAACGGCACTCGCGGCCTCTCCGGGACTGGCGGCCGACCCGGTTACGATCGGCTTCCTTCCTAAACTCGACACCGATCCCTACTTCCAAGTTGCAAAGACGGGCGCCGAAGAAGCCCAGAAGGAAATCGGCGGCAAGGTTGTGCAGGAAGCGCCCTCGCAGGCGACCGCCGAGGCGCAGATTCCCTTTATCAACACTCTCGTCTCGCAGAAGGTAGGTGTGATCGCCATCGCCGGCAACGACGCCAATGCCGTGGCGCCCGCCCTCAAACGCGCGGCGCAACAGGGCGTGAAGGTCGTGTCCTACGACTCCGACGTCGCGCCGTCAGCGCGCTCGCTGTTCTTTAACCAGGCGAAGGGCGACAGTCTCGCCGAGATGATGATCGAGAGCATGGGGCAGATGATCGGCTACGAGGGCGATTTCGCGATCCTCTCCTCGACGCCGACCGCGACCAACCAGAACGCGTGGATTGCCTTCATGAAGGAGAAGCTGAAGGATCCAAAATTCGCAAAGATGAACCTTGTCCAGATCGCCTACGGGCAGGAGAGCGAACAGGTCAATCAGCAGCAGGCGCTGGCGCTCGTCCAGGCATTCCGCAACCTCAAGGGCATCATCATCCCGGCGGGCATTGGACTGCCAGCCGCCGCCCGGGCGCTGGAACAAGCAGGCAGCCTTGGCAAGATCAAGTTGACCGGACTCGCCCCGGCGACGCTGATCAAGAAATACATTCAGAACGGGTCCGTTCAGGACATCTGGTGGAACGTGAAGGACCTCGGCTACCTCACCTACTATGGTGCGGAAGCGCTCTCGGAGGGCAAGATCGCCGGCAAGGAAGGCGACAAATTCACGGCGGGTCGTCTTGGCGAATATACGGTCGGCGCCAAAGGCGAAGTGGTTCTCGGGCCAGCCCAGATCGTCACCCCCGCAAACGTCGACGAGTTCAAGTTCTGAAGGTTCGACGCGAACCCGTCTCATCTGCTGGACAGCGATGCCCGGGTTGGGCATCGCTCACAGGCCGGCGACGGGCGGACTGGCGGTTGGCGCATTGGTTCCTCGACTCGAGCCCTCAGGGCCCGGAAAGCAAAAACGACGACAAGAGCGAGGCGATTTCATTCGCATCCTGCAACAGGCAAACGTACGCCGACGAGCGCCCAACAATCCCTTTCGCTATGTTGCGGCAGGCGGTCTTCCCGACGTTCCGGCCAAATAAGTTCGCATCAATGCCTCTCGATTCCGCCACCCGCAGGTCGATGCTGCGGCTCAGCGCTGATCGAAAACGCCGAAGAGCTTACCTTGCTGGACCAAGCGGTGGGCGACGGCGCACGGGATCAACATGAAGCGCGGTTGCGTGGCGCGCTGTCTCAGCTCGATGTCATATCGTTGAAGCCGACAGGAGAAGCGCTCAAGGCGGTCGGCATGGCCCTTGTGATCAAGGTCGGCGGCGCCGGGCCCGCTCTACGGCAGCCTGCTCATGGCGATGGGCAAAGCGATCGGCGCCCAGCCGCCGACTCGCGTGCTGCTCGCCGAGGCTTTTGCCGCAGGCGTCGACGCGGTCGCAGCGCGCGGCAAGTCGCCGAGGGAGAGAAGACGATGCTCGATGTCCTCGGCCCGGCGCTCCGAGTGTTGCGGGCCGGCGATCCGGACCTTGGCGCACGGCTGCGGAAAACGGCGTCGAGCGCCGCCGCCGCCACAATCCCGATGTTGGCCACCAAGGGACGCGCCTCCTATCTAGGCGAAAGGAGCATCGGCCACATGGACCCCGGCGCACGGTCCAAGAGCGCGAAGTCGCGATCCTGTTCGACGTCGGCGGCGTCGAAACGAACAGCGAGATGGCGATCGAATTGTTGCCCAACCGGCGCGAAAATGTCGTCCTGTGCAACGCGCCGATCGTCGAGGGCGCGATCCCGGCGGCGACTGAGGCCTCGGCCGGCGCGAGCCTCTCCGAGGTCGGCCGAAAAGCCGACTCGGAGTGCCGAGACAGGATGGCCGTGGCCGTCGAGCCGAGTTCCGGAGGTGCGGCCCCGAGAGGCGCTACCGGCTCAGAGCGACTGCGCTATGAGCATGCATGCACGCCTTGCCGTCAAGCTGACGAAGCTCCCCAAAAAGGTTCTCTTCGAAGATCTTTCCGAACGCGCCGTAGCCGGAGTTGTTGAGCCACACTTCGATCTACCCGAAGGCTTTGATTGCCGCGGCTACGGCCCCTTTGGGCCCAGTTGAATCCTGAACGTCGAGCGCAACGATCTTTAGCCCCGACGACTCTAAAGGTCCTTCTCAGCCTCGGGGTGGCGCATTGTCGCAACGACGTTCCAGCCCTTCGATGAGAAGAGGCGCGCCGTCGCCTTACCGATGCCGCTGCTCGCGCCGGTAATAACAATGGTCTTCGGATTGCCGTCAGTCATCTAAGCCCCGCTGGCCAAGTTGTCGGACGAACCTCAGACCATGCTAGCTGACAGACTAAAAATGTCGTCTGCTATATAGTGTGAAAAGGATCATCCGGACAGCGATTTCCCACCAGCACCGGTCCAGATGGGCTGAGCGCCTCATGTCATGTACACGCCACCCGTGATATTCACCCCCTGGCCGGTCATGAAGCGCGCTTGATCCGAGCAAAGGAATACCACGACATCGGCGACGTCCTCGGGCAATTCAAGCCGCCCGAGCGGCGTCTGCGCGACATACTCAGCGACGACCTGCTCCTGCGAAATCTTGCGCAGTCGGGCCTCCCAATCGATCTCACGCGACTGCATCCCCGTTTTCACGAAACCCGGGCAGACGGCGTTCACGCGAATGCCTTTCGGGGCGAGCTCGCGCGCGAGGGCCTGGGTCCAGCCGAGCACTGCAAACTTGGAGGCCGAATAATGCGCGAGCAGCGGCGCGCCGACCTTGGCGGCAAGTGAAGCGGTATTGACGATGCAGCCGGCGCCGCGCGCCACAAAATGACGCGCTGCGATCTGATTAGTCAGAAACACGCCGCGGACGTTGACGTCGAAATTGAGGTCCCATTCCTCATCGGTCAACTGCAGCGCGTGCTGCATCGTCGAGACGCCGGCGTTGGCGACGAGGATTTCGCAGCCGCCCAATTGCGCAAGCGCCTCTTCGAAGGCGCGCTCGACCGACGCGCGCTGGCGCACGTCGACCTCGACGATAACGGAGCCGCCGCCGATCTCTTGGGCCGTTCGGCGGCCGGCCTCGACATCGATATCGGCGATCGCCGCCCTTACGCCGCAGCGGACTAGAGCAGCCGCGATGGCGCGACCGATTCCCTGCGCTCCGCCGGTGATGAACGCCCGTTTGCCGTTGAGTTCGGAATAGGGCGAGCCGATGCTCGACATGTTCCCTCCGCCAAATTTATGCTTCGGCAAGCAATATCAACAGAATCGAAAACTGCGAAGCGTTTGAATTTGCCGATAACGTCGTTGGCTTTCGAACTGGCACGATTTCCGCGTGTCAGCCTATCCTTTCGTCGGTGCGGCAGTTCAATCCGACCGCATCATACCTTAGAGCCCATTCATGCGCTGCGTTCTCGGCCTCGACATCGGGACGACCTCAACGATCGGAATCCTGATCCGGCCGCCGAATCAAACGCTCGGCCTCGCCTCGCGACCGGTCGCTTTGCGCTCGGACCATGTCGGCTGGGCAGAGGAAGATCCGGAGCAATGGTGGTCGAATGTCGGCGAGATCGTCCGCGAATTGCTGCGCTTAAGCGGCGCTTCGCCGCGCGATGTCGCCGCCGTCGGCGTCGCCGGCATGCTACCCGCCGTCGTTCTCGTCGACGACTCCGGCCGCCTGCTGCGTCCCAGCATTCAGCAGAGCGATGCGCGTTGCGGCGCCGAAGTCGACGAGCTTCGAGCCGAGATCGACGAGCAGACCTTTCTCGCCAAGACGGGCAATGGCGTCAATCAGCAGCTCGTCGCAGCGAAGCTCAGATGGATCGAACGACACGAACCCGAGGTCTTTTCGCGGATCGGCACGGTCTTCGGCTCCTACGACTACATCAACTGGCGGCTGACCGGCGAACGCGCGATCGAGCAGAACTGGGCGCTGGAGGCCGGATTCGTCGACTTGAAGGCGCACGCGATCGATGACGCGCTTGTCGCGCTCGCGCGTATTCCACGGGCGGTCCTGCCTCGCAAGGTCGCGTCGCACGAAATCCTTGGGCTCGTTTCAAGCGAGGGCGCCGCGCAAAGCGGGCTCGCGCAGGGAACGCCGGTCATCGGTGGCGCTGCGGACATGATCGCCTCGGCGCTCGGGGCGGGCGTCGTTGGCGTCGGCGATGTCCTGCTGAAATTTGGCGGCTCCATCGACATCTTGACCGCGACGGACCAACCCCGTCCCGACCCACGGCTCTTCCTCGATTACCATCTGAGGCCAGGACTGTTCGTGCCCAACGGATGCATGTCGACTGGAGGTTCCGCCCTCAACTGGTTCGTACGCCAGTTCGCGTCCGGCGAAGCGCTGGCGGCCAAGTCCGCCGGCTTTTCGACCCATCAGTGGCTCGACCGCCTCGCTGAGTCGCGCCCCGCGGGCAGCGACGGTCTCGTCATCACGCCTTATTTCCTCGGCGAAAAGACCCCAATCCACGATCCCGGCGCGCGCGCCACGTTCGACGGGTTCAGTCTCTCGCATGACACCGGTCATGCCTGGAGGGCGTTGCTCGAGGCATATGCCTACGCGATCGCGCATCATGTCGAGGTTCTCGAGGAGATCGGGTACCGAAGCGAACGCTTTATCGTCTCAGACGGCGGCGCGAGCAGCCGCGTCTGGATGCAAATCGTCGCCGACGTTTTGCAACAGCCGCTCACGCGACTCTCCGGACATCCCGGCTCCTGTGTCGGCGCGGCCTGGACAGCGGCAATCGGCGTGGGTCTCGCCTCCGACTGGTCGGCGATATCCGCCTTCGTGCGGCCCGCCGACCGGATCGAACCGAGGCGCGAGCGCGCGGGGATCTATCGCCGGGGTTATCGCCGCTACCGCGAAGTCTATCGCGCCCTCGCGGCACGACCTGGGCCGGACGCGCTATGAGCGCCTTTCAGGCAGTCGCCTGGGACATCGACGGCACGCTCATCGACAGCGAGCTTCTGCACCAGCAAGCCTTGATTGAGTCCAGCGCCGCTTTCGGGGTTGACCTGTCCGATCTTCCCGACGAGGCTTTCCGCGGCGTTCATGCGTTCGATGTCTGGACCGCCCTCTGGCCTCGGTTTCCGCCCGGGGCCGCGAGGCAGTCGTGGCTCGCCGCGATCGAGCGCTTCTATATCGCCCAGGCGCAATCGCTCGCGCCGACTCCCGGCGCGATCGAGGTTATTCGCGCGCTTGCGAAGCGCGGCATTCCGCAGGCCTGCGTGTCGAACTCGGGGCGTGCGATCGTCGAGGCCAATCTGGGGGCGCTCGGAATTCGACAGCTGATGGCGTTTTCCATCAGCCTCGACGACGTGTCCGAGGGCAAGCCCAGTGCGGAACCGTTTCTGGAAGCGGCGCGGCGTTTTGGCCTACCGGTCTCGACCATCGTGGCCGTCGAGGACAGCGCGGCGGGCGCCCGTTCGGCGCGAGCGGCGGGACTCCATGTGGTCGGCTACGCGCCGGCGGGAGGCGCCTTCGTCGGGACCGACCGATCGATCGCGCAACTGTCGGAACTGCTGGGGATGTTCGAAGCTTGATTGCCGGCCCCCGTCTCAAAGGATCGCGAGCTTGCTGGCGGGATCGAAGAAATGCAGTCGCTCGAGGTCAAGCTCCACGCCGACCAGTTGATACCCGGTCCGTCGCGCCCCAGTTTGGGCGTTGATCCGCATCCGGTTCGAAGGGCGAGGAACGCTGGACTCGCCGAGGTCTTCGACGATCAAGCCGTCCCGCCGCGCGCCTCCCGTCAGCTCGATCGTCGTCACCATATTCGCGCCGAGGTCTTCCTGAAACGCGACCACGCCCGAGAGGCCGTCTTGCCGCTTGTCGGTCAGCAAGACGGCCTCGGGCCGTACGCCGACGATGATTTCCCGATCCCTATACGCCAGCAGCGCGGCGCTCTGCGCCAGCCTTTGCGGCAGAAGAACGCGCGCGCCTGGAAGTTCGAGTTCGATTCCTTGCCCGATCGAACGCAAGGCGCCAGACAACAAATTGAGCGGCGGCGCGCCGATGAAGCCGGCGACGAACAAATTGACCGGATGGTCATAAAGCTCCCGTGGGGCCCCCAATTGCTGCAGAACGCCATCGCGCATCACCGCGACGCGGTCGGCCATTGTCATTGCCTCGACCTGATCGTGCGTCACATAGACGGTGGTGACGCCGGCGGCGCGCTGCAGTCGGGCGATCTCGACCCGCATCTGGCCGCGCAGGCGGGCGTCAAGATTGGAGAGCGGCTCGTCCATCAGAAACGCCTGCGGGTGGCGCACGAGGGCGCGTCCCATCGCAACGCGCTGGCGTTGACCTCCCGAAAGCTGTCCGGGGCGGCGCGCCAGCAACGCTTGCAATTCGAGCATCGCCGCCGTCTCGCCGACGCGAGCTTCGACAAGCGCGCGCGGCTCCTTCCGAACTCTCAACGCGAAGCCGAGGTTTTCGGCGACGCTAAGGTGGGGATAAAGCGCATAGCTCTGGAAAATCATGGCGACGTCGCGCTGGCGTGGCGACAGGCGATTGGCGACCGCGCCGTCGATCAACAGCACGCCCTCCGTGATCGCCTCGAGGCCGGCGATCATGCGCAGCGCCGTCGATTTGCCGCATCCGGACGGCCCGACGAGCACGAGGAACTCGCCATCTTCTATCTCCAGATTCAGGTCTTTGACCGCGACATGGCCGTCGGGATAGGTCTTGCCCACATGCGAGAATCGGATTGCGGCCACGTCGTTCGCTCCGGCGATCAGTGCACGCCCCGGGTGAGCCCCTGCACGAAATACCGATTGAGCACGATCATCATTACGACGATCGGCAGCGTCGAGAAATGGGCGAGCGCGCCCAGCGTGCCCCATGAAATGTCCTTGGTGCCGTAGGCCGAGAGAAGCGCGACCGAGATCGTCTTGGTGTCGGCCTTGGTGAGGAACATCGCGTAGAGAAAATCATTCCAGGAGAACATGACGCAGAAGATCGCGCTCGCGATCAAGCCGGACCCGACCGTCGGAAGGGCGATCCGAATGAAGGCGCCGAAATCGGTGCATCCGTCGGTCAGCGCCGCCTCCTCGATGCTGGCGGGCGCGGCGCGAAAGTAGGAAAACATCATCCAGACGACGAAGGCGCTGTTGAGCGCCGTGTTGAGAATGATCACCGCCCACCAAGTGCCCAGGAGGCCGATGTCGCGCATGGCGAGGTAAAACGGGATCAGCGTCGCGACCGGCGGGACGGTGCGGATGACGAGAAAGAAATAAGCGAGCCAGACCGCGCGGGGGCTTTGGGCACGCGCGAGCGCGTATCCCGCGGGCGTCCCGATGAGGAGCGACAGGAGCGTTGATCCGGCCGCAATAATGAAGCTCGACTCCAGCAGCGCCCATAGATTGAAATAGCGGAAGACGCTCGCGAAGTTGTCCCAGGTCGGGGAGAACAGAAGTTGCGGCGGGGACGCAAAAATGTCGCTTGTCGGCTTGTAGGCGATCGAGAACAGCCAGACGACCGGCGCGAGCGCGACGGCGAGGACCGCTAATATGGCGGCTCGGCGTGCGAGCAGGGCGAAGCCGGCGCGGTCAGGCATGGCGGTTGCGAGCCGGACGAATGACGGCGATAAACGCAGCCGCCATGACGAGGATGCAGACGACGATGACGGTGCTCACGGCGGAGGCGGCGCCGATGTTGAAGAATTCGAGACCCTGCTTGACGCCATAGATCATCAAGGTGTTGGTCGCATCCGCCGGCCCGCCGCTGGTCGTCACGAAAATGATGTCGAACACCCGGAAGGCGTCCATCATTCTCAAGATGAGCGCGAGAAACGCGGCGGGGAGCAACAGTGGCGCGACGATGAGCCGCAACCGCTGCGGCGCGGTGGCGCCGTCGACCGCGGCGGCTTCGAGGATATCGATCGGCAGTGACTTGAGGCCAGCAAGCAGGATCAGCGCCATCAGCGGAGTCCATTCCCAGGCGTCGATCGCCACCAAGGCCGCGAGCGCCCGCCGCGGATCGGCGAGCAGGCCGTGCGGGCTGGACAAGCCTAACTCGGCGAGGGGGTAGCCGAGCATGCCATATTCGGGGTTCAAGAGCGCCTTGAACACGAGCCCGACCACGAGCGGCGTCACGGTCGCCGGAATAAGCAACAGGCCAAGCGCGATCCTGTTGAACCAATCGTCGCGCCACAAGAGCAGCGCCACCCCAAGGCCGAGCGCGAACTCGATTGTCACCGCGCCGAACGTGAAGAGGAAAGTGTTGATCACTGCCTTGCGCGCGGTCGGGTCCCGCCACAGGGCGGCATAGTTGTCGAGCCCGACGAAATGGCGCGACCCGGGGCGGATCAGGTTGTAGCTGTCGAAGGAGTACAGAAAGCCTTGGACGATCGGCCCGCCCGCGACCGCAATGACGTACAGAAGAGCCGGCGCCGCCAGCGCGGCCAAGAACAGCCGGCGCTTGCGGGCGTAGGAAAGGCCCATTGATCGGGCCGCGGCGCTGCCGCTGCGCGCGCGGTCCTGCGAGACGACACTCACCAGAATGCCGAGCGCTCGACCGCGCTCCCGCTCGAAAGTGCGCGCCCGGCGCCCGCCGGTCGAAAGGAGTCCGGCTTCAGGCGCGTGGACCCAGCGTCATTTGAAGAGGGCCTCCGCCTTGGCCTGAATATCGTCCATCGCCGCCTTCGGATCGGCCTGTCCGACGAGGACCGCATTAATCGCGCCACCGATCAAATCCTGCAATTCCGGATATTGCGGGATGCGCGGCCGGAAGTCCCCGTCGCCGTGTTCGAACGAGGCCGCGATCACCGGCAGGAACGGAAATTTGGCCAGAAGGTCCGGGTCGGTCATTTCGCTCTTGCGCAGATAGCTACCGGCGCCGCGCATGTTGAGCTCCTTATGGACCGCCGGGCTCGTCACCCATTTGATGAAGGCCCATGCCGCCTCCTGCTTCTTCGGGTCGATGTCGCGATTGATGCCGAGCGCCCAGCCGCCGATGCCGTATTCCTTGGGCAGCCCTTCGGCCGAGGGAGTGAGCATAATCCCGGCCTTGCCTGCGATCTTCGACACCTTCGGATTGTCGTAGTCGGCGGCGCCGATCGACCAGGTTTGCATGTTTGCGACGAGCCCCTGGCGGAAGCTTTCCTCGCGCGCACCCCAATCGTAGTCGACAGCGCCCGGAGGCGCCGCTTGGTCAAACAGTCTCTTATAGGCGACGACGCTGGCGATATTGGCCGCCGAGTTGAGCTCGGGCTTGCCATTCTTGTCGAGGATCGAGCCGCCGAACTGTCGATTGTACTGCATCCAGTCCTGCGCCACCGCCGGCCCTTTCTGACCGTTGGCGACGAAGCCGTAGATTTTCTTTTTCTGGTCGGTCAGCTTGACCGCGTCGGCGACATATTCCTCCATGGTCGTCGGCGGCTTCAGGCCCGCGGCGTCATAGAGGTCTTTGCGGTAGGCCAGCACGTTGGCGTAGCCAGCGAAAGGAAACGCGATCTGCTTGCCCCTATAGCCGCCAAGCGCGGCCATCAGCGAAGGATAGATATCGTCAATCTTTATTTCTGCGGCGTCACGCTTGATCCAATCGGTCAAATCGACGGTATAGCCCGCTTCCGCAAATTGCCCCGACCAGACAATGTCGACCGTGGCGATGTCATAACCCTTCGTGTGTCCGACGTAGTCAGCCGTGATCTTGGTCAACAATTCGGGGTAGCTCAAAATGTCTACGTTGACCTTGGCGCCCGTCAGCGCCTCGAATTGCGGCGCAACCGCGGCAAGCACCGCGGCGAACTGATCGTTCTGGGATGCGAGATTGAGCGTGACGCCGTCGTAACGCGTCTCGGCGTGCGGTCGACCCACGAGGCCGACCATAACGAAAGCGCCTAGGGCAAGCGTTGTAAGATGAGCGAAAAAGGGCTTCATTTCGGCGTCCCTCCCCACGGCTATGGATCAAGGCTAACACTTTGATTTTCGAGTAGGCAATCAAAAATCCGCAGGCGCCGGCCAAAGCGATGCACGGTTGTCTTTGGCCGAAATTCCTTTTCAAAGCACGGCGGATGAGATAGCAACTCCCAGGCGGAATGGAGGACCTCATGACAGCGGCGTCGGCGCGCGCGGCGGTCGTCTCCGCGGCAAACCCCGCGAAGTCCGAAGGACTCGAGCGCGCCTTGGCCTGGTCGCGGCAGTCGAGCGTGGAATTGCCGTTCTTTCTCTCCAATCACCTGCCGATGGCCCTGGTCGCGCTCCACCGCATGGGCGCAGACGACGATCGGCTGGATGCTTACTGCCGCATCTATCATGAGAAGAACGGTCTCATGCCGGTTCCCGGGCCGATCGGCTCGGTCGATGCCGACAATTGGCGCGAATTCCTGGGCCAGCGTGAGCGCGAAGGCGATTATCGCCTGTTCTTCGCCAATGAAGTTTCGCGACTCGGCGCGGCGCAGGCGGCGACCACTTATCTTCCACACCTCTTTCCCGGCATGGCGGCGAGCGCCCTGCATGCCCTCATGCGCATGGCCTATGCGACGATGATCGACAGCGACGAGGAAACCGGCATTGCGCTCGCCTATTGGGCCGCGACCTACCTGTCCCTCGGCGTCTCTCAGGGCGGTGCGCCGTCAACCGATGATCCGGCCGATGTTCTCGCCTACATGTGTGGGCCGCCGACGTTCCGCCGTGTCGAGACCGAACGCGACCTGCTCTGGCATTTCATGCGCGCGATTGCGCAAAAGCCGGAATTCGCGCTCGTCGTCGACATGCTGGCGATCGGGCCTGAAACACATGACCGGATTGCGCGCCTTTCGCTCGCGCTCTACGCATCGACGCTCGACTTTTGCGCACTGCATGCTGTGACGGGAACACACTGGTTGCGCATGATCGCGCCGCGCATGTCCGACGCGGCGACGCCGCTGCGCTATTTCTGGCAGGCGATCGCAGCGCTTGTGCCGAAGATCGGCTTTCCCAGCCTGGCGAGCGCGGATCAGCTCGAAGAATGGCGTCGGATGCGCTTGCCTGATTGGCCCGAGATCTTCGGCGAAGCCGTGAAGCGCGACGACGAACACGATCTGAGCCTCTGCTTTTCCGCCGGCGAGGAATTCAAGCGATACGGCGATCCACTCTATAAATATGCGGCGGCGAAACGGCTGAACCTCATCTGATGATCCTGGCCAACGCGCGCCTGCCACACTGTGATCTCGCGGACGTTGAAATCGCGGACGGCCTGATCGTCGCGATCCATCCGCACGGCGCCGCTCCCGCCGGGGAACGCATCGATCTCGGCGGAAGGCTCCTCCTGTCCGCGTTCGTCGACGGCCACATCCATCTCGACAAGACGCATTGGGGCGCGCCGCGCCTGCCCAATATCGAGGGACGCAGCGTGCGCGAGCGCATCGCGGCCGAGCGCGCCGCGCGCCATCGAGTGGCTTTGCCGATCGAAGTCCGCGCGTCCGCGCTTGTTCGGGCGCTGATCGCCAACGGCACCACGCGAGCGCGCAGCCATGTCGACATCGACAACGACGTCGGCCTGGCCAATCTCGAATCAGTGCTGAAGGTGCGGGAGGTTTATCGCGATTGGATCGACATACAACTCGTGGCCTTTCCGCAAAGCGGCGTCGTGAACGAGGACGGGGCGCCGGATCTGCTCGCGGCGGCGTTACGGGCCGGCGCCGATCTCGTCGGCGGCCTGGACCCGGCCGGCTTCGACGGCGACGTCAAAGGGCAACTCGACATCGTGTTCGGACTTGCCGAGCGATTCGGAAAAGACATCGACATTCATTTGCACGACGGCGGGGAGACCGGCGCCGCGGAGCTTCGCGCGATCGCCGAAAGGGCGATTGCGGCCGGCATGCAAGGCCGGGTGACGGTCAGCCACGCGTTCGCGCTCGGGACAATCGCGGAGCGCCTCTTCGAAGAGACCGTCGACCGGCTGGCTCGCGCCGAGGTCGCGATCATGACGTCGTGCCCGCCCTCGGCTCCTGTCCCGCCCGTGCAGACATTACGCAGGCGTGGTGTCACAGTTTTCGCCGGCTCCGACAATATCCGCGACTGCTGGTCGCCATACGGCAATGGCGACATGCTCGATCGCGCCGCCATTATCGCTGCGCGCCACGAGATGTTCCTGGACAGCGAGCTCGAGGAGGCCTTTGCGCTCGTGACCGATGAGGCGGACAAGGCGCTGGGATCTTCGCATCGCGGGCTCCATGTCGGGGCCGTCGCCGATGTCATTGCAATCGAAGCAGCAAGCGTAGCGGACGCCGTCGTAGATCGGCCGCCACGTCGGCTAGTACTGCGGGCCGGACGCGTTGTGGCCGAGCGCGGCGTTCTGAAAGGGGAGCCTTCACCCGCCGAAGCGCTCCGTGGCATCAGGCGGAGTGGGGCTTCGAGCAACATCGGACGCGTCGATTAGCGAAGTCATCATATCCGACCGCAGTGAGGTTGAAAGCACGTCGTTCTACGGCGCCGAAGGAAGTGGTCTCGACGGCGCCGGCGTCCTACGTATTCCGCATAGTTTCGCAAGGAAGATCGCTCTGGGCGAAATCTCGCCATTTAGGGAGGACACTGAGATGCCGTTTGCGCCCAGTTGCTGCGGTTTAGCTGAGAGTGTCTCTCGGTCAGCGGCGGTTTTTGACCAATCAGTTGCGACGGCGTTGCGATATGAGTCCCAACCCAGCGGATTTTCGGATTTTCACGTAACGTGCCTGAAAGTCTCTTTCGGAAGACCCTGAGAGGCTAACGATGAAACAGCCCTTGAACGATGCGTGAGTCCTACGCTCCACACGTGGTCGCCGGCGCTGGCGAGCTCCCGATCCCAACCCTTAAGCCCCAACTCGTCAAAGAAAATGAACCTAGACAACGGCTCACAAGATGGCGGCTCGCGGACGCGGACGATGGATTTGCCCGAGAGAGGTCCGCAGTGGAACTAACCCGCATTTGCTTCTCGAACGTGGTTGATGGATGGCGGAAGAGCGACATCATTCCTTCCCGGCAGCCATCGCCAAGCGAGAATTGCTCCGAGAACAGGTCCGCAGGCTGCGATGGCAAGACTGTTGCGTACCCTAGGAGGCCGTAGATCAACCCGCCGCAGAAGTACCCGCAACGGCCGAGATAGCTGACTGCCGAAGCGCCTGCCCGCTGCCTGAAGTTCCTCTGGGAGCAGGACTCCGACAGCCACGACAGACGAAACCGTGAACGATCCGTAACCGAAACCTGTTAACACGCGGGACGCAACGAGGACCAACGGGTCGTCAACCACGATCCATGAAGCGACTGCTACCAAGTACATCAAGCAACCTACCGCGAAGAAGCCCCGCAATCCGAGCTTCTCCACAAATCGCTGGCCGAAGAGCATGATGGGGATCTCGAAGAGGGCGGATGCTGTGGCTGACAATGCAATGACGGAGGGTGTTGCGCCCAGGTCATGCAAACGCAAGGGCAAAAACACGTTCGCCGCGAGCAATCCTACGCTTGCCAGCAAGATTGCCGCGAACGCCCCATCGAGCGGGCCGCCACTCGCAGCGCCGCCCCACCATACTCGAAGCGGGCAGGCTTAGCTGGAGGGACCGGTCGCGCTCGAAGCTTTGTTCGGGGCGGGTCGCGCACGGATTGCAGAAGGATAAGCAGAGCGACAGCGGCTGCCGGGAACACGATGGAGGCCGCTCCATACCCAGCCCAGTCGTAGATGACGCCAGCGATGAACGCCGCGATCGCGTACGACAAACTCTGCATGAGCCGCAGGTGACCATACCGGCGACGCTCATTCCCAAGCGTATGCATGGCTATCGAGTCGAGCAGCGCCGAGAACGCTGTTTGCAGTACATACTGGATCGCGATCGCCGTTCCCACGAGAAGCAGGGCCAATTGTCCGCTAAGGAGAAGCGAGGCGAGCGCTGCGACGAGCACTGCCCACTGCAGAGTGCGCCGGCGCCCAAGCACTAGATCACCCAACTGACCCCTTATCGGCGCAGCGACAACTATAGCTGCCGATGTGAGCGCGAGGAGGAGCCCGATGCTCTCCGGCGAGAACCCGCGGCTGGCGAGAATGGGCGCAACGAACGGCAGAAGTACGCCAGTGGCGAGATATGGCCTGCGAAGCTCGCGCATTCTCGTTGCTACGATCTCAATCCCTATCATCGTCTGAGCCTCGAAGTGCGGCCGGCGGCGCATGACGAGCGTGAATCGAGGCGGATCACAGGTCGTCGCCGGCGGCTAGGACGCACAATGCGGCGGTGTCGGGCGAGAGCGCGCGCGCCGTGGCGAGCTTCGAGCTCGGATCGAGCACCCGGCTGACGATGAAAAACCGCTCAATTACATGGCTACACAATGGGCCGGCCAAAGTCGCCTTCTGCCCAAATGTCAATCACTTAACTTAGACGAAAGAGGGAAGCTCCGTTTTAGGGTATCGGCGCCATCCAATGCCGCCGGGATCTCGGTGGGAAAAAGAGGCCTGGAAGGTAATGGAAAGCGTTGTGCCTACCTGCCCAACTGGGCAGGTAGGCGGCGCGGGCCGGCGACGACATCTAGGGCGGAAAGGAGAGTCGTCATGTCCGATACTATAGGCTCGTTGAGCGCCTTTTCCGCAGCTCTCGCGGACCTTGTCCGGCGCACCGCGCCAAGCATCGTCACCATCAAGTCACAGAGCGGCGAATTGACCGGATTCGTCTGGCGACCCGGCCTCGTCGTCGCCGCCGAGGACGCGTTCGACGACGACCGCGACATTTCGATCGTCGCCCACGACGGAGCGTCGGCCACAGCTGAGCTTGTCGGACGCGATCCGACCACCGACGTGGCTCTCTTGCGGTTTCAGCGCACCGAGCTGCCACAGGCGCTGTTGGCCACGCAAAGCGTCGCGGCCGGGGCGCTGGCGATCGTCGTCGGCGCGCGCGAGGGCCGCCCCTCCGCTTCGCTCGGTGTCGTCTCCTACGCCGGCGCGCAATGGCGCAGCATGCGCGGCGGGCTGATCGACGCGCGCATCGAACTCAGCGCGACCCTTAGGCGCTCGAGTGAAGGCGGCCTCGCGCTGGACGCCGATGGCCGCGCCTTCGGCATGGCGGTGTTTGGCCCGCGGCGGCGCACACTCGTCATCCCCTTCGCGACGGTCGACCGCGCAGCGGAAGCCCTTCTCGCCAAGGGCAGGGTCGCGCGGGGCTATCTGGGCCTCGGCCTGCAGCCGGTGAAACTCGACGGCGGGGGGGTCGGACTGATGGCGCTGAGCGTCGACGCTCTCGGCCCCGGCGGCGGCGCAGGCGTCCGGCAGGGCGACGTCATCGTCGCATGGAACGGCGAGCCGATCCGCGGCTTCCATCATCTCATGCGCGCGCTCGGACCAGACAGCGTCGGTCAGGCGGTCAGGCTCTCGCTGAGGCGGGCGGGCGAGCCGATCGAGCTCGCGCTGACCATTGGCGAGAGGCCGCAAGCGCAATGACGGATCCGCCGCCGTCCGCAATCGCTGTCGCGATTGAGATCGACGAGCCGGCGCTCGCCGACCGGCTCGCGGCGCTACTCGCGGACAGTCCCGGCCTGCGCCTGGCTGCGCCGGGCGAGCCGGCGGATGTGGTGGTGGCCGACGCGCGAGGCAGGGCGGTCGAGTCCAACCTGACCTTGACGCCGCGCGAGCTCGACGTGCTGGCGCTGCTGGCGGAAGGCGCGTCCAACAAGGCGATCGCACGCACGCTGGGCATTTCGGTCCACACGGTGAAATTCCATATCGCCTCGCTGTTCGACAAACTCGACGCAGAGGGACGGACGGAGGCGGTTGCGCAAGCGGCCCGAATGGGCGCGATCCGGTTCTAGCCGTCAGCGCGTCCCCCGCCGTTGCCCATACCGATCCCAAAGGCGATGTTGCTATGCGAAGACCAGTTGGTTGGGAATAATGGGCGGTTCGCAGGCGATCCCCTTGTCAACGAGTGGAGCGACCTCCTCGATGCTGTTTGTGATCGAAGACCCCAAATAGGCCTCGGCGGATATGAGGCTGAAGACGCGAACTTCCTCCAGGAATTGTAGATTCCAGGACGTGAGCCATTTGACCCCTCCTCGAAAGCTCGATTCAAACTTGTAGCCCGTCAGGCCGAGCTTGACGGCTTGAAGCCGATCGATCCGGCGTCTGTCGCTTCCCAGACTCGTCGGGTCGACCCCAGCCGTGTCGCACAGTTTTCTTATGCGGCGAGCGTCCGGAAGAGGAATTGCAGCGCTCAGCCCCGTTCGACGGAGGTCGCAGATTGCTTCCGCTTGCTCCCGTCGCCGTCGCTCTCGGATACGAATCGCAACAACGACTCCAGGCTCGAATTTCCTCCGCGGAAGGCGCGAGAAATCGCATGGCGAACTTTCCTTCCTTCTGCCGCCTACGCGGCAGATGATTGATTTGTGACTCGCGGTCCTCTCACGTAGTTCACCTCCTGTTGAGGGCTAGTTCATCGGTTCGAATCATATCAGGCGGCCTGGTCGAGCCTATAGGACCAAGTATGGACGACGGGATGGCGATTGAATTCATCCATGGCGGCGATGAGGCGATCCTTGAGTTTCCTGTTTGGACGCGACGCGGATATGGCGCAGCACCGATCGGGCGAGCTTGGAGAAGAAGCCCTCGACG
>DASRSL010000156.1:0-3642 GCA_035656495.1 Roseiarcus sp.
AAGCAGGGCGGCGATGGCCCGATCCGTCAGCGACGGCCAGGACTGGTCGTCGGCGTGTCGGATGAAGACCGCCGTCATCGGCAACGCAAATGCCGCGGCGAAATATTCGCGCTGCGCGAACGCGTCGCTCGGAACAACGAAGAGCACGACGGCGACCGCCACCAGCGCCACCCGAGCGGAAACGCCATCGGAGAGGCGGTTCGGCAGAATCCGGGCCGCCAACCACAGCGATCCGAATGCTGAGACGTAGGCGAAGCCGAATGTCGACGCCTCGGGTGTTCCGCCGATGAACTTCGCGACAAGGGCGCCCGGCATGTAGAGCAGCATCGGAACCGGCGGGGTGGTCTCGACGATGTCGACATAGGCGCGCTCGCCATTCAACATGCGCTCGCACATCGTGATCAGCCAACTCACGTCTGGCGTGGCTTCGCCGCGAAGCGTAATGGAGGCAGCGCCCACGACCAGAATTGCCGTCAAGAACACGGCGCGAGGCGCGTGCGGATGAAACAGGCGAGGATTATCGCTGTCGGCCGGTGGGTTCGGAATCATCGCGCTTAATTCATCGACAGAAAATTGCTAACAACAGCTCATCCGCAGGCTCAAATTGAGCAGTTGGTAGATCCGTTCCTGTACGACTTTCTTTATTCGACGCTGACCCTGCTGCAAGGTGCCTTGGTCCTGCTGAGGGCGACCTGTCTGTGGCGGTACGGGCCGCGACGTTACAAATTGGCTCACGCGCGAGCCGCATCTGGATTTCTACACTGGCGCGGGGTCGCCTGAACCGGGCCCTATCCAGGCCAGAACGCCTCGTCCGCGGGTCGTTCGAACGGGTAAAGCGAGCTCTTCGGGAAAGCACATTCCGGCAGCCCCGTTTCGCGCGCCGCGCCAATGACTGCCATCTCGTAGGCTTCCGCGAACGACTCGTCGAGCTTGGCTTTGAGGCTCGGGTTGTCGTTCAAATGGCTGCGCAGCCTTATACGCTGCTCGCGGATGCTCGAACTGAGGCTCGGGCTTCGAAAGCCCGGCTGAAACTGCCACTTCAGGAGGTGGAGCAGGAGGATCGCGAGCCGGTTGACGAGTTCGCGCTTCTCCCCTCGTCCCATGCTCTCGATCTCCTCGGCGATATTGGGGATGTCGGCCGCGGCGAAGCGCCCGGCGCAAAGCAGCGCCGCCTGCTCCATCGCCCAGGCGTAGAAGTCGGTCTGGTAAGTGTCGGACATGCTGTAGCGTCCGTCGATTTGGGCAGCGCCCCCTTCGTGTCCGTCGAGGCGCCCAAGTTTACCGCCGAGGACAGGAAGGGTGCAGAGACTCGGTCTGGCCGCAAAACAATCCACAGCCTCTCCATCGCCTCTCGACCCGCGGCGGACCGCTTGACACAATGAGGGCATGGATTCGTCGATCATCAAGGCCGTCGGCTTCGTGCATTTGCATGTCCACAGCGCCTTCTCGTTGCGCGAGGGGGCGCTGGCGATCGGGACGCTGGCGAAGCTCGCCAAGGCCGACGACATGCCAGCGCTCGCGATCACCGACACCAACAATCTGTTCGGCGCGCTCGAATTCTCGGAGAAACTCGTCAAATCCGGCGTGCAGCCGATCGTCGGGGTGCAGGCGACGGTCGATTTCGACGACGCTCGACCGACCTCCTCGCGCCTCGCCGAGCAGCGCCTGGCGCGCGCGCCCATCGTGCTCCTCGCCCAGAACGAGGGAGGCTACCGCCGTTTGATGCAGCTCGTCTCGAGCCTCTGGCTCGATCCGAAAGAGGGCGACGAGCCGCATCTTCCGTTTCACGCGCTGATCGGCAGCGAGGGGCTCATCGCGCTGACCGGCGGCCCCGCCGGCCCGATCGACCGGTTGCTTGGCCAGCACATGCCCGAGCTCGCCGAGAGCCGGCTCAGGCGGCTCGCCGAGGCCTTCGACCGGCGACTTTACGTCGAGCTCCAGCGCCACGGGCTCGAATCGGAGGCCGCGATCGAACCGGCACTGATCGACCTCGCCGACCGGAACGGCCTGCCGCTCGTCGCGACCAACGAGCCTTACTTCGCCGCCCGCTCCGACTACGAGGCGCATGACGCCCTGCTCTGCGTGGCCGAGGGGGCGCTCCTTTCGACGCCCGATCGCCGGCGCCTGTCGCCCGAGCACCGGTTCAGAACGCGCGCGGAGATGACCGAGCTGTTCGCCGACTTGCCAGAGGCGACCGAAGCCAGCGTCGAGATCGCCATGCGCTGCGCCTACCGGCCGCCGACCAGAAAACCCATCCTGCCGCGCTTCTCGATCCCCGGCGGGGAGGCCGTCGACGAAGACGAGGAGCTGCGCCGCCAGGCGCGCGAGGGGCTCGAGGCCCGTCTCGTCCATCACGGGCTCGCGCCGGGCTACGCCCGGGAGCAATATGACGAACGCCTCACCTTCGAGCTCGACGTCATCGTCAAGATGAAGTTCCCCGGCTATTTCCTCATCGTCGCCGACTTCATCAAATGGGCAAAGGCGCACGGCATTCCCGTCGGTCCCGGGCGCGGCTCCGGCGCAGGCTCGCTGGTCGCCTGGGCGCTCACCATTACCGATCTCGACCCGATGCGCTTCGGCCTCCTGTTCGAGCGCTTCCTCAATCCCGAGCGCGTGTCGATGCCGGACTTCGACATCGACTTCTGCCAGGACCGGCGCGACGAGGTGATCGCCTATGTGCGCGACCGCTACGGCGCCGACCGGGTGGCGCAGATCATCACCTTCGGCTCGTTTCTCGCCCGCGGCGTCATGCGCAATGTCGGGCGCGTCCTCGAAATGCCGCTCGGCCAGGTCGACAAGCTCGCCAAGCTCGTTCCGATGAACCCGGCTCATCCGGTCACCCTGAGGCAGGCGGTCGCTGACGAAGCGCGCCTGCAGGAGGCCGCCCAGGCCGACGAGCGGGTCGGGAGGATGCTCGCGATCGCCGAGCGGCTCGAGGGTCTCTATTCCAACGCCTCGACCCATGCCGCGGGCGTCGTCATCGGCGACCGTCCGCTGACCGATCTGGTGCCGCTCTATCGCGATCCGAAAGCGGCGATGCCGGCGACCCAGTTCAACATGAAGTGGGTCGAGCCGGCGGGCCTCGTCAAATTCGACTTTTTGGGCTTGAAGACGCTGACCGTGCTCAAGCGCGCGATCGATCTTGTGGCGCTGCGCGGCTTGAGCGTCGATCTGAGCCGAATTCCCCTCGATGACGCGAACACTTACGAGATGCTGCGGCGCGGAGAGACGGTCGGCCTGTTCCAGCTGGAAAGCGCCGGCATGCGCAAGGCGCTGGTCGAGATGCGCGCCGACCGCTTCGAGGACATTGTCGCCATCAACGCGCTCTATCGCCCGGGCCCCATGGCCAACATCCCGACCTATTGCGCCCGCAAGCTCGGCCGCGAGAAGCCGGACATGATCCATCCAATGATCGAGCCGGTGCTGCGCGAAACCTTCGGCGTCATCATCTATCAGGAGCAGGTGATGCAGATCGCGCAGGTCCTGTCCGGCTATTCGCTTGGCGAAGCCGACATGCTGCGCCGCGCGATGGGCAAGAAGATCAAGCAGGAAATGGACGCGCAGCGCGCCCGCTTCGTCAACGGGGCGGTCGAGCGCGGCCTCGCCAAGGCCAAGGCGGACGAGATCTTCGACCTGCTCGCC
>DASRSL010000157.1:0-1557 GCA_035656495.1 Roseiarcus sp.
CAGAACAGCGGCGCCGTCTGCAGATAGACCCAGAGGCGGAAAGGGTTCACGCCGCGAGCCTCCGCTTGACGAGGAGGAAGACGCCGACCGTCGCCAGCAGCGTCGCAATTGTCGAGACGACGACCGAGGCCGCCAGCGCGATCCAGTGCTCGCTCAAAAGCCCGAGGTATTGCACGACGCCGACGCCCGCCGGCACGAACAGCAGCGACAGCGAGCCGAGCAGGCCGGTCGCCGCGCGCCCGACGTCGCTCGCCGCTATTTGGTCGTCGCTCATCGGCCGCCGGCGGGTCCATGCGGCCAATCCCAGCGTCAGCAACGCCAGTCCGATTACGGGCCCGGGCGCAGGCAGCCCGAGACCGCGTGCGAAAACCTCGCCGACGAGCTGGCATGCGAGCAGGAGAAAAAAGCCGCGGATCATGGGCGAGCTTCGCCGCCACGCGGGGAAAGGTCAATGCGCGGCGCTTAGGGGCGCCAGGCGTAGAGCGCCTCACCCGCTCGCGATGATCGCCTTCAAGAACTCCCGGCGCCGCGCGCTGGGCCTCTAGGCCGGGCACCCGGAGGCGCCGCGTCGAAAAATCACGAAAGCCTCTCTTGGGATGCAGGGGAGGGAAGCTCTAGGGAAGCGCGTCGACGCTCGACTTAGGCAAAGGGATATGCTAGGAATATCGCAGCGATCGATCGGAGAGGCTGCATCATGACCCGCGTGACCCTAGGCCGTTGGGGCAGGAGCCTCGCCGTTCGCTTGCCCGCGGAGGTCGCCGAGGCTACAGGCTTTGGGGTTGGCCAGAAGATCGAGATTATCGGCCGGCGCGGCGAAATCATCATCCGCCGGGCGCCGTCGAGCGCGCTGGAGAAGATGTTCGCCGGCAAGACCACGGAAGAATGGCGCGAACTCTACGCCGGAACGGACGTGTGGGGTCCGGACGCGGGCCGCGAAGTCGTCGAGGAATGAGTCAAGCGCCGTATTGGCCTGACGCCGGCGATCTCGTGTGGACCGATTTCGACCTCACGCTCGGCCGCGAACAGGCGGGACGGCGGCCCGCGCTGGTGGTTTCGCCTGCCGAGTTCGCGCGCAACACCGGTTTCGTGATCCTGTGCCCCATCACGAGCAAAGTCCGCCCGTTCCCGACGAGTGTCGTTCTCCCTGACAGTTCGCTGATCAAAGGCGAAATTCTGCTGAGCCACATCCGCAGCGTCGACATGCACGCACGGACGATTCGCTCCGCCGGACACAGGATTTCCGAACCGACCGCGCAGGCGGTCCGCGAGAAATTGGAGGCGCTCATTGTGGTTTGAAGTCGCACGAGCGAGCCTGAAGCGAAGCCTAGCGGCCAATCACCCGGCCCCTTCTGACTCGGCCCGCGAACGCGGCGGCGCTGTTCCCGCCGGCCCAGCCGAGCGGGAGAGGGGCCTTAAAGATACCGCTCGCCGACTTCGCCGGCGAAGCGGCTGGGGTCGCCCTCCCATACGATCCGGCCGTGTTCGAGGACGTAGACGCGATCGGCGTGGGGCAGGGCGAACGTCACGTTCTGCTCGCCGAGCAGAACCGTGATCGGC
>DASRSL010000158.1:0-3965 GCA_035656495.1 Roseiarcus sp.
GATGCGGCGAGGCGTAGTCGAGGTGGTCAGGAAGGCCGTGCCGCGCTGTACAGCCCAGGCCAGCGCCACCTGGGCCGGCGTCTTGTTCACGCGCCACGCGATGGCCGTCATGACCGGGTCATCGAGCAGTTTTGGCTCCAAAGCATGTCCCAACGCAGCAAACGCCTGGAGGACAATGCCCTGCTCCCGACAGAAGTCGAGCATTTCCCATTCCGGGAGATAAGGATGCGATTCGACTTGCACCGCCGGCCGTCGCACGCCGGCAGTTTGCCGTCCGACATGCTAGGCCGCGAGGCGTGATTATCGAGGCCGAGGCGGCCGCGGAAAGCGCGGAGGCCTACATGAGACGATTGGAGGACATGAGCCGCCGCCGTCGCGCCGAAGGGGAATAGTCGGCGTTGGTCCCGGCTCACGCCGCGATATCGAGGCGCACCCTCAATCCGGCCTTCGCCGCGAGATCGACCAGCGCGTCGAGGCTGAAATTCTGAATGCGTCCGCGCAAGAGATCGTTGAGGCGCGGCTGCGTCACGCCAAGCCGGGCCGCCGCCTCGACTTGCGTCGCGCCCCAGTTCTTCACGCGTTCGCCGATCGCAATCATGAGGTCGGACCGCATGGTCATGTTCGCGGCTTCCGCCTGCGTGTCTTCCAGTGCGTCCCACACATTTGCAAAGGTCTGCCGCTCCATCGTCAGATTTCCTCCCGCCTTTACCCGACCTGCTTCAACCGCTGAGCGGCGAGGGCGAGCGCGAGCGGCGCCGTTTGCTGCGTCTTCTTTTGAAAGGCGTGGAGAACGTAAATTGCATCCTCCCGTCTCGCGAGGTCGATCACGCGAAAGGCGCCGGCCTCGTCGCGTATCCTGATCTCGGCGACGCTTGGTCCGATCGTTCGCATCGGCTTCCAATCGCTCGGCTCCAGGCCCTGCTGAACCTTGTGCAATTGCACCTCCGCCTCCTTGCGCGCGCCCTCTGGAAACGCGCGGATCGTATCGAGCGCGTCGCCCCCAGAACACGATCGGCTTCAGCGGGCGCCCAGTCACGACAAACTTATATCAGTATCGATATAGGCGCGCAACGCCGCCCGGACGGGGCGCGCAACGCCGCCCCGGACGCGCTGAGCACGCGCAAGCCGGTACCTCAAACTTTTCCTTGCCTGCCTGTTTTGTTCATGTTATGTCCAACCATAGGGCAAAACACGGGACCGGACTTTGAGCATCACTCCGAGGAGCGGCCCGCCCGCGGCCATCCGCCCAACGAGACCAGCCTGGGAGATTTTCTGGTTGGACTGCGCGTAACCCATTGAAAAGTCCCGATTCGGACGAAAAAATCCAAAAAAATCCAAGAGAATCCAAGTCCGAATTCTTGGTCCGGCTTGGTTTGGCTTTGGCTCGGCTTGGAGTCCTTTGGCTTCGGGTCGCAAACGGCGTCGGCCGGTCGCGTGTGGGCGCGACTTGGCTCAGGGTACAGCGCGACAACTTTTGGCGCTCAACGTCCTGAAAACATTCGATCGCCGCCAAACCTTGCCGCCCGTCTGACGCGCCCTCGCGGGGCCGCCGGAAGGAGGGCCTACGGCTTGGCGCTCTTCTCCGCCGCCCGCCGCAGAGCCTCCGCGAGCGCTCCTCCGCCGGGAGCGGGCCGATCAGTCTTGGCGTTGGCCGCCCGTACCGTCTTCGCGTCGGCGCGGCCGCCGCGGGCGGGCTCGGCCGCGCCTTCTGGGTCGCCGAGCCGCATGGTCAGCGAAATGCGCTTGCGCGGGACGTCGACGCTCAACACCTTCACCTTGACGACGTCGCCGGGCCTGGCTGCCGCGCGCGGGTCTTTCACGAACGTGTTCGCCATCGCCGAGACATGGACGAGCCCGTCCTGGTGGACGCCGACGTCGACGAAGGCCCCGAAGGCCGCGACATTGGTCACGACGCCTTCCAGGACCATGCCGGGCTTCAGGTCCGTGATCGAGTCGATCCCCTCCTTGAACGTCGCCGTCCGGAAGGCGGGCCGCGGGTCGCGGCCGGGCTTCTCGAGCTCCTTCAAGATGTCGGCGACCGTCGGGACGCCGAACCGCGCATCGGCGAAGTCGGCGGCCCTCAGGCCTCGAAGCGCCTGCGCGTTGCCGATCACGGCAAAAATGTCGGCGCCGAGCCTCTCGAGAATGCGGCGCACCACGGGATAGGCTTCCGGATGGACGCCCGAGCGGTCGAGCGGCTGGTCGCCGTGGTTGATGCGAAGGAAGCCGGCGCTGAGCTCGAAGGCCCTGGCGCCGAGACGCGGCACCTCCTTCAGCGCCGCCCGGTTGCGGAAAGGCCCATGCGTCTCGCGATGGACGACGATCGCCTGCGCCAGCGCTTCGCCGACGCCCGAGACGCGCGCCAAGAGCTTGGCGGACGCGGTGTTGACGTCGACGCCGACCGCGTTGACGCAGTCTTCCACGACCGCGTCGAGCGAGCGGCCGAGCTTCTGCTCGGAGAGGTCGTGCTGGTACTGGCCGACCCCGATCGACTTCGGGTCGATCTTGACGAGCTCGGCGAGCGGGTCCTGCAAGCGCCGGGCGATCGAGGCCGCTCCGCGCAGGGTCACGTCCAGCTCGGGCAGTTCCTGCGCTGCATAGGCCGAGGCCGAGTAGACCGACGCGCCCGCTTCCGACACGGTCGCCTTGACGAGCTTGAGTTCCGGGTGGCGGGCGATGAGATCGGCGGCGAGCCGGTCCGTCTCGCGCGAGGCCGTCCCGTTGCCGATCGCGACCAGCTCGGCCTTGTGACGCGCGGCGAGCGACGCGAGAACGGCGATGCTCGCATCCCACTTGCGCTGCGGCTCATGCGGATAGATCGCCGTCGTTTCGACGATCTTGCCGGTCGCATCGACGACCGCGACCTTGACTCCAGTGCGGAAGCCCGGATCGAGCCCGATCGTCGGCCGGCCGCCTGCCGGCGCGGCGAGCAAGAGGTCGCGCAGGTTGGTGGCGAACACTTTGACCGCCTCATCCTCGGCCTGCGTCCAGATGCGCATGCGCATGTCGACGGCGAGCTGCGTCTCGATCTTCGTCCGCCACGCCCAGCGCGTCGCGTCGAGAAGCCACCGGTCGCCCGGCCGCCCGCGGTCGGCGATGCCGAAACGACGGGCGATCGCGAGCTCAAAGGGGCCGAGGGCGCGGCTGGCTGGATCCGCTGCGGGATCAGGAACGAGCTTAAGATCGAGAACCTCCTCCCGCTCGCCGCGCATGAGCGCGAGCGCCCGATGCGACGGGATCTTCACGAGCGGCTCGAAGAAGTCGAAATAGTCGGCGAACTTGGCCCCCGCCGCCTCCTTGTCCTGCCTCACTTTCGAGACGATCCGGCCGCCCTTCCAGAAATCCTCGCGCAGCCGCCCGATGAGCTCGGCGTCCTCGGCGAAGCGCTCGACGAGAATCGCCCGAGCGCCGTCGAGCGCCTCCTGCGTGGTCTTGATCGCGTCCGGCTTCACATAAAACTCCGCCTGCGCGAGCGGCTCGAGTTCGGGGCGGGCGAGAAGCGAGTGGGCCAGCGGCTCGAGACCGTTCTCGCGCGCGATCTGCGCCTTGGTCCGGCGTTTCGGCTTGAACGGCAGATAGATGTCCTCGAGCCGCGCCTTGGTGTCGGCCTCATTGATCTCAGCCTCGAGCGCGGCGTCGAGCCTGCCCTGCTCGCGGATCGATTCGAGGATCGTCCTGCGTCGGTCTTCCAGCTCGCGCAGGTAGGCGAGGCGAGCCTCGAGCGCGCGCAGCTCAGTGTCGTCGAGCGCTCCGGTCGCTTCCTTGCGGTAGCGCGCAATGAAGGGAACGGTCGAGCCTTCGTCGAGGAGCCCGATCGCGGCGGCGACTTGGCCTGTCTTGACGTTCAGCTCCTCGGCGATGCGTTCGGCGATGGGTTTCATGGCTCTCGAATCGTTTGCCTCGAAGAGCCGCTTTTAGGCGCCGCCGCGGCGCCCGGTCAAAGCCAAAGCCCTTCTTAGCGCACG
>DASRSL010000159.1:0-3719 GCA_035656495.1 Roseiarcus sp.
ACACGAAAAGCTTCTTTAAGCGATAAGTGGCTTTCAGGTTTTCATCCGTAAGCCATTGATAAGTCTAAGTTGCCTCTGAGAATTTTTGGCAAGAATCTGAAAGTAATTGACGCTTTTGAAAACTTTCTGAAGCCCTGCCAGAAGGTTTTGGAAAGATTCTGAGGCTTTGCGAAGAAATGGAAGGGTCCGCCGGCGGCGCCTGGATTTGAAGCCCGAGCGCACGATCTCAGGAAAAGAACATATCGGGGTCGTGTTCGGGGGGCCAGCTGTCATGGCCCAAAGCGATGACCCCTCGCAAGCTCGGGGCAGGCTCTTCCAGCCGATCGACACGGGTTCCACTCAATCGGGACCTCCTCTGACCCTCCGGGCCCCGATGTCGGCCTCTGGAAGGCGGATGGCGCGAAGACGGGTAGCGTGCCCCATTCTGCGCACGCTTGTCGGGGCGGCCGGGCTCGGCGAAGATGGGAACGAACCGACAGCCGCTGTGCCGCTGTCGGTGAACCGGAGGAGATGGTCATGCCCAAGTTCATGGTGGTCGGGAGCTACACGCCCGAGGGAGCAAAAGGACTGGCGAAAGAAGGGGGAACAGGGCGCCGCGCGGCAATCGCGCAAGCTGCCGAGAGCGTCGGCGGCAAGGTCGAAGCCGTTTATTTTGCGTTCGGCGCCGATGATTTTTTCATCGTCCTCGATCTGCCGGACAGCGCGGCGGCGGCCGCGATTGCCGTCAAGGCCGCTGAGACCGGGACGGTGGCGAGCCGAATGATCTTGCTGATGACGCCGGAAGAGATGGACGCGGCGGTCGCAAAGACCGTCAGGTTCCGGCCGCCCGGAGCCTGACCGACCGGACGCGCTCGAAGAGACAGCCAGGACCGGCCCCCGGATGGACAAGGGGCGCCGGTCGCGCCGGAGGCGACTTCCTCCTTGAGCCGCTCGGCCAAGGCTGAAACAATGCCGGCCGTCTCGCCGGGGAGCCCGTCATGAGCGACGCCATCGCCTACCTCAAGCGCGCGATCGAGCAGGGCCAGGGGCTCGCACGCGCCGACCTCGTGCTCAAGGGCGGGCGGATCTTCGATCTCGTGAGTGGCGAGCTCGTTAACAGCGATGTCGCCGTTTGCGGCGACCGCATCGTCGGCACGATGGGCGAATATTCCGGCGCGCGCGAGATCGACGTCAGGGGAAAGATCGTCGTCCCGGGCTTCATCGACACGCATTGCCATGTCGAGTCTTCGCTCGTCACGCCGCTCGAGTTCGACCGCTGCGTCTTGCGTCACGGGGTGACGACGGCGATCTGCGACCCCCATGAGATCGGCAACGTGCTGGGCCAGGCGGGCTTGCGCTACTTCCTCGACGGCGCGACGGCGACCGCGATGGACCTGCGCATCCAGCTCTCGAGCTGCGTGCCGGCGACCAGTCTCGAGACGTCGGGCGCGCGGCTCGAGGTCGGCGACCTCCTCGAGCTCGCCGATCACCCGAAGGTCCTCGGCCTCGCCGAATTCATGAATTTTCCGGGCGTTTTGGCCCGCGACCCGGCCTGCCTCGCCAAGCTCGCCGCCTTCCAGACCCGGCCGATCGACGGGCACAGCCCGTTGCTCGGCGGCTATGCGCTCAACGGCTATCTCAGCGCCGGCATCCGCACCGACCACGAGGCGACCAACCTGCCCGAGGCGCGCGAGAAGCTGATCAAGGGCATGGCGGTGCTGATCCGCGAGGGCTCGGTGTGCAAGGACCTCCACGCGCTTCAGCCCATCATTACCGAGCGCAACTCGCCCTTCATCGCCTTCTGCACCGACGACCGCAATCCGCTCGACATCGCCGAGGAGGGCCATCTCGATTTCCTCATCCGCACGGCGATCCGCCTCGGCGCGCCGCCGCTCGCCGCCTATCGCGCCGCGACGATCTCGGCCGCGCGCATTTTCGGGCTTCGCGACCGCGGCCTCGTCGCGCCGGGCTGGCGGGCCGACCTCGTCGTCGTCGACGATCTCGAAGGCTGCGCCGTGTCGACCGTCCTTTCGGCCGGACGCGTGGTCGACGATGCGCTGTTTGCCGCGCGCGGCGCGCTCGCCGTCGTTGGGCGCGAAAGCGTGAAGGCCCGGCGGGTCGAGGCGGGCGACTTCGCGGCAAGAGGACAGGGACCCTCGACCCAGGCGATCGGCGTCATCCCCGGCAAGATCATCACCGAGCGCATCGCCGTGACGCTGCCGTTCCGCAACGGCGAGCGCGGGGTCGATCTCGATCAGGACGCGGTCAAGGTGTCGGTGGTGGCGCGGCACGGGGTCAACGACAACATGGCGACCGCCTTCGTGAAGGGCTTCGGGATGAAGCGCGGCGCGATCGCCTCCTCCGTCGGCCATGACAGCCACAACCTCTGCGTGGTCGGCGCGAACGAGAGCGACATGGCCGCCGCCGCCAATCGCCTGCGCGAGATCGAGGGCGGCTTCGCGGTGGCGGAAGGCGGCAGGATCGTCGCCGAGCTGCCGCTCCCGGTCGCCGGGCTCATGAGCCTTGCGAGCTTCGAGGAGGTGCGCGAAAGGCTGATCCCCCTGCGCGCCGCCGCCAAGGGCCTCGGCGTGACGCTCGCCGAACCCTTCCTCCAGGTCGCCTTCCTGCCGCTGCCGGTGATCCCGCACCTGAAGATCACCGACAAGGGCCTCGTGGATGTGGACCGGATGGCGTTCGTGCGGGACTAGAGGCGGCCGGCCGGTTCGCGACGCCCGCACGCGCCTGGCCGAGGCGGCAACCCGCGCGGCTGCGGCGCCACCCGGTGCGGTTGGGATCTTGACTTAAACAACGCCCTATGCCAGAAGAATTGCTAGTCAAGCGAGTGTATCATGGGGAATTTTGTTAGAGGCTGTAACAACCGGTTCGCCAGCGACCTTGAGGACTATCATTAGGGAGACCAGGCTATTGGTCATGCAAATGTACGACCCGCCGCATCCTGGCGAAATCCTTCGCGAGGAGTGTCTCAAGCCGTTAAGCCTGACGGTCACGGCGGCGGCGAAGGGACTCGGCGTCTCCCGCGGGTCGCTATCGGAAGTCTTGAACGGCCACAACGGGATTTCCCCAGAGATGGCGATCCGGCTCGAGAAGGCGGGGTGGGGTCCGGCGGAGTCCTGGCTGCGGAACCAATTGACATACGATCTCTGGCAGGCGCGGCGGCGCGCAGAGTCGATCGAGGTGGAGCGCTTTCCCTCGCCCGACGCCGCGTGAGCGGGGCGCCGGCTGACCGGTGTAGCCGGAGTCATCGCTATCTATGAATTAGTTATCTGCTTTACTTGATGTATCGCTTTAATATTCGCGGCCGGAAAACAGGCCAAGAGTTGCGGTTTTTGGCGCCTATCCTATTGAGCAGATTGACTCCGCGTCAGGTTCGACAGTCACCCTCAAATGCGGAAGCCCGGGGCGCGCCGCCGCCCGAAGTCTCCGCGGCCGTCCGCGCCTCACGGCGTCTTCCTCGCCGCCGCGGCGAAAATCACCGCCAGCGCGAGCCACGACAGCAGCATCGTCGTGCCGCCGATCGGAGCGGCGAAGGGGAAGAGCCGCGCGCCCGCGAAAGCGTGATAGGCGAGATCGGCCGCAAACAGCGACGCGCCGGCTTCCATGACGAAGCCCGCGGCGAGAAGCGCGGGCGCCGGCTTGATCCGCGCGTGCGCCGCGATGCCGAACGCGGCGACGGCGTGCAGGATGAGGAACAAGGCGCCCCGTTGCGCCAGCTCGCCGCC
>DASRSL010000160.1:0-63564 GCA_035656495.1 Roseiarcus sp.
CACGGAGGAGCCGAGCATGAGCCAGACCGTTGGAGATTTCGTCGTCGAGCGCCTGCACGCCTGGGGCGTGCGCAAGATCTTCGGTTACCCCGGGGACGGCATCAACGGGGTGATCGAGGCGCTCAGCCGGGCCGACGGCAAGATCGAGTTCGTCCAGGTTCGCCACGAGGAGATGGCCGCCTTCATGGCGAGCGCCTACGCCAAATTCTCCGGCGAGCTCGGCGTCTGCCTCGCGACCTCCGGGCCCGGCGCTTCGCATCTCATCACCGGACTCTACGACGCCCGGCTCGATCACATGCCGGTGCTCGCCATCGCCGGGCAACAGGCGCGCAATGCCCTGGGCGGTCACTACCAGCAGGAGGTCGACCTCGTCAGCATGTACAAGGACGTGGCGGGCGCGTTCGTGCAGCAGGCGGCTACGGCCCCGCAGGTGCGCCATCTGATCGACCGAGCCGTCCGCATCGCGCTCGCCAGACACCGTGTCACGGCCGTGGTGCTGCCGAACGATCTCCAGGAGGCGACTTACGAGAACCCGCCACGCAAGCATGGGACGGTGCATTCTGGCGTGGGCTTCGCCAAACCCAGGACGATGCCGTTCGACCCCGATCTTCGCCGCGCCGCCGACGTCTTGAACGCCGGCAAAAAGGTGGCGATCCTGGTCGGCGCGGGCGCCCTCGGCGCGACTGATGAAGTGATCGCCGTCGCGGAGAAGCTGCGGGCAGGAGTCGCCAAAGCGCTGCTTGGCAAGGCCGCCCTTCCGGACGATCTTCCCTATGTCACCGGGTCGATCGGGCTTCTCGGCACGAAGCCGAGCTGGCGCCTGATGACCGAGTGCGACACGCTGCTGATGGTTGGCTCTGGCTTCCCCTATTCGGAGTTCCTACCCGAAGAGGGCCAGGCGCGCGGCGTGCAGATCGACATCGAGCCCGAAATGCTGTCGCTTCGCTATCCGATGGAGGTCAATCTGGTCGGCGACGCTAAGGAGACCTTGAGGGCGTTGATGCCGCTGATCAAGCAGAAGACCAACGGCGCTTGGCGTGATGGGATCGAGAGCGAAGTGAAAGAATGGTGGAGCACGCTCGAGGAGCGCGCCATGCAACCCGCCAATCCGGTCAATCCGCAGCGCGTGACCTGGGAGCTGTCGCCGCGCCTGCCTGACGGCGCGATCGTCACGAGCGACTCGGGCTCCTGCGCCAACTGGTACGCCCGAGACCTCAAGATGCGGCGCGGCATGATGGCCTCATTGTCGGGCGGCCTCGCATCGATGGGCGCGGCCGTCCCCTATGCGATCGCCGCCAAATACGCGCATCCTGAACGGCCGGTCATCGCGCTCGTCGGCGACGGCGCCATGCAGATGAACAACATGGCCGAGCTCATCACCGTCGCCAAATATTGGCGCAACTGGGCCGACAAGCGCTGGATCGTGTGCGTGTTCAACAACGAGGATCTCAACCAGGTGACCTGGGAGCAGCGGGTGATGGAGGGCGATCCCAAGTTCAATGCGTCGCAAAGCATCCCCAATGTCCCCTATCATCGTTTCGGGGAGCTGATCGGCCTCAAAGGCATCTACGTCGACAAGCCGGAGAAGTTGGGCGCGGCATGGGACGAGGCGTTGGCGGCCGACCGACCGGTCGTGCTCGAGGTCAAGACCGACCCCGAAGTGCCGCCGTTGCCCCCGCACATCACGCTCGAGCAGGCGAAGAAATTCAGCGAAACGCTGATCAAAGGCGACCCGAACGAGGGGGCCGTGCTCAAAGGCGCCGCGCGCCAGGTGCTGAGCTCGATCCTGCCCGGCGGGAAGAACGGGAAGAAATAAGTTCGGCGCGATGCGCGCTTGCCGATAAAGCTGCGCTGAGGCGTGTTCGCTTCGATCCGGAGGAGGAGCTGACCCTTGCCGAATTCGCCGCCGCTCGAGACTGAGTTGAAGCTCGCTGTTTCGCCTGCCGGAGAACGACGCCTTGCCAAGCATGCAGCGTTCCAACCGCCGCGAGCGAGCGAGCCCACGTCCGAGCATATCGTCACCACCTATTTCGACACGCCTCGGCATGACCTTGCGAGACGGGGTTTGAGCCTAAGGGTCCGCCGCGCGGGAAAAGAACGCATTCAGGCCGTCAAGGCCGACGGGGACGGCGGCGCCGCGATGGCGCGCGGCGAATGGGAATGGCCGGTCGCGCAGGAAACGCCCGATCTCGGCCTCGTAGCCGGCACGCCTGTCGCCGAGGCCCTTGCGTCCGAAATCGACAGGAGCCTCGAGCCGGTCGTCGTCACCGACATCGTCCGGACCAAGCGCATCGTGGAGTGGGATGGCGCCGTGATCGAGGCCGCGCTCGACGCCGGCTCGATCGAAGCCGGCGACTCAAGCGAGCCCATCCACGAACTCGAACTCGAGCTTCGCAAGGGCGCCCCCGGCGCGCTCTTTCGGCTGGCGCTCGCCCTGCACGCGGCGACCCCGCTCTCTGTCGAGGTCGAAAGCAAGGCGGCCCGCGGCTATCGTCTCAAGGACGGGAGCCCTCCCCAAGCCGAGAAGCCCAAGCCTTCGATCCTCGACCCGAAAGTTCGCGCGACCGACGGCCTGAACCATGTGATCGCCGGCGCGCTCGGCCACCTTCTGTTGAACCGAGCCGCCGCGCTGGCCGGCGACAGAGAGGGTATCCATCAGGTCCGGGTCGCCATCAGGCGCGTGCGCTCGGCGCTCATGTTGTTCGAGCCTCGGCTCGAACCGCACGCCCTCTCTCTCTTTCAGGACGAACTGAAGCGACTCGGACGCGCGATCGGCGAGGCGCGCGACTGGGACGTCTTTTGCGCGGACATATTGCCCGCCGCCTTCGATGGGACCGAGAATACACAATTGGGCGAACTGATTCGTGACGCGGCGGAGGCCCGCCGACATGAGGCCGACGCCGCATGCACGCGGGAGATCCGCTCCCCGTCATTCACTGCTCTCATCCTCGGGCTTGCTGCGTGGACAGAGGCCGGCCGCGAACAAAGGACCTTGCTCGGAGACCGGCGTCTCGACCGGAGGCTCTCGAGAATTGCGCCAGCGCTTGTCGATCGGCTGAGCAGTAAAGTGCAAAAGCGCGGCCGCGCGCTCGGGCCCGGCGCTTCGCCCGAGACGCTCCATCCGTTACGCAAGTCGGCGAAGAAGCTGCGTTACGCGGTCGAGTTCCTCGCGTCGCTCTATCCCAAGAAAGACGCCAAGCGCTTCGTCAAGCGCCTCAAGGCGCTGCAGAAGAGTCTCGGCGTCATCAACGACGGCGCGACTGCCATACGGCTTGCCGAAGAGCTCGCTCGAGGCGGCCGTCTCGAGCTAGGCGTCCCGATCGGCGCGCTCGCCGCCAGCCGCAAAAACGCAAGCGCCCAGGCGATGCGGAAGCTCGATAAGCAATGGGCCGCCTTCGAGCGGCAGGGCGGCTTTTGGCGGTAGGGAGAGGACACAACCGATTTTTTCCGCTGCCAATCGTCCTTGTTGACGGTGGCCAACGCTGTCCGCTCAGCTTCCTTCTCCGGAACGCCCATCTCTCCATGCGTTACTGCGATGCAATCGGCCTTGCTTCTCGGCGTTTCGCGAGGCGGATGTCAGGCTCCTCCGAAACGTGACGGAATGGGCTTATGGTTTTGCCTCCGGCCCGGAACATCCGCCCATGCCGCAGGTTCTACGGGGGCTTTGCGAGGGGACCTCCCCCGCGCCGATGCTTTGGAGAACATCATGAGAAGAACATGGATTGGGACGGTGGCTGCCGCGGCCCTCGCGACCGCCGCCGCAACGGGATACGCCGCGGCGCAGGAGAAGCAGCCCGGCCAGCAGGGAGCGGCGACCCAGCAGATGGAGAAGGGCCAGACGCACCACGGTCAGGCCCAAGGCCAGATGGAAAAGGGCGAGCGTACGCAGGGCATGCAGACGCAGGGTCAAGAGCGCATGGGCCAGCAGCCCGGTGAGAAACCCGGCATGGAAAACAAAGCCGCGCAGGGCCAGCAGCCCGGCGCAGAGCGCATGAACAAGGCGCAGACCGAGCGGCCCAAGACGAACAGCGAGACCGGGCAAGCCAACCAGCCCGCGCAGACAGAGAAGGGCGCCGCAGCGACACAGCGCAATGAGCAGGCGACCGGAACCGAAAAGGGCGCGGCAGGGAAAGAGCGCAATGAGCAGGCGACTGGGACCCAAAAGGGCGCCGCAGGGACAGAGCGCAATGAGCAGGCGACTGGAACCCAAAAGGGCGCCGCCACCGCGCAAGGCGAGCGCGGCCGCGTGAACCCGCAGCGGGTCCACGTCACCGGCAACACCCACATCACGAACGAAAAGGCGGCGCGGCTCTCCGATACGCTGCTCGCAAGCGGCAGGTCAGAGAACGTCAACGTTGCCCTCAATGTCGGCATGGCGCTGCCCGGCAACGTCAATGTGATGCCGCTGCCGGCGGACGTTGTCGATATCGTCCCCGAATTCCGCGGCTATGATTACGTCGTGGTGAACGACGAGATCGCCATCGTCCAGCCCTCGAGCCGCCAGGTCGTCGACGTCATCAACACCGGCGGAGCGACCGCCATGGCCGGCGGCACGCAGGCGATGGCCGGCACGCGGCTGAACCCATGCGGGACTCCGTGACTGCTGCATGAGGCGACTCTGGCCCAGGCGGACCCGCCTGAGCCGAACATTTCCGGCGCAGCCGCCGCTCGACTTTCGTCCTCCCACGAGGGCTGGCTTTTTCCGGATTCCGGCGCGCGACAGCGAACTGATCGCGCGCCGCTTTTTTGTCGGCGGCCGATCGACACGCGCCGCCATATGACGGAGACAGGCGATGCGCGCGAGACTCCTCCATGAAGCCGGAGGACAACGGACGTTTTCGATCGTGCTCGAGACGGACGACGAAGTGTTGGCCTGTCTTACGGAGTTCGCGCAGCGCGAGCGGCTCAACGCCTCCCAGTTCACTGCGATCGGCGCATTCCGACGCGCGGTCCTCGGCTACTTCGAGTGGGAGCGGAAGGACTATCGCCGCAACCCGATCGAGGAGCAGGTCGAAGTGGCTTCGCTCGTGGGCGACGTGGCTCAGGGGCAAGGGGGCGCGCCGGCGCTGCATATCCATGCAGTGCTCGGGCGGCGGGACGGGACCGCCGTCGCCGGTCACCTCTTGGAGGGCTACGTGCGGCCGACGCTGGAGGTCGTGTTGACCGAAAGTCCGGCCCATCTCCGCAAGCGCCACGATTCCGAAAGCGGCCTGGCGCTGATTGACCCCCTTTGCTGAATGTGCGGGCGGATGTCGCGAGATCGCCCTCGCGAGACGCACGGCGGGCCCCAAGGAACCTTGAAGCGGCCTTCGAGTTTTCGCGAAGCACGTTTCCGCTTCCCGGCGGTTTCTGTCCCGTCGCCGAAGGAACAGCGATCGTCTCGAACCTTCTTTTGACAAGCGTGCAAACATGGAGATGTTGCTATGGACTGGAACCGGTTGGAAGGAAACTGGAAGCAGATGAAGGGCAAGGTCAAGGAACAATGGGGCAAGCTGACTGACGACGATCTCGATGCGATCGCCGGCCGCCGCGAGCAGTTGGAAGGCAGGATTCAGGAGCGCTACGGAATCCAGAAGGACAAGGTGAAGGAGCAGGTCGACGCCTGGTGGGCCCGCCAGTAACGTCGCGAAGCATCGGCTGCGGGTTTTGCGGGCGCGCGCCGAGACGCCCTGCCTGGAACGGGGCAGGGCGTTTTACTGTCTACGCTATGACGGACGATGCGGTGCGTGTTCAGGCGCCGCTGTCTTCGATCGGAGCGCTCCAGGATGTCGGATTCAATGAGGGGCGGCGCGCGCTTGGCGGTCGAGCCGTCGAAGTCGAGACTCGCCGGCATCCTGGGGCCCGGCCTCATTACCGGGGCCGCCGACGACGACCCCAGCGGAATAGCGACCTACACGCAAACCGGAGCGCAGCTCGGTTATGCTGTCGGTTGGACGCTCTTGTTTTCTTATCCGTTGATGGTGGCCATTCAGATCATCAGCGCGAGGATCGGGCGTACGACCGGCGCGGGAATCGCCGGAAACCTGCGCAAGTTTTATCCGAACTGGATCGTATACACGGGCATCCTGCTTCTGCTCGCCGCCAACACGCTCAATCTCGGCGCCGACATCGGGGCGATGGCGGAAGCCGTCAGAATTCTCGTCGGAGGTCCGCAGGTCGCCTATGTCCTGGCGTTTGGGACGATTTGCGCGGCCCTGCAGATCTTTCTCGCCTACCGGCGTTACGTCACGGTCTTGAAATGGCTGACGCTGGCGCTGTTCGCCTATGTGGCCACGCTCTTCTACGCCGGTGTCGACTGGCGCGCGCTCGCGCTCGGGCTCGTTGTGCCTCACGTCTCCTTCAGCGCCGACTACTTGACTGCGATCGTGGCGATCCTGGGCACCACGATCAGCCCCTACCTCTTCTTCTGGCAGGCGTCGCAGGAGGTCGAGGACACGAAAACGATGCCGGAGCGAAAGCCGCTGAAGCGGGCGCCGGAGCAGGCGCCGAACGCAAACGAGCGAATCGAGATGGATACCTGCCTCGGCATGGGCTTCTCGAACGGCGTCTCGCTCGCCATCATGGCGACCGCCGCGGCGACCCTCAACGTCGCCGGAACGAAAAGCGTCCACACCGCGGCCGAGGCCGCACTCGCCTTGAGGCCGCTCGCAGGCCCGTTCGCCGAAACGTTGTTCGCCCTCGGCATCGTGGGGACAGGGCTGCTCGCCGTGCCCGCCCTTGCAGGCTCGGCGGCCTACGGCGTCTGCGAAGCCTTTCGCTGGCCGACGGGCCTCGACCGCGCGCCAAAGCGTGCGAAGGCCTTTTATGGCACGATCGCCGCTGCAACCGCCGCAGGCGCGGTCCTGAATTTCACCCCAATCGACCCGATCCAGGCCTTGTTCTGGTGCGCGGTGGTCAACGGCGTCGTCGCCGTTCCGATCATGGCGATCATGATGATGATGGCGGCCAACCCGAAAGTCATGGGCGCGTTCGCCATCGGCCTGCCGCTCAAGATCCTGGGATGGTTGTCGACCGTGGCGATGGCGCTCGCCGCAGTCGGGATGATCGTCCTGAACTTCGCCTAGAGCCGGAGCTTATCCAAGTCCCCTCGACGCCATTCCGGGAGATCTCGCCGGCGAACCCGACGCATGGACGCCATGAACGCGAAGAGCGGGCCGGCGGCGCCTTTACAGGGAACACTTTCCGTCTCTCGTTCGTTGTGGCGGGCCCTGGCTTTGGGGCGGAAAGTCGGGGAATCCGATGCGCCTTATCCTTCTCATCATTGTCATCATCCTGCTCATCGGCGCGCTGCCGAGCTGGCCTTACAGTTCCGGCTGGGGTTACTATCCCGCGGGCGGGCTCGGAACGATCCTCATCATCCTGCTGATCCTGGTCTTGCTCGGCGTCTTTTAGCGTCCCGTATCCCACAAATCGTCGCTGCTCAGCTCAGCTCGGCTCGTCTGGACGCAGATGCTCTCTCACAATCAGTCCGACGATCAGGAGCGGCGACGCGAGCAACGCTCCGACCGGCCCCCACATCCATGTCCAGAACAGAAGAGACAGGATGACGGCCAGGTTGTTGATCTCGAGCCGTCGTCCGATGATGGTCGGGGTGATGAACTGGCCCTCGAGAAAAACCGCCAGCATGAACAGAGCCGCCGGGAGAAGCCCCGCGCCAAAGCTCGGCGCCGTGACGAGTCCAACCAGCGCCAGCACGACGATCATCAGAATGGGCCCAACGATCGGGATGAAATTGAGCGTCGCCGCCAGCGCGCCCAGGCCGAAGGGGAACGGCAACCCGGTCAGCCATGCTATCGCGCCGCCCGCTGCTCCGACGCAAACGTTGATGCAGCTCACGGTCAAGAGATAGGCGGCCAGGCTGGCCTCGACCTCGTTGAGGATCTTGAGTGCCTTGAGCCTGGAATCGCGGCTCGCGAAGGTCATGACGAGCTGGCGGCGCAGATCGGGCCACCAGGAAATGAACAGAAGAAGCACCACCAGGAAATAGATAAACCCCGTGACGGGCACCGTCAGATAGCCCAGGGTCGTGGGTACCCAACCTAGACCGGGCGCCGGGATAACGGGCGATGAGGTCGCGGGATTGACGCCGAGCGATAGCTCCAGCCGCCGCCAGGAATCCTCAAGGACCTGAAGCTTGGCGCCGAGTTGGGGGAGCCGCCCCGCCAAATCGGCCATGGGCGAGGCGATCAACGCCACGACCACGCCGATCAAGATCGCGGTGAAGAGCACCATCAAGGTCGCGGAAAGGAGCCGCGGCACCTTGTGCTCTTCGAGAGCCTGCGCGGCGGGCGACAGCATGACGCCGACCACGAACGCCGTCACGACCGGAACGAGCGGCTCCCGGGCGAGATAGAGCGCCGCCCCCACGCCGAGGATGGCCAGGATCGCGATAGACCAAGTCGAAATCAGACGCAGCCGATCGATCGGATCCAGCTCTTCTTCGCCGTCAGCCGGCTTGATCGACGGCACTCGCCCCTCGCGCAATCGTCGCCCCCGTTCCGGGCGGAAAGGCCCAGATCACGCAAACAGGCAAAAGCCGCAATTGTTCCAGGCAATGGGAGGAGGCCCCGACTCGTTACGGCGGTGATGTTTGACGCCAGGCCGGCGCGACCCGAAGCTCTGCCGCTCGCACTCTATCTGCTTGCCCAGGCCACGCCCTCGCCGTAGCATCGGCTCGCCGGGCCGGAGAGGTTCATGACTGAGTTCGATAAGCTTCGGGCGCTCTTGGACGCTCCGCTACCCGAGGCCGACGTCGCCGAGGCTCGCGCCCTCTTCGGCCGACGGACGCCTCGCCGATGGGCGCGGCTGCTGTGGAAGGTTCTTGTCGTCGCCACGGCGCTGGACGCGATCTACCTGCTCACCCAGACGCTTCGGCCGATCTAGCGCTCGAACAGAACCACGGCGCCGATCATTCGCCTTTGGTTGGACAACCTCGCCGCGCTCCGCGCCCTTGCGAAGCTCGACGCTCCCGGCCTCCGCGCCGCCGGGAAGCCTCGCGTCGGTCAGCCGCTTTGCCTCACTCGAAGCGCTCGCCATCGAAAATCGGCGCTTGATCAGCCGTCCGAACTCATGCGAGCAATTGTCCAGTCAACTGTGCGACCGATTTCGCCATGCCCCGCCGGAACGCCTTCGCCCTGGTCTGGGAATCCGGACGACCGCTCTACGGTCAGCTGGCGGACTGGTTGAGGGCGGACATCGCGCGCAAGTCGGCGGGCGAAAGGATCGATAGCGAGCCGCAGCTCGCCGAGCGATTCGGAGTCAGCCGCTTCACGGTCGCCCGCGCGATCGAGATCCTGGTCGACGAAGGGCTGATCTGCCGGCGTCAGGGGCTCGGAAGCTTCGTTGCGCCGCCGTCGCTGCATCGCGCCCCGTCCTATCTGTCGAGCTTCACCGAAGCCGTCGAAGCGCAAGGGCGGCGGGCCTCGCACCGGCTCTTGAGATTCGGACCGGTCGAATGGCGCGAGGGCCTGCCCTACCCGGACGATGCCGCGCTCATCGGCATGGATCGGCTGCGCCTTGTCGACCGCGAGCCGACGGCGATCCATCGTTCGGTGATCGACGCCGCGATCGCCCGCCGGATCGGCTTGGCCCGGAGCGTCGCCGCGGCGCGGGGCTTTTCGCTCTATCGTCTCTTCGACCAGGCCGGACTGAGGATAGAGCGTGGCGTCGAGACGCTGCGCGCCCGTCCGGCGACCGCGGAGGAGGCGCGCCTGCTCGGCATCCTCGATGAGCCCGTGGTCATGGCGGTGCGGCGGGAGACGAGGGCCTCCGACGGCGCGCCGCTCGACGTCGTGGACGCCGTCTACGACGCCCGCCGCTATTCCTATCACGCCGAAATCCGTCGCGACGCCGCCCAAGCGGTGACAAGCTCCCACCCCCCGAAGCCAATGGAGAACCTTCATGCGTCGAATTCGAATGATAAGCGCTCTTTCGGCCCTCGCCTTGGGCCTTGGCGCGATCGCGACGGCGCGCGCGGTTGAAAAGCCGGTCGCACTGATCATCGCGCAGGGAGGCCTGGGCGACAAATCCTATAACGACCTCGCCTACTCTGGGTTCAAGAAGGCGCTCGCCGAGTACAAGCTCGAGGGGAAGCCGGTCGAATCGAAGGACATCGTCGCCCAGGCGCCCGACATCCTGCGTCGAGCTTCCGATGCCGGATTCGGCCTCATCATCGACCTCGAATTTTCGAGCGGCGACGCGCTCAAAGCGGTGGCCAAAGACTACCCGAAGACGGGTTATGCGATCCTGAACGAGGTCGAGCCGGGTTCGAACGTCGCTTCGGTTCTCTTTCAGGAGCAGGAGGGCTCCTATCTCGCCGGCGCGCTCGCGACGATGGTCGCGATGGATCCCAAGATCAAGGGCATGACCGGAAAGCCGGTGATCGGCGTCATCGGCGGCACCAAATCGGTCGGCATCGACAAGTTCATCGTCGGATACATCCAAGGAGCGCGCGCGATCGATCCGAAGGTGGAGGTCAAGGTCGCCTATTCCAATAATTTCGGCGATCCGGCCGTCGGCTTGCAAATGGCGAAGGCGATGTTCGACGCCGGCGCCAATGTCGTCTACCAGGTGGCCGGCGGAACGGGAATCGGCGTCATCAAGGCGGCGAAAGACGCGGGACGCTTCGCCATCGGCGTCGACACCGACCAGGACGCCCTCGCCCCGGGCTCGGTGCTCACCAGCATGATCAAGCGCACCGACGTCGCGGTCGAGACGGTGATGAAGGACTACGCCGGCAACGCGTTCCCCGGCGGCAAGACGATCACGCTCGGTCTGGCGAACGACGGCGTAGGCCTCTCGCCGATGAAATACACTCACGACATGATCCCTGCCTCGATCCTCGACAAGGTCGAGGACCTCAAGAAGAAGATTCTTTCGGGTGAGATCAAGGTGTGGAACGTCGTCGATCAGGGCTACCCGGACTTCTTCAAGTGACGGAGAGAGTCGGGGTCGCGGTTCGGATCGGGGCGCGAAACCTGACTCGCAGGTTCGGCGGGGTCCTCGCCAACGATTGCGTCGATTTCTCCGTCGCGCCGCGAACGATCCACGCCGTGGTCGGCGGCAACGGCGCCGGAAAGTCCACGCTGATGCGCATCCTGCAGGGCGTCGACGCGCCCGACGAGGGAACCGTGATCCTCGACGACCAACCTGTTCGGCTCGCCGGGCCGTGGGACGCATTCGCGCGCGGCGTCGGCATGGTCCATCAGGAATTCATGCTGGCGCCGCCGCTCTCGCTCCTGGAGAACCTGATCCTGGCGCGCGAGCCGGTGACCTTCGGGGGCCTTATCGACCGCCGCCAGGCCGAGGGCGAGGCCCACCGCGTCGCCGCCCTCGCCGGCGTCACGGTCGACTGGCGCCTCAAGGCCGCCGACGCTCCCATCCCCATGCGCCAGATGCTGGAGATCCTGCGTCTCCTCTACCGCGGGGCCGACGTCCTGATCCTCGACGAGCCGACCTCCGTTCTCGCCCCTTCGCAGATCAACGATCTTCTGGCGCTGATGCGCAAGCTGAAGGCGGAGGGCCGCACGATCGTCTTCATCAGCCACAAGCTCGAAGAGGTCCTGAACGTCGCGGATGCGATCACGGTCATGCGATCGGGTCGCGTCGTCGCGACGACGACCGCAGCTCAGACGAGCGTCGGAGAGCTCGCGCGGGCGATGGTCGGCGAGGCCGTCGACGCCGCGCAGGTCAAGCCGCGCCGGCGGCCGTCCGGCGCGCCCCTATTCAGCGCGCGCGGCCTCGTCGGGGCCGACGCGATGGGGTTCAAGCGCCTGGGCCCCGTCGACCTCGACGTTTTCTCCGGCGAGATCGTCGGCATCGCCGGCGTCGGCGGCAATGGGCAGGACGAGCTCGTCGCCTGCGCGTCCGGTCTCGCCAGTCCCGTCGCCGGGACGATCGCCGTCGGCGGGCGCGACCTGACCGGATCGCCGACCTCGCGCTTCCGCGCGGCGGGAGTGGGCTATGTCAGCGCCGATCGGGGGGAGGAAGGGCTCTGCCTGACCGCCGCGATCCGCGACAACTTCGTGGCCGGCCGCGAGCGCGAGCCGGCGTTTTCGCATTTCGGCCTGCTTCGGCGCGGTGCGATCGACGCCGAGGCGCAGAGGGCGCTGATGCGGCTTTCGGTTCGTTTCGGAGCGCTCAGCGACCCCGCCGCGAGCCTCTCCGGCGGCAATCAGCAGCGCCTCGCCCTCGCGCGGGAGCTCGACCGCGAACCGAAACTCCTCGTCGCCGCGCAACCGACGCGAGGCGTCGACATTGCAGGGACGACCTTCATCCATCGCCTGATCGCCGCGTTTCGCGATCGAGGCGGCGCGGTTCTCCTGGTTTCGGAATCGCTCGACGAGATCCTTGCGCTGTCCGATCGCATCGTTTGCCTCTACCGGGGGCGGCTCGTCGGCGAGATCGGCCGCGCGGAGGCCGGCGTCGAGCGCGTAGGGAGAATGATGCTCGGGCAAGAGACGGCGGCATGAGTGCGCGCATGTTTGATGGAGTCCGGCGGGTGGCGGGGGCCGCCGCGCCTTTTGCGCTGGCCGTCGTTATCGGCGGCGTCATTCTGGCGGCGACGGGTTACGAACCCGTGGAAGTCTATCGATTGATGATCGAGGAGGCGTTCGGCGGCGAGGGTCGCATCGCGGCGACGCTGTCGGAAGCGACCCCCCTGCTCTTGACCGGCCTCGCTGCGGCGATCGCGTTCCGCGCGGGGGTTTTCAACGTCGGCGCGGAGGGCTGCTTTTATCTCGGCGGGATCGTCGCGGCGTTCGCCGGCTACAAGCTTCCGGATTGGCCGGGCGCGCTCATCGTCCCCTTTGCGCTGGCCAGCGCCTCCATCGTCGGCGGCGCCTGGCTCGTCGCGCCGGGCCTGCTGCGCGCGCGGCTCGGGGTCGACGAGGTGGTGACGACGCTGATGCTGAACTTCATCGCCATCGACCTGACGACCTGGCTGGTGAACGGTCCGCTGCTCGCGCGCGGCTCGGCCAACTCCGCCACCCCTTTTATCACTCCGGCAGCCGAATTGCCGCGTGTGCTGCCGGGCGGAACGCTCAATCTCGGCTTCGTTCTCAGCCTCGCGCTGGTGATCGCCTACGGCTTCTGGAGCCGGTTCGCCGTCGGCGGCGTGCGCACGCGCCTCGTCGGTCTCAACCCCCGCTTCAGCCGCGCAGTCGGCATCGAACTGCCGCGCGTGTTCCTCGGCGTGATGGTCGCCTCGGGCGCGATTGGCGGGCTCGCCGGCGGAATCCACGCGCTCGGTCTCGTCCACCGTTTCGTCGCCGGCTTCTCGCCGGGCTACGGCTTCACAGGGATCGCGATCGCCCTGCTCGCCCGCAACTCGGCGACCGGCGTTACGATCGCCTCCGTCCTGTTCGGCGCGCTCTCCTCGGCCGGCGCGAACATCCAGCTCTTCAGCAACGTTCCGATCGAGATCGTCGAGATCCTGAAGGGCGCGGTGATGATCTTCGCCGTCGCGCAATTCGGGTTCGGCTCGATGAAGCGAGGATCGCCTCCATGATCGATCTCTTCATTCATGCCGCGCTCCTCACGACGACGCCGATCCTGCTCGCCGCGATCGGAGGGTTCGTCAATCGCGTCGGCGGCCTGGTCAACCTCGGCCTCGAGTCGATGATGCTGGCGGGCGCGTTGGTTGCGGTCCAGGTGTCTTCCGCGACAGGCAGCGCGGCGCTGGCGACGGCGGCCGCCGCGGCGGTCGGCGCCCTGGTCGGCCTCGCCATGACGCTCATCGTAACGCGGCTCAACGCCAACGAGATCATTGTCGGCCTCGGATTCACTGTGGCGGTCGCCGGACTGGCGCGATTCATCCTGAAGAGCGTTTACGGCGTCTGGGGCATTTACAATCCTCCGGATGTCGCGATGCTGCCGCGACTCGATATCCCCATCGTCGATGCGATTCCCGTGCTCGGCGCCGTCGTCTCGCAGCTCGACCCGCTGACGTGGCTCGCCTGGGCGCTGGTTCCAGCCGTCGCCTTCGCGCTCTCCAACACCCGCTTCGGGCTCAGACTGCGCGCAACCGGGGCGGCCGAGGCGACGGTGCGGTCGGTAGGCCTGGCGCCGCTGACCATACGCGATGGCTCGACCGTGTTCGCCGGGGCCCTGTCGGGTCTCGCCGGAGCGCACCTTTCGATCGGCATCGTCGGCCTGTTCAGCGAGGGCATCACCGGCGGGCGCGGATTCATCGCCCTCGCGGCTTTCTATTTCGGCCGGACCTCGGCCTTCCGGACCGCCCTCGGCGCCTTGCTGTTCGGCGCCTTCGACGCGGCGCAGATCCGCCTGCAAGGCAGAGGCGTCCCCGCGGAGATCGTCCAAACGCTGCCCTACATCATCGTCATCGTCGTCTTGTCCGGCTTGGGGCTGGCCGACCGACGCGCCGCCCGCCAAAGAGCCTAACGATGATTGATCGCGTTCATGAATCGCAACTGCCGCCGACCGCGCTGATTCTTGTCGACGTCATCAATTCCTTCTTTGTCGAAGGCATGCCGAATTACTATCCAGAGGCGGCCCAAATCCTGCCTGCGCTTCGCCTCCTGTTGTCTCAGGCGCGGGCCGCCGGCCGCCTCGTGGTGCACGGCGTCGAGCGTCACCATCCCGGTTTCGACGACTACGAGTGGCGGAAGCTGCCGCGGCACCACCTGTCCGGCGATCTCGACGCGGCGTTCCTCGAGGGCTTCGCGCCCGTTGGACCGCATGAGATCGTCTGTCCGAAGCGCCGCTACAGCGCCTTTTTCGCCACCGATCTCGCCCTTTTCCTCAACGAGCAGAGGATCGAGCGCGTCATCGTCGCAGGCGTCAAGACCAACGTCTGCATTCGCGCGACGGTGCAGGACGCCTTCGCCAACGGCTTCGCCGTCGTCGTGCCGCGGGAGGCGACCAATTCCAACCGCGCACACCTCGCCGCCGCGTCGCTCGAGGACATCGAGCGCTATTTCGGCGAGGTGGCGCCCCTCGAACGCGCTCTTGAGATGCTGGCATGACCATCGTCGTCACCGGCTACGCGAGCCTCGACTACGCATTGAGGCTCGACTCGCCGCCGGCGCCTGACCGGACGTCGACGATCCTCTCCCGCGCCGCCGAGTGGCCGCGTCTCGGCGGGTCGCCGGCCTATGTCGCGGCGGCGCTTGTCGCCGCTGGAGCGCACGACGCCCTGCCGATCAGCTGGGTGGGCGACGACGCCGAAGGCGCGCGCTATCGTGACGGCATCGAGGCGCTCGGCGTCCGGACCGATGGGATCGGCGTCAAGGCGGGCAGAACTCCGATCTGCATCCTCGCCTATCAGCCGGACGGGCGCTGCCATTGCCTTTACGACCCAGGGTTCACCGCGCAGACGGATCTGGACGAGCGGCAGCGCGCCCTGCTGGCCGAGGCGGAGGCGATCTGTGTCACCGTGGGGCCGAACAGGGCGACCCGGGAGGCGCTCCGCCACGCGCGTCCGGGGGCCGCTTTGGTCTGGGCCGTGAAGGCGGATCGGCGCGCCGTCCCGCCGGAACTCGCCGCCGAGCTCGCGGCGCGGGCCGACGTCGTGATCTTCAGCCGGGGCGAGGCGGACTTCGCCGCCGAGGCCTTGGCTGCCACAGACATGCCCGCCTCTCGCATCAGCATCGAGACGCGCGGCCGCGATGGACTAGCCCTCATGCGAAACGGCACAGCGCGCGTCTTTCCCGTCGATCCGCTCGAGGCCGAGGATTCGACCGGCGCCGGCGACACCTTTGTCGGCGGCTTCCTCGCCGCATGGATTAAGACGTCCGACCCCGAAAAGGCGGTCAGGGCCGGCCAAGGGGCCGCTCGCGCGCTGCTGATGTCGCGCATGACCGCGCCGAAGCGGAGCTAGACCCATGCCGCGAACCGCCTGGTACATCGGTTGCTCCGAGAAAGAGGTCGGCGAGGCGGCGATCCTCGTCGGCGATCGCGCCCGCATCGACCGCATCGCGGAGCATCTGGAGTCGCCGGCGTTCGTCGCGGAGAATCGGGGGCTGCGTACGGTCACGGGGCTTCGTTCCGGAATACGGGTGACCGCAGCCGCGTTCGGCATGGGCGGCCCGATCGCCGCGATCGTGCTGCACGAGCTCTTCGATCTCGGCGTGCGGACGTTCCTGCGCATCGGCACGGCCATGGTGATGCCTCCAGCCGAGGTCGGGGACTTTGTCGTCGCAGACGGGGCGTATCGCGGCGAGGGAACGTCGCGCGCCTACGCGCCGCTTGGCTATCCCGCCGTCGCCGACTTCGGCCTCGGCGTCGCCCTGCGCGCGGCGCTCGCCAAGCGTGACGGCCGATGGCGGGCAGGCCTGTTCGGAACCTACGACGGCTTCTACACAGAGATGTTCGCGCTTCCGCCGGGCGACAAGCGGATAGTCGAGGCCACGCGCGAGAAGGCGCGACGCCTCGGCCTGATTGCGACCGACATGGAGACGGCGACGATCCTGACCGCCGGCCGAATGCTCGGCGCGCGCGTGGCGAGCCTTTGCCTCGGCACGGTCGACGGCCTCACCCAGGCCAAGATCGACGCGTCCGAACTCGCCGTGCGCGAGCGCGCGCTCATCGAGATCGCGCTCGACGCGGTCGTTGCTGAGCTTTCCGAGGATTCACGGAGCCCGTGATGAGCGTCGCCGACCGCTATTTCGAATTGCTCATCGAGCGTTTCGCTGAAGTTCGCACGACGCAAGGAGAAGCGATCGACCGCGCGGCCGAAGCCTGCGCGCGATCCATCGCCGCCGACAAGCTCGTCTTCAGCTTCGGAACCGGGCACGGTTCGCTGCCGGCGCTGGAGATGTTTCCGCGCACCGGCACGATTGTCGGCTTTCGCCCGATCGTCGAGAGCACGATGATTTCCTTTCATCGCGTCTGGGGCGACATGGGCGCGCGGCAATACCGGTTCATTCACGCGGCCGAAGGCTACGGAAAGGCGATCCTGCGCTCGCATCGGCTCGACCCGGGCGATTCGATTGTTCTCTTTTCGCACTCGGGCGTGAACGCCGTGATTCTGGATGTCGCGCTCGGCGCCAAGGAAAACGGCCTTGCCGTCATCGCAGTGACGTCACTGCCACATTCCTCGGCTGCGCCCTCCCGCCATTCCTCCGGCAAGCGGCTGTTCGAAGTCGCCGACATCTCGATCGACACGCGCGCTAGCCTGTCCGACGCGTCGATCCGCCTCGAAGGGCTTGACGCCCCGGTCGGCGCCAATTCGACCAGCGTCGCCATCGCCATCGCCCATGCGATCGTCGCCGCGACGGCGGAAAAACTCGTCCGGCGCGGGATTAAGCCCTTCGTGATGGTCAATCCGAACACCGCCGGCAAGCAGGCGGCCGACGCCGCGAACGATCGCAACTATGAAGAACTGTGGCGCCGGCTGAAGGCGCGCTGAGGAGAAGCGATGCGCGAGCGCGACCTTTTCGTCGACGGGCGCTGGCGGCCGGCTCAGTGCAGTCGCCGGCTGGCGATCAACGATCCTGCGACGGGGGAACCAGTCGGCTCCACGGCGATTGCGGGCGGCGCGGACGTCGACGCCGCCGCCGCCGCGGCCGTGCGCGCTTTGCCTGGGTGGGCCGCGACCCATGCCGACGCGCGAGCCCGCATCCTGCATCGCGCCGCCGACCTGATCGTCGAGCGCCTGGCCTCGATCGCCGAGCTTTTGACACGGGAGCAGGGCAAGCCGATTCCGGACGCGGAGAAGGAGATCCGTTTCGGCGTCGAGGTCATCCGCTACTATGCGGAGGAAGGCAGGAGGATCGGCGGCAGCATTCGGCCTTCGTCGCGAGACGATGTTCGCAGCCTCCTCGTCTCGGCCCCGGTCGGCGTCGTCGGTGCGATCAGCCCGTGGAATTATCCCGTCGATATCTATGCCTGGAAGCTCGGGCCCGCGCTTGCGGCCGGCTGCACGGTCGTCGCCAAGCCGCCGCACGAAACGCCGCTCGCCATCGGCCTTGTCGTGCAGTGTTTCGCCGATGCCGGCCTTCCCGCGGGCGTTCTCAACGATCTGCCCGGCACTGGGCCTGAGGCAGGGGCGGCGCTCGCGGCGCACCCGGGAGTCCGCATGATGACCGCGACCGCTTCGACCGCCGCGGGCCAATCGATCATGCGCGGTGCGGCGGACACGATGAAGCGGCTGTCGCTCGAGCTCGGCGGGCAGTGCCCGTTCATCGTGCTGGACGACGCCGATGTCGCGGAAGCTGCGTCGGCGGCCGCTCGGCGGTCCTTCTCCAACATGGGACAGATCTGCATCGCCGTAAACCGCATCCTCGTGGCCGACGACGTTCACAACGCGTTTCTCGACGCGCTCTCGGCCGAGACCCGACGGATCCGGCTCGGCCATGGCGTCGATCCCGGAGTAGCCTACGGGCCTGTTCTGCATGAAGGGGTCCGCGCCCGGACCCGCGCGCACATCGAGGATGCGCTGCGGCGCGGCGGCAGGCTGATCGCCGGCGGCGCGCCGCCCGTCGGGAGCGCCTACGAGTGCGGCTTCTTTTTCAATCCGACGCTGATCGACGGCGCGGACGACGGCGCGCTCGTCATGACCCAGGAGAGCTATGGTCCGATCGCCGCGGTCCGCCGCGTGCGGAGCGACGCCGAGGCGCTCGCGGTCGCCAACGCCCTGCCCTTCGGGCTTTCCGCCTATGTCTATTCGCGCGACCTCGAACGCGCGTGGTCTTTCGCCGAGCGGCTCGAGACCGGCGCCGTCGGAATCAACGTCAACGATACGACGGAATTGCAGGCGCCGTTCGGCGGCTGGAAACTCTCGGGCCTCGGCCGCGAGCTCGGAGCAGAGGGCCTGATGGCATTCCGCGAGCCGAAGCACATCCGAATGCGGCTGCGCGCGAGCGGATTCTGATAGTCGACGGTTCCCGCGCCAACGAGATCCCGCGACAACACCCCGGCCCGCACGCCCGGATCGCTCATCCGTATGTCACCGCAAGCCAACCTCTACCCGTGTGGAACCAGATGCGCGAAATCCGCAGGTCCGCAGGTCTGGTGAGGAGTGCGGCCGGCAACGTCCCCGGTTACTCGGCGAACCTACCGGGCCGGCATTGCGGCAGGCCGAGAATGGGCCTTAGCCTTCGGCTCGATCCCCGCCGCCGCGATCAGCGCCACCAGCGAGGCGACCGATGCGATCGGCGTCTGGACGATCCTGGGGCTTTCGCCGTCGGACCGCGGAGACGGCGGGCCGAAGGCGTTCATGAAGCCGAGCTTGGCCGCCTCCTTGAGGCGCACGCCAGCGTGAGCCACGGCGCGGACGGAGCCCGAAAGTGCGATCTCGCCGAAATAGACGGCGTCGTGCGGCAGGGCCGCGCCGGTGAGCGAGGAGACGAGCGCCGCCGCCGCGGCGAGATCGGCCGCGGGCTCGGCCACCCGCAAGCCCCCCGCGACGTTGAGGTAGATATCGTACTGGCCGAGTTTGAGCCCTCCGTGCGATTCGAGCACTGCCAGCACCATGGCGAGCCGGCTCGGCTCCCAACCGACTACCGCCCGGCGCGGCGTGCCGAGCGTGCTCGGCCCGACCAGCGCCTGAATCTCGACCAGAAGCGGCCGCGCGCCCTCGACTCCGGCGAACACCGCGGCCCCGGGGCTGGTGGCCCCATCGCGTCCGGCCAGGAACAGGGCCGAGGGATTGGGCACTTCCGCCAGCCCCCCGCCGGTCATCTCGAAAACGCCGACCTCGTCGGTCGCGCCGAAGCGGTTTTTGGCGGCCCTGAGCACGCGAAACGCATGGGCGCCGTCTCCCTCGAACGAGAAGACGGCGTCGACCATGTGCTCGACGACGCGCGGACCGGCGATCTGGCCGTCCTTGGTCACATGGCCGACGAGCAGCAGCGCCGAGCCGCTCGACTTGGCGAAGCGGATCAGCGCCTGAGCCGAGCCTCTGACCTGGCTCACCGTGCCCGGCGCGGATTCGATCGCGTCGCTCCACATGGTCTGGATCGAATCGATGACCACGAATCTCGGCGCGTCGCCCGATCCGAGCGTCGCGACGATGTCCTCGACCAGAGTCTGGGCCGCGAGCTGCACCGGCGCGCCCGCCAGTCCCAGCCGGGCGGCGCGAAGCCGCACCTGGGCCGTCGATTCCTCGCCGGACACGTAGACGACGCGCGCGGCCGAACGCGCCACGGCCGCGCAGGCCTGGATCAGAAGCGTGGATTTGCCGATCCCCGGCTCACCGCCGATCAGCGTCGCCGATCCGGGCACGAAGCCGCCGCCGGCGACCCGGTCGAGCTCGGCGATCCCGGTGGCGACACGCGGCTCGGGCCTCGACTCGCCGGAGAGATCCTCAAGGGGGAAGGGACGGCCGCCCATGCCGCGCCGCGCTGCGGCGCCGCCGACGCCGAGAGCGGCGGCCTCTTCGATGATCGTGTTCCACTCGCCGCAGGATTCACATTTGCCCTGCCAGCGCTGGGTGATCGCGCCGCAGTTCTGGCAAACATAGGAGGAACGCAGCTTGGCCATGGTCCCGAAGTGGCAGCTTTGTAACGGTCTGTCGAGGAATTTGACAAGGACGACCCCCCCATCAACGCAGCGCTGTTCGACGGCGCGACCCGGGCGCTGACCCTTTCGATCGACCACTTGATGATGATCGGACGCAGTTCGCGGAGGAGCGCCTGGCCTGGTTCTTGACCATGCTCTCCTCCCGTTCCGCCTGTACGAGCGCGCGCGTGCTCGATCTCGCGATGCAGCGGCAGGACATCGCGGACTACCTCGGACTCACGATCGAGACGGTGAGCCGGACGTTTACCTTGTTCCGTGACCGCGACTACATCACCTTGCCGCGCAAGCGCCGGGTGGAGATCCCGCATCCGGACGCAAGGACGGCCAGTTCGACGACCTCGACGGCGCCGCGTGGTGGGCGCTGAGCGATGATGATCTGCCGGAGGACAAGATGTTGCGAGGCGGGCGGGCGCTCGCTGCGCGCTGATCGATCTCTCGCTCCGGAACGCTGATCTCTCTGCTTTGTGACGCCGCACGTCGCGGCGTGCGGCGATGCACCGCCTTTTCTCATTCTGGCGGCGCTGAACCCCCGAGACAATCCGGGGAAGGTTCACCCCATGAACGTTCTCGTCTTCCTCGCGAAGTCACACACGCATTACTGAATGCAAAATGCAAAATTTTATTGCTTTCTGTCGCGGCGTACGGCATGGTTCGAGCGTCCAGGGAGAAGCGGACGGACCTGTCCGCGCCTACGTAGGGAGTTGCACCGATGCGAAATATCCTGAAGTTTCAGTCAATAATGGCGACTCTGGTCGGCGCGGGCGTGGCTTGCTGGGCCGGGGGTCCGACCTACGCGCAGTCGGTCAAGGTCGAGTTCCCGGCCAAGCCCGATCCGACGGAGCTTCCGGAAGTCTGGCCTGAGGAGGCCGGAGTCAGCTCCGACCCGCTCGTCAAGCTGTCGCAGTGGATTCGCGACCAAAAATACGACATCCGCAGCCTCGTCATCGTCAAGGACGGCAAGATCGCCTTCGAGCGCTACAGCTCAGGCCTCACGCGCGACAAGAACTACGAGCTCTACTCGGTCACCAAGGCGCTGGTCGGCATCCTCGCCGGCGATCTCATCGGCGGGGGGAAGATCAGCCTCGACTCTTCGGTCAAGGACGTGGTCAGCGCCTATCGCCCCGATCTCAAGGAGGCGGTCGCCGACAAAGAGAAGGTCAAGCTGCGCAACGTTCTCACCATGACGACCGGCCTCCATTATGATTTCAACCCGCCCAACGATCCGATCTATTACGAGGCGCCCGACCGGCTGAATCTCGCGGCGACGACGACGCCTTTGCTAGAGCCCGGCAAGGTGTTCCAGTACATGGACGTCAACCCGATCCTCGCCACCGCCATGCTGAGCCAAGCGGCGGGCGAGAAGCTTCAGGACTACGCCGAGGAAAAGGTGTTCAAGCCGCTCGGCATGAAGCGTTACGCCTGGACACGTGCGGACCAGAAGGGACTGGTCTCGGGCGGCTGGGGCCTCAGGCTGCGGCCTGTCGACATGGCGCGCCTCGGCATGCTGGCGCTGCAGGGAGGTCGGTGGGAGGGCAAGCAGCTCGTGCCGGCCGACTGGGTCAAACAAATGACGGCCGGCCAAAGCACCCGCTTCTTCGGCTATTATTGGTGGGTCAACAACATTCTTGAAGGCGGCATGGAAGGAGATGACCAGCCGGAATTCGACGCCGGGGGGTTCAAGGGCCAGAACATCGTCGTCCTGCCGAAATACAACGCCGTCGTGACGATGACGAGCATCATGTCGCCCGCCGGAGGGTTGCGCGACGCCCAGCACCTCCAGACGCTGCGCTACATGATGAGCGAATACATCCTTCCCGCGCTCGACCATCAGCCCTCGACGCCGACGGAGGCGCAGAAGAAGGCGCTCCGCGATGAGCTTCAGCTCGCCGAGGACAGCAAGGGCGTCACCGGCTTCGCCCTGGATCCGAACAACACGGACGTGCCTCAATAACGGCATGCGGGCTCGCTCTCGACCGGCGGGCCCCTTTTTCCTTGCACGGACGAAGGTGACTGATGCGCATTCTCGTTCTCAATCCGAACACCAGCGCCGAGATCACCGCTAGGCTCGCGACCGCCGCCAAGCAGGCGGCGGCGGACGGCACGATCGTCTCGACTGCGACGGCGACGCGCGGCGTCCCCTATATCGCAACCCGCGCCGAGGCCCAGATCGGCGGCGCGATCGCGCTCGAGATGCTGGCGGAGCGTCATCGCGACTACGACGCCGCCATCATCGCCGCCTTCGGCGATCCGGGCCTTTTCGGGGCGCGCGAGCTCTTCGACATTCCCGTGGTCGGCATGGCGGAGGCCTCCATGCTCACCGCCTGCATGCTCGGACGCCGCTTCGCCATCGTCACTTTCGCCCGCGCGCTCGGCCTCTGGTACCAAGAATGCGTCGACATGCATGGACTGACGGGACGATGCGCCGGAATCCGCATGTTGGACGACCCGTTCGAGAGGATCGGCGACGTGCAGGACGAGAAGGAGAGCCTCATTGCCGAGCTCGCCAAGCGGGCGGCGCTGGAGCTCGAGGCGGACTCGGTCATCCTCGCCGGCGCGCCGCTCGCCGGACTGGCGGCACGCGTTCGCGACCGGATCCCCGTTCCGGTCGTCGATCAGATGGCGGCGGCGATCAAGCAGGCTGAGGCTCTGGTCAAGCTTGGCGTGCGCAAGGCGACGGCGGGAACCTTCCGCCGCCCCGACGCCAAGCCGACCGCCGGCCTGGCTGAGGCCCTCGCCGCCCGCATCGAGCAGCGGGACTGAGACTGACGCACCGAGCGGGCGCACCGGCGTGCGAAGCCTTATATTGGCGCCGCCGAACGGCGGGTTGGCGCTCTCGCCGTCGTCGCCGGCCAACGCTTGCGGACCAAAACTCCGGTCCACAACGGCATACGCTTCCGCGCTGACCCGCCCCCGACGCAGCAGCCGTCGGCTCATTCGCCGGCCGGCGAAGTCCTTTCGCGCAGGCGATCAACACGCGGCTTCGCGCCAAAGCGTGGCCGGGGCTTGTCGAGCTGAGGCTTTGGATGCTGTAGCCACCCCGGCTCGGGCGTATCGAGCAAAGGATTCGAGAACAGCCTGCCCCAGCCGCGGATGCGCGCGGGGGGGACGTTCGCGAGGATGAGGCACTTCCAGAGGGTCGTCGCGATCGAGTCGTAGACCGGTAAGCCGAGCTCCGCCTCCAGGCTCTCGACAAGCTGAGCCGCGCGCATGTTCGTGCAGACGATCGCGATCGCCTCGGCGCCGGACCCTGCGACGGCCCGCGCCATGGCGGCGATGTCGCGTTCGGAGACTTCCGCGAAGGCGAAATTGTCCTGAAGGCCGCAGTGTCGCTCGCCGGGACAGGAGACGCCAGCCGCCCGCCAGTTCTCGACGATCTTGGCCTGGACGGCATCGACGTACGGGGTGACCAGGCCGACCCGCGAAACGCCGGTGCGCTCGAAGATCTCCCTGAAGGCGAGCACCGACGTGCAGGCGGCGACGCCGGTGGAAGCGACAATTCGCGCGCAGAGCTGCTCATCGCGGTCGAAGCCGAGCCAGCTCGCGGAGGTGCCGTTCCATGCGATCACGTCGACCTTCGCATGGGCAAGCAACTCCGCCGCACGCAGGATTTCCTCCTCGCCGAACTGCCGGTCCGAGCCGGCGGAAGCCGTGATCTCGGTCACCCTGAAGCGGCTGAAATGCGCGCTGACCTCGGGAACCCCTGACAGCATGGCCGCCGTCATGGTCTCGACCACGGTGTTGGACGACGGCGTCAGCATTCCGAGGCGAACTCTCTTGGTCATTTCGAGTCTCCGTTTGGCCTTCTTGCGCGACCGTTCAGACCGGCAGCTTGCGGCTGTAGTCGATCGCGGTCGAGCAGACGAAGAGCGCGGCCGCCGCGAAAGCGAAGAACAACAGGGCGAGGTGATAAGACCCCGTAAACTGCACGATGAATCCGACGATGACCGGCACCGTGATCCCGGCGATGTTGCCGGCGAAGTTCATGCAGCCGCCGAGGAAACCCGCCCGCGCGCGGGAAGCCAGAATGCCGGGGATCGCCCAGTACATGCCGCACCAGCGCAGGAAGAACAGGGTCGAGCTCAGGAGCAGCACGACGACGAAGGGATCGCGGACGTAGGCGACGCCGAAGATCGAAAGACCGGAAACAATCGCGGCGACGCCGAACAGAGTCCGGAAAATCATGTTCGGCCCGCCCCCACGAACCCGCCAAAAGTCGGCGATTTGTCCACCAATCAACTCGCCAACGAAGCCGGCGAAAAACATCGCGAAAAGCGAGCCGCCGAGCTCCTTGATGTCGAGTCCCTGAACGGCCGACAGGTAGTTGGGCATCCAGGTCAGGAGGCCATAAAATACGGCGTTGAAGAACATCCAGCCGAGGCACATGCACCAGACCGACAGGTGTCGAAAATAGGCCCACGCGCCCTTTCCAGAAGACGCCGGGGCGAGCGAATCCTCGTGCGCGTGAGCATTGGCGATGTAGTCGGCCTCAGCCTTGTTGACGGACGGGTGCTTGTCAGGGTCGTTGCGGATGTACCGCCACGCGAGGAAACCGCAGAGCATCGTGCCGACGCCAGCGACAATGAACGACACCCGCCAGGAGTCGAACTCTCCGATAAGGCCCGCGATGATCGCCGAGCCGAGCGCCGCGCCAAGCGGAGCGCCTCCGTCCAGCAGAGTGGCCCCACGCGCACGTTCGTGCGAGGGCATCCAGATAGCGTTGAGCTTGCCGCCGGCCGGATAGATCGGCGCCTCGGAGGCGCCGAGACCCAGGCGCGTCAGCACCAGGATCCAAGCGTTGAACGAAGCAGCGGCGATGGCCTGGAAGAAGCCCCAGCCCAAGGTCGCCGCGGCGATGACGACGCGCGGCTTGAACCGATCCGCCAACATGCCGCCGGGGATCTGCATCAGCGCGTAGGTGACGAAGAAGGCGCTGAGAATGAAGCCCTGCATTGCGGGCTCGATGGCGAATTCCTTCGCGATCTTCGGCATGGCGACGGAGATGGACGCCCGATCCACGTAGTTGATGGAGATCAGCATCAGCATCAACAGGAAGATGCGCCAACGCACATTGGTTGGCGCAGCGGCGTCGATCGCCTCGACTGGGGGGCTCTTTGCGGTCATCGGCATAGTCATCGGCGCTTTCCGCAATGTTTCGGGGCGGATCCGCTCCAACTCGAGTCAGACGGCGCCCCTTCGAAAGGCAACTGTTCCGCCGGGCGGCGAAGAATACGCTCCCGCTCTCGGCGAGCCACCTCGACTGGGAGCGAAGAGCCCATGACAGAGATCATGGACTCTTGTGTTCCCGCAGTGATTTTACTGCTCGGCCACCACGCCCTTTGCCGAGATCAGATGCGCCAGATAGCGTGCGCCAAGTGGAGTTATGTTTCCGTTCCAGTCGGTATAGTAACCTTCCTCTGTCATCTCACTGAGGATGAAGGGTATCCACGTGCCCCACGTGTTCTTGTTGGCGCCGTCCAACGCGGGGTTTTCGCCCTTCATGTCGCCATCCGGCCAACCATAGGTGAACCAGAAGGTGCGGTGCGCCGGATCATACACCTCCGCAGCCACAGACCCCCCGGTCAAACCGTGGTTGGGAATGGAAAACCCGGTGTCGCCCAAAGGCTTCTCGTGGCGGTTCTCCTTGTCGGCGAGGACTTTTTTCAATGTTTCGACGTCGATCTTGCCGGTGTCGCCCGTTAACAATTCCATGGCTCGCGGCTGCCGCGACCCGGTCGATACGAAATACTCGTGATCGTGCTCGTCCGCCTTATCGCCGATATCCAAGGGCTTCATCTTGTCGGACGTCCAACGATTCGCCCTGGCCGTAATTCCTTTTTCTCCCTTGGTCCATTTGTTGACCACGTTGACGGTCTGATAGCCGACCTCGACCGCCGCCATGTTTCCTTGAGCATCGGCGAAAATGTAATTGCCCTGGTCGCCAATGCCCTTTGGATTGTCCTGAACGAACTTGATGGCCTCGTCGACTGTCGCGACGGTCGACCCCATCTTCAGGAACCAGTCCACGGCAGACATCTTGTTCGCGGCTTCAGGCTCATTGGGCACGACCCAGGCTCGCGTCCAGGAAAAACCCTTCTCATTCATTCCGCGGTCGGAGCCGACGTCGAAGTAGTGACCCGGAGGATCCTGAATGTGCAACGGCGTGTGGACGAATTTGTAGCCCTGCTTCGGGATGGTCAGATACACTTGGTTGCGAGGCCCTTCGATGTATGGGTTATCGCTCGTCGAAGCCAGGTACGCGTTCCCATCTTTGGTGGCGAGGCCATTCGCGCCCATCAAGGTGCAGGCCTGCGCGAGTCCAACAGCGGCCGAGGTCGTCAAAAACGTTGATACCAAGGCGCAAGCGATATTGGTCTTCATCATCTTCTCTCCCTAGGTTACGCCGTCCTCCACGGACGACAGACATGCGTTCGTCGCCGAACTGGCGGCCATCGGCTTGTCGGGCGCCGCAGGCGGGCCGCGGCGGTTTTGCCCCCCGGGCCGCGTTCTGCGCCGAACGCATCGTCAGGCCTCCTGATTCAGGGGCGATGGAACAGATTGGGGATAATCGCAGCGAAGGAACCTGCCGCGGCCTGCAATCGCGTTGAATTCGCCGCCCGACCAGACGACTTCGCCGCGCGAGACGGTCGTCACCGGCCATCCGCGCACGCGCACGCCTTCGTAGGGCGTGTAGTCGACGTCGTGATGCAGGAGGTCGTTGGCGATCGTCACCTCGCGATTGTGATCCCAGATGGCGAGGTCCGCGTCGGCCCCGATCGCGATTGAGCCTTTGCGGGGATAGAGGCCATACATTTTCGCGGGGTTGGTCGCGGTGAGAGCGACGAACTGGCAAAGATCGACGCGCCCGTCGTTGACGCCGGCGGAAAACAGGAGCGGGAGGCGCGTCTCGAGGCCAGGAATGCCGTTCGGGATGCAGGCGAAGCTCGAAGTCGCCTTTGCGACCTTCTTGCCCTTGGGATCGTCATAGCGGAACGGCGCATGATCGGACGAAAAGACCTGGAAGAGTCCGTCCCGCAGTCCGTCCCAGACCGCGGCCTGGCTCGCGCGATCACGCGGCGGCGGGCTGCAGACGCATTTGGCGCCGTGGAAACCGGGCGCCGCCAGATCGTCGGCGGTCAGGAACAGATATTGCGGGCAGGTCTCCGCATAGATTCTCAGGCCGCGGCTGCGCGCCCAGCGGATCTGCTCGATCGCCTCCCGCCCCGAAACATGCACGATCAGGATCGGCGTATCGACGAGCTCGGCCAGCGAGATCGCGCGGTGGGTGGCTTCGCGCTCGGCGACCTGCGGCCGGGCAGTCGCATGGAAGCGCGGCGCGACATCGCCTGAGCGCTCGAGCCTCTCGGTCAGCCAGCCGATGCAGTCGGCGTTCTCGGCGTGGATCATGACGAGCGCGCGCTCGCTGCGCGCCAGCGCGAGCACGTCGAGGATCTCACGGTCGCTCAGCTTGAGCGCATCGTACGTCATGTAGATCTTGAACGACGTGTAGCCGTCGCGGATCAGGGCGGGCAGCTCCTGCCCCAGCGCCTGCGGCGTCGGATCGGTCACGATAAGATGAAAAGCGTAGTCGAGATACGCCTTTCCGTCCGCGCGCCGGTGATAGTCGGCGACCGCCTCCCGCAGGCTCTGTCCCTTGAGCTGCGCGGCGAACGGCATCAGCGTCGTTGTGCCTCCGCAGGCCGCCGAGCGGGTCCCGCTTGCGAAATCGTCGGCCATGACCGACTCGTCCCCGGTCGGCTGATCGAGATGACAATGTGCGTCGACCCCGCCCGGCAGGACCAGGTGGTCGCGGGCGTCGATTTCCCGTCTTCCTTTCGGAAGGTCGTTGGCGAGCGCCACGATCCGGCCGTCGCGCACGCCGATATCGGTTCGGAAGACGTCCACCGCGGTCGCCGCAGTTCCTCCCCGGATGACGAGATCGAAATCCGACAAGCTTTTCTCCAAAGACGTGACGTTGTTTTATAATTTTGAATGCAAAATTATGCGTGCGAAGCTGCTATAGCAGTTGCCAGAGAAATGTCAAGCGACTATTTCTCGACCGGCGTCGTGGGAGGGGAATGGCGGCGCAGAACCGGAGATTCTCGCCATGACGGCAGCCTCAGCATTAGGCGCCGCACCGTTGGAAAATCAACTGGTCGACGAGCTCGACGCGGTGGCAGCGATCCGCCGGCGACCGCTTCATGACGAGGCAACAGAGCGGATTCGCGATATGATCGTCGAGGGACGGTTGGCGGCGGGCGAATGGATCAACGAGACCGAGCTCTGCCAGCAGCTGCAAATCTCGAGGACCCCCTTGCGCGAGGCGCTGAAGGTTCTCGCCGCCGAGGGGCTCGTCGAACTCGTGCCGCGACGCGGCGCCCATGTGGCCCAGCTGACGGTTCGCGAGACCGTCGACCTGTTCGAGGCGCTCAGCGGCGTCGAAGGCTTGGCGGCTGAATTGGCAGCCTTGCGGATGTCCGCGGCGGACCGCGAGAAATTGCGCGAGTTGCAGCTCCGGATCGAACAGCGGTACAGGGCGAAGGACCGCCTTGAGTATTTTCACGACAACCACGAGCTGCACGAAACGATCGTCCGATTTTCGGGCAACTCGGCGATTGTCGACATTCACGCGCGTCTGATCGCCCGCGTTCGTCGCGCCCGCTACCAGGCCATCCTATCCGAGTCTCGCTGGAGCGAAGCCGTGCAGGAACACGCGCAGATTCTCGCCGCCCTGGAAAGCCGGGACGCGGGGAGGGCCGCGGAGCTTATGCGTCAGCATGTCGCCCATACCGGCGAAATCGTCCGCGCCTCGATGGATGAGATGAATCGGTAAGCAGTTCGCCGTTCGCTCCTTCAAGTGATCGATCCTGACCGTCACGGCACGAGCACCGCGGCCCCCTCGAGCCGGCCCGAGCGCAAATCGCCCAGCGCCTCGTTCGCCTCGTCGAGCGGGTAGGGAGTAGTGGTCGTTCGCACCGGAACGCGCGGCGCCAGCGCCAGGAATTCTTCGCCGTCGGCGCGAGTGAGATTCGCCACCGAGACGAGCGCGCGCTCCTCCCACAAGAGTCGATAGGGGAACGACGGGATGTCGCTCATGTGGATGCCGCCGCAGACGACCCGGCCGCCCTTGCGCACGGCGGCGAGGGCGGCGGGGACAAGCGCGCCGACGGGGGCGAACAGGATCGCGGCGTCGAGCAGGACGGGGGGCCTCTCGTCCGAACCGCCGGCCCATTCCGCGCCCATCGAGCGGGCGAAGGTCTGTCCCGCCGCGTCCGCTGGCTTGGTGAAGGCGAACACGCGCCGCCCCTGCCAGCGGCAGACCTGGGCGATGATATGCGCCGCCGCGCCGAAACCGTAGATGCCGATCGCCTGACCCTCGCCGGCGGCCTTCAGCGACCGCCAGCCGATCAGCCCGGCGCAGAGCAGCGGCGCCGCGGCGACAGGGTCGAGCGTCTCGTCGAGCGGGAAGGCGAAGGCAGAATCCGCGATCGTGTGCGTCGCGAAGCCGCCGTCGCGGGTGTAGCCGGTGAAAATCGGATGGTCGCAGAGGTTCTCGTGGCCGCTCCGGCAATAGGGGCAAACCCCGTCGGCGCCCGCGAGCCACGGCACGCCGACATGCGCGCCGGGCTTGAGAGCAACGCCGTCGCCGACCGCGTCGATGCGGCCGACGATCTCATGACCGGGGACGATCGGCAGCTTCGGGTCCGGCAGCTCGCCGTCGACGACATGCAGGTCGGTGCGGCAGACGCCGCAAGCCTCGACCCGGAGCCGAACCTGGCCGGGCCCCGGTTCCGGCGTCGGCCGCTCCTCGATTGCGAGCCGGTCGTGGGCCCGCCGCAGAACCATCGCGCGCATGAGCGGCAATATAGAGCGTCGAGCCCCTGGAAAGGAAATCGAAGCCCTCTCCCGCCGGCCCGTCGACCAACCGCCGCAGGACCCCGGCGGGACGGAGAGCCGTCAGGCGGGAGGCGCGTTGCGCAGCCCCATGCCGAGGCCGATCCAGGTCGCGCCAGCGAAGACGAGGTCGACGCCGAGGAAGATGCCGAGCGCGTAAACCGAAGAGAGCGGCCAGTGCGCCAGGATGATCAGGCCGAGGACGAGAGTGATGAGACCCGAGACCACGACCCAGCCCCAGGGCGAGCCCGCTCTCATGTTGAAGCCGAGGAAGATGCGCACGATCCCCGAGGCGACCAGGGCGGCCCCGAGAAACAGAGTCAGCCACACCGCGGTGAGCAGCGGGTTGTCCCACGCCACGAAGCCGGCGATGATGTAGAGGATTCCGAGGGCGAGCCAGAACAGGAACCGCCCCCAGGTCTTGATCTGGAAGGAATGGATGACCTCGGCGACGCCGGCGATGACCATCATGACGCCGACGACGAGGACGCTCGCCACGGTCGCCGCCATGACGCTGCCGAGCGCGATCACGCCGGCGACGAGATAGACGACGCCGAGCGCGACGATCCAGCCCCATTTGGCGTGCAAAGGCGCGAGCGACTGAGGGGAACCGAAACCCGTCGATGCGATATTGGCCATGTCTCTCCCTCCCTGAAAGCTCCTGCTTCCATCTGCGACTCGGCTGCGCAGTTTAGCACAACAAGCGTTAACGAGAAACGCCGCCCCGCGGCGGTCGCAGCGGTCCGACGGAGGATTTGCGGGCGCAGGCCAGCTGCTCGCGCTCGCCGGCCGAAACCTCCCCGGCGCGTCAGCCCTTCGGCAGGTTCCAGTCCCGCAGCCGGTTGACCAACAGGAAGGACTCGGCCTCTTTGGATTCTTCGAGATGGTTGCGCGCCGCGCGCGAAAGCTTTTCGACGAGCGACTTCTTAAAGCCTTTCTCGGCCGGATCGAGCTTGACCGTGGTGACGATGACCAGAACGCTCTGCTCGCTGTCGTCTTTGCCTCTTGCGGTCCACACTTTGGCCCCTCTCGCGAGGGGATGAACGAAAGACATAACAAGCCCCGAGGTAGACCAGCCTCCAACATTGGACAGGCGGCTCTACGCAAGCAGCGCGAAAGGACGCCGTCAAGCCTTACGACTTGTCGTTTCTCGAGGCCGGCTATCCATCCTGTTCTTGCGCGCCGTGATTGCGCTCGTCAACCGAGAGAGGCTTCCGAAGAGATTCCCAAGGAAGCGAGGCGTTCGCCCCGCAGCATGGGGTTCAGAACTTGACGCGGATGCCGACGGTCGGGTCGATGTTCTGAGTTTTGTAGTAGCCGTTGGCCAGGCCGCCATAAACGTTCGAGACCATCACGCCGGCGTAGACGTCCATGCGCTTGACCGGCCGCCAGTCGATCAGGAAGGAAAGGAAGTCGGTCGAGCCGGAGCACTTGCCGCTGTTGAGGCGGTAAACGGTGAATGGCGCGCCGTTCGGCTGGGTTCCGCTGGTGGCGGTCGTCGAGCAAGGCGCGTTGGTAGTAACCCCCAATTTGCTGACGCTGAAGTTGTAGTCGTTCTGCCCCAACCAATAAAAAGCGCCGACCACATCGAGCTGGGAATTGACCGCATATTTGGCGCCGACCCAGAATACGTTCGCGATCCTGGGAATGTTGTAGGCGTTGTAGATGGCCCACTGCGTCGGCCAGAGCTTCGACGCTCCCGGGAAGGTCGAGGGAATCGTTCCAGGCACGTTGAAGTATCCGATCGTCTGGAAGCCGTTCTGATAGGTGTCGCTCGGATTCTGCTGACGAAGGTATTCGTAGGCGCCGTACAACGTCCAGTTCTGGATCTTGTATTTGCCGAGCACCGAGAAGCCGGTGTTGTTCGACAGCGTCGCCTGCAAGTCGGTGTTGTTGTAGAAGAGCGGGATGGTCCCTGAGGCGCCGCTGTCATAGCTGCAGCCGGTCTGACCCTTGAATGGGCCCGATGTCAGCGTGGCGCACTGGGTGAGCGTACCGAAGGTGCCGAGGTTCACCTCGTTCCTGCCGAAGCTCCCGATCGCGTCCAGCGAAAGGACGCTGTCGTAGGGCAAGTGGAAGTCTCCGCCGATCTGGCCCTGATAGAGGCCGGCCGTTCCGTCGCCCTGATCGTAGCCGCCCCACTGCCACAGGGCTCCCAAGCGGAAATTCTGGATCTCCACCCGATACTTGACCGCAGTGTTGGCGCGGGCGCCCTCGGTGTCGCCGAAGCCGGCGTAGGAGCCGGAATAGCCGATCGGCGAGAAGGCGTAGGAGCCGCCCATCGGATCGTAGGAATTGAAGGCGTCGAGCGACAGGCTGTTGACGCGCCCGGCGACCAGGGTGCCGTAGGTCGGGTTGCTGAGGCCGATGAACACCTGCGAGTTGAACGGCTGGCCGGTGCGGCTCGAATCGGCGTTCGGGTTCTGCACGAAGAGCGACTTGCCGTTGTTCTGGACCTGCGACTTCTGCGCATAGGCCAGGTTGAAGCCATAGGGATTGAAGCCGGTTTCCGCCGTGCCGACGATCGACCAGCCGCTGTTCCACAACGGCTCGCTCATCTTGACGCCGACGACCGACTGGCTGAGGCCGTTCGGCGTCCACAGCCACTGCGGACCGTGGGTGCTCTGCTTGGTGACGATGTTCGAGACGCCGTTATTCCAATACTGGTTGTAACCCGCGCCGTTGGACTCGTAGCCGACGCCCACATCGATCGTCGCATAGAGGGTGAAACCGCCGTAGCTCAATGGGCAATCGGCGGGGGTCGAATTGAGCCAGGTCCAGAGGCTCGCGTAGCAATTCGCCGGCGGCGTGGGAGGCGCTTTCGTGGTCGGAAGATCGGCGGCGCGGGCCGCCGCGCCGGAGGCGAGCATGACCGCCAGAGAAACGCCAAGCTTTTTCATCGTGACCCTACCTAGCAAGACCGCGCCGTGTTCGCAGTCCTGGCTATTGTTCGCCCTTGCGGCTTCGCTGGCTCCGACTGCGCGCAGGAACCTAACCTCAAATCGGGTCACAAACTAACTATAAGGGGCCTGAAAGTGTCTTTTTATTCAATTGTTGCGAAAAAGCCACAAACAATAGCGCTTATTAAGAACGTTCAACCATGCAATATTGCGGTCGACGCAATTGCGCCGTCCGAGAAGTTAGACAAACATATCGAGGCGATGTGACAATCGGGCGACAAAATGGCGCGGAGAGTCTAAACATTTTTACAGATCAGTATCGATAGAAACGATTCGCACTTTGAAATTTGTTTTATAATCAAGACTTCATCGCCTGATCGTCGTCCGGTCGTTTGCGGCCGGCTTTGACAATGTTGGCTGAATGGCGTTCCCATCGGGCGGTCGACATCGGGCGGGTCGGAAGCGGCTTCCCAAGCGTTGCTCGTCCCGTCGACCGGGGAAGTCGGTGGTTGAGCCGATCCAGAAAGCGCAGCGCCGGAATGCGCCGGCGAAGCGATTGTGGCGGGCCGACCATCGAGTTGCCATGGTCTTTGGGCAAGCGATAGATAACGAGTGGGGAAGACGCTTGAGCACGTCCCATCTCGAAAATCCGGAGAGCTTGACGAATCGACGCGCAAATCCCCTGGAAGGCGCCCCGGTTCTGGTCGTCGAGGACGAGCCTGACCTCGCGGAGGAAATCCGCCTGGAGCTCGGGGCGAACGGCCATCCGGTAAGGCTTGCGGCGACGGCTGCGGAAGGGCTCGCGGCGGCCCGGGGCGGCTGGGCTTCCGTGTTCGTGTTCGATCGCATGCTGCAGGGCGACGACGGCCTGTCGGTCATCGAGACCTTGCGCGCCGAAGGCGTCGCGACGCCGGTTCTGGTGATCAGCGCGCTCTCGTCGGTCGACGAGCGGATCAACGGGCTGAAGGCTGGCGGCGACGACTATCTCGTCAAGCCCTTCGATGTTCGCGAACTGACGGCGCGGGTGGAGGCGCTCCTGCGACGCCGCGGCGATTCTCGTGCGACATGGCTGCGGGCAGGCGGGCTCGAGATGGACCTGGTCGAGCGCAAGGTTCGCTGCGCGGGCCGGTCGGTCGATCTGCTGCCGCGGGAGTTCAAGCTCCTGGAATATTTCATGCGCCGCCCCGGCGAGATTGTGACTCGCTCGATGCTGCTCGAGGACGTCTGGAACTTCAAATTCATGGCGCAGACCAATGTCGTCGACGTCCAGATCGGCAACCTGCGCCGCAAGCTCGATCCAACAGGAGCGCGGAAGTACATCGTCAATGTCCGCGCGGTCGGTTTCAAGCTCAATGCCGAGCCTTGACGTCTTCCGGGCGCTGGCCTTCCGCCTGGCGCTCGCATTCTGCCTCGCCGTTTCCGCCGCCACCGCGGCGGCGTTTGGGCTCATCTATCTCGAGGTCTCTCGCGCGGACGTCGAACGCGTGGCCGCCGTGCTCGTCGACGAAGCGGCGAAAAGCGAAGGCGACAGCGAGGCTGAGCTGCGACGGGCTCTGGAGTTGCGGCTCACCCGCGACATCCGCCGGCTGGACTACGTGGCCCTGTACGACGCCAAGGGGGGCAAGCTCTTAGGCGACGTTCCCGCGATGCCGGCGATTCCGGTCGACGGGCGCGCCCATGTCGTGCGCGAGCAGCTTCTGCCGGACAGGAGGGGCTCCGAGCCCGCCCTTTTCGTCGCTCGCCGGCGCCCCGACGGGGGCGTGGTTCTGTTTGGACGAAGCCTGGTCGAAGCCTACGACCTGCAGGAGACGGTCTTGCGGGCCTTGGGTATCGCGCTTGCGCCGACCATTCTTCTCATCCTTAGCATCGGCGCGGTCTTCGCCCGCCGAGCCTCACGGCGGCTCGAAGGCATTCACGGCGCCATCGTCAGCGTCATGAACGGCGAAATCCGTTCGCGTCTGCCCGTCGCCAACGACAGGGACGATGTCGACAAGGTGGCGCGCGCGGTCAATTTGATGCTTGACGAGATCGAGCGCCTGCTCGAGCAGCTCAAAAATGTCGGCGACAACATCGCGCACGATCTACGCACCCCGCTGATGGTGGCGCGGGCCAAGCTCGATCGCGCGCTCGAGGAGGACGCCGGGATCCAGGCGACCCGCGCCACGATGCGGGCCGCCCTCGACCAGATCGACAAGGCGTCCGTCACCATCGCGGCGATCCTGCGCGTCTCCGCCGTCGAAAAGGGTGTCCGTCAGAAACGGTTCAAGGACTTCGACCTCGGCGGCGTCTGCAACGAGGTGGTCGAGTTCTATCAGCCGCTCTCGGAATCAAAGTCCATCGCGATGACCCTCGAAGCCGACCAACCCGTCCCCGTATTCGGCGACGAAGACCTCATGCGCGAGGCGATCTCGAACCTCGTCGACAACGCGGTCAAATTCACCCCCGAAGGAGGCCGTGTGTGGGTCGAGGCCGCCATGGTCGAGGGGCTGCCTTGGGTCGCCGTAAGCGACACCGGGTGCGGCGTTCCGCTGCAGGACAGGGAGAAGATCTTTCGCCGCTTCTTCCGCGGGGAGCGCAGCGAGGGCCACGGCCTCGGCCTCAGCATCGCGCAGACGATCGCCGATCTGCACGGGTTTCTGCTTACGGCTGAGGACAATAACCCAGGCGTCCGCTTCGTCATGCGGGCTTCGAAGGCGCCGATGGTGCTGGCGCGGGCGGCCGAGTGAACCGGCGCCTCCTGCGCCAGCGTTTATCCAAATATTATTTAGTGGTTCGGTCCGGCCGCCGAAGCTACGACAAATTGAATCGAGGGCAAAGCTGACAGCTTTGAGCCACGCTTTGCTGTGCCCGGACTTACACATCGTCGGATGACGTCGCCGTCGAAGGTCGAATGCTCGCTATCGTCCGTATTGCTCTGAATAAGCCATACACGTTCGTCGTGATGGCGATGTTGATCGTCGTTTTCGGCGTGACCGCCGCGGTGCGGACGCCGACGGACATTTTTCCCAACATCGGCATTCCGGTCGTCGCGGTCATTTGGACATACGACGGGTTGCCTGCCGATGACATGTCGAAGCGCGTCATTTATTTCTATGAGCGAACGCTGAGCTCGCAGGTCAACGACATCGAGCATATCGAGTCCCAGTCGTTGCCGCGCTACGGGGTGGTCAAGGTGTTCTTCCACCCCGGCGTCAACATCAACGCTGCGCTCGCCGAGACGACGGCGGCCTCGCAGACCGTCCTGAAATATCTTCCGCAGGGCATGACGCCGCCTTTCGTTCTCACCTTCAACGCCTCCAGCGTGCCTGTCATCCAGCTCGCGCTGTCGAGCAAATCGCTCTCCCAGGCGCAAATCTACGACTACGGCCAGAACTTCATCCGCCCACAGCTTGCGTCCATTCCCGGATCTGCAATCCCCTCGCCTTATGGAGGCAAGGTCCTTCAAGTCCAGGTCGATATCGACCAGGATAAGCTGCAGGCCTACGGACTCTCGACGAAGGACGTCGTCGACGCGATCGGTCGGCAGAACATCGTGACGCCGGTCGGCACAGAGAAGGTTGGCGACTTCGAATACGTCGTCAATCTCAATGGGTCGCCGAACCGTCTCGACGAGCTCAATGATCTGCCGATCCGCGTCGTCAACGGGGCGACGATCTTCGTCCACGATGTCGCCTATGCGCATTTCGGCGCGCCGCCGCAAATCAACATGGTCCGCGTCGACGGCGCCAACGCCGCCCTTATGACGATCCTGAAGAACGGCTCGGCGTCGACGCTCGACGTCATCAACAACGTCAAGGCCCTTTTGCCAAATGTCAGGGAAAACTTGCCCAAGAGCCTGAAGATCGACATCGCCACCGACCAGTCGTCCTTCGTTTATGCGGCCGTCAATTCGGTCATCTTCGAGGGCGTCGTCGCGGCGGCGCTGACCGGTCTGATGATCCTCATCTTTCTCGGCAGTTGGCGCTCGACTCTCATCATCACGATCTCGATCCCCCTGGCGATCCTGGCTTCCGTCGCCGCTCTATCCGCCATCGGCCAAACCATCAACGTCATGACGCTCGGCGGCCTCGCGCTCGCGGTCGGCATTCTCGTCGACGACGCGACCGTCACCATCGAAAACATCAATTACCATCTCGAGCAGGGCAAGGACATCGAAAGCGCGATCATGGACGGCGGGCGTCAGATCGTCATCCCGGCGACCGTTTCTCTCCTCTGCATCCTGATCGTGTTCGTGCCGATGTTCAATCTTGGCGGCGTCGGCGGCTATCTCTTCCGTCCCATGGCGGAGGCAGTCGCGTTCGCTCTGATCGCATCCTACGTGCTGTCGCGCACCCTGGTTAACACGATGGCGCGCTTCCTGCTTGCCCATCAGGCGGCGCACGGCCACGGGGCGCCCTTGCCGCGGACGCGCAACCCTCTCGTGCTCTTCCAGCGCGGATTCGAGACGCGTTTCGAGGCGGCGCGCGCTTTCTACCGGCGCTTGCTCATGACCGCCCTGTCCGGGCGGCGTCTCTTCATCGCCGGCTTTATGGCGGCCGTCCTCGCCTCGTTCGCGCTCGCGCCCTATCTCGGACGCAACTTCTTTCCGCCGGTCGAAAATACGCAGATCAAACTCCATGTGCGCGCGCCGACCGGGACCCGTATCGAAAACACTGCGATCATTTGCGACCGGGTCGAAGGGGCCATCCGGCGCATCATCCCTTCTGACGCGCTCAAGCCGATGATCGATAACATCGGATTGCCGGTCAGCGGCATCAATCAGACCTACAACAACTCCGGCACCGTCGGCCCCTCGGACGCGGATATCCTCATCACCATCAAGCCTGAATATGCGGCCGAAACCGACCGTTATATCAAGCAGATGCGCGAGACGCTGCCGAGAGCCTTCCCAGGGACGACGTTCGCCTTCCTCCCTGCGGACATCGTTTCGCAAATCCTCAATTTCGGCCTCCCCTCGCCGATCGACGTTCAGATCGTCGGTTCCCATTTCGCCGCCAATCACGTCTACGCCGACGAGCTGCTGAGAAAGATCTCACGCGTCCCCGGCGTCGCCGACGCGCGAATTCAACAGGCGCTCAACAATCCGACGCTCGGCGTCGAGGTCGACCGGATGCGAGCGGCGCAGGTCGGCTTGAGCGAAGGCGATGTGGCAAAAAGCCTCCAGGAGAGCCTTTCCGGCAGCTTCAAGGTCGCTCCGACGTTCTGGATCAACCCGAAGAACGGAGTGGCCTATCCGATCGTCGCGCAGACTCCGCAATATTGGCTCGACTCGGTCTCCCGGCTCGAGAACATTCCCGCGTCCAAGCAGGACGAGTCACAAATCCTCGGCGGCTTGGCGACGCTGAAGCGGGAAGCGGGCCCGGCAGTCGTCACGCACTATGCGGTTCAGCCGGTCATCGACATTTATGCGACCAACAACGGGCGGGATCTCGGCTCCGTTTCCGCCGACATCCAGCGCATTTTGGACGACACGGCAAAGGACTTGCCGCACGGTTCGAGCGTCGTCATGCGCGGGCAGACCCAGACGATGACCTCCGCCTATCAACAGCTTTTCGTCGGCATTGCGCTCGCCATCGTTCTAATCTACATGGTCATCGTCGTCAATTTCCAGTCGTGGCTCGATCCCTTCATCATCGTGAGCGCGCTGCCCACCGCATTGGCCGGCATCATCTGGATGCTGTTCGTGACGCAGACGACGCTGTCGGTACCTGCTCTGACCGGGGCAATCATGTGCATGGGCGTCGCGACCGCAAACAGCATTCTCGTCGTCAGCTTCGCCCGCGAGCGGCTGGCCGAGGGCGCCGACGCCGCCACAGCCGCTCTCGACGCCGGGTTCACACGCTTTCGACCTGTCCTCATGACGGCGTTGGCTATGATCATCGGCATGGCGCCGATGGCGCTCAGCCATGACCTGAACGCGCCGCTTGGGCGCGCCGTGATCGGCGGCCTCGTCTGCGCGACCGTGGCGACGCTGCTGTTCGTTCCGGCCGTCTTCCGGCTCCTCCACGAGCGAAAGCCGGGGCGCGCGATCGAGCCCGCGCGAAGACTTCCAATTGGGGCGCAGCCGATATGACCGAGCATCAGGCTCACCCTCGCGCTGAACCCCACGGATCCGAAGAAGCCTTCTGGGGGCAACCGGAACGGGGCTCATTCACGGCGGAGCTGCGCATGCCTCCCCCGCCGGATGAGCGCCTTGACGCCAGGAAAAGCGCGCCTGTCAAGACCGGGCGGGCGATAACGCTTTTGGTCATTGCCGCGATCGCTGTCGCCTACACGGGAATTGCAGAGCGACGCGATGACGCCGAGAAGCTCAATCGGTGGACCCAGGAGCAGGCCATACCGACCGTGGCGCTGGTGACCCCGCAGCGCGGAGGAGAGGCCCGCGATCTGGTGCTTCCGGGTAATGTAGAAGCCTATTACCGCGCCGATATTCATGGGCAGGTTAAGGGCTACGTTCGAGAGTGGCGCGAGGACATCGGCGCCAAGGTTCATCAGGGCGAGGTGCTGGCCGTCGTCGACACCCCCGAGCTCGACCAAACCATCGAGGTGGCGCAAAGCGAGCTCGCGAAGGCCAAGGCGAATCTCGCTCTGGCGAAGGTTACGGCGGCGCGGTGGGGTTCGCTGCGCGCCTCGGCGGCGGTGTCGCAGCAGGCCGCCGACGAAAAGGAGGCAGACGCGAAGGCGAGGGCCGCCGAAGTGGAAGCGGCTCAGTCGAACGTGGATCGGCTCAAGGCGCAGAAGTCATTCGCAAATATCATGGCGCCCTTTGATGGCGTGGTCACCGGGCGAAACGTCGATGTCGGATCGTTGGTCAGAGCGGACGGGACCAATAGCCCGGCGCTGTTCACCGTCGCCGACATGCATCAGATGCGGATCTACGTTCCCGTACCGGAATCGTACGCCGCCGACCTCAAGGCCGGCATGAAGGCGACGCTTTCGCTGCCCGAGTACCCCGATCGCACGTTCGACGCAACGATCGTGACGACGTCGCACGCCATCGACCAGAAATCGCGGACACTGCTGGTGGAGCTGCTGGCCGACAACCGGGACGGCAAGCTCTCGCCGGGCGCTTTCACCCGGGTGCACTTTCAACTCCCGCCTGATCCCATCGCGGTCAGGATTCCCGCCCATGCGCTGCTTTTTCGTGACGACGCCGTACAAATAGCGACTGTGGGGGCGGACAACCGCATCAAGTTGAGGAAAGTTCGCATCGCGCGCGACTTCGGGTCGGAAGTCGAAATCGCGGGCGGCCTGAACCTGGACGAGCGCCTGGTCGCCAATCCGTCCGACACTATTGACGAGGGCGAAGAGGTCCGGGTCATGGACGGCGCAGGGGAGAAACCAGGAGCGCAAGGGCCGGAGGCTCACTTGAAGAGCGCTCCCGAAATGGCGCAAACAGCGCGAGAACGCGGGGAATGAAGCTGCCGTTATGGCTTGTCGCGTCGACCGCGGTTGCGCTCGGCGGATGCGACTTTGCGCCTCGCTACGCCCCGCCGCATATGGCCCTGCCGGCCAAATTCAACGGCGCGCCGCCGGGCGGCGTCGAATTGCCGGCCAACGGGGCGTGGTGGCGAAGCTTCAAGGACCGCACCCTCGACGATCTCCAAGCGCAAGTGGACGTAGCGAACCCCGACTTGGCGGCGGCGATAGCTGCCAGCGACGCCGCCTTCGCCCGGGCGGCGCAAGTGGAGGCGGGGCTTCTGCCGCAGGCCGACGCGATCTCACAGGTCACCGCCAACAAGCAGTCGGCCAACCGCCCACTGCGTTCGAAGGACCAGCCCAATTACTACGGCAACAACATTCTCGGCGGCCAGGTCTCCTACGAGATCGACATCTGGGGACGGGTGCGCGACCTCGCCAAGGCGGCGAACCTCACCGCCGAGGCAAGCGCGGACGCGCTCGCTCAGGCTCGCCTCGAACTGCACGCCGAACTGGCGCGCGCCTATATCGACCTGCGCGGCCTCGACGCCCAGGCGAAGCTCCTCTCGGACACGATCGGCATCTATCGCCAGGCGCTCGAGCTGACGAAGTCGCGGCTTGCGGCGCAGATCGCCTCTCCGGTCGACGTCGACCGCGCGCAGAATCAATTGAGCTCGGCGGAGGCGCAGGCCACAGAGGTCGCGCTCCAGCGGGCGACGCTCGAAACCGCGATCGCGGCCTTGGTCGGAAAGCCGGCTGCGTCCTTTTCGGTCGCGCGGTCTCCGAGTTCGATTCCGCTGCCGAAGCGGCCGCGCGCCGTGCCGGCCGACGTGTTGCGCCGACGCCCCGACGTCGCCGAACAGGAGCGCCTGACCGCCGCCGCCAGCCAGACCATCGGCGCGGCGCGGGCGAATTTCTTCCCCAGATTCACCCTCCTCGCGCTGGGCGGAACACAAGATACGGCACTGCGGTTGTTGGATCCGGAAAATATTTTTTGGACCATCGGCCCGGCGGTCGATTTCCCGCTGTTCGACGCCGGTCTCCGACAGGCGGAGCTGGAGGTGGCGCAGGACCAGTTCACCCAAGCGGCGGAACAATATCGCTCGGTTGTGCTGCGCGCCATCAAGGAGGTCGCGGACAATTTGTCGGGGTTGCGGTTGCTTGCGCAGGAGTACACCCAGGCCTCGACCTCGGCCAGAGCGGCGCAGGACGCCGCCAATCTCTCGCTGACCCTCTACCGCGACGGAGCGGCGTCGTTTCTCGACGTGGTGACCGCCCAGCAGGCCGCCCTGGAAGCGCAACGCCTGACGATCATTCTGCATACCCGCCAGCTCGAAAACGTTATCGGCCTGATGCTCGCCCTCGGAGGGGGATGGACGGTCCCGCCTCCGCAGCCTCTGCAACCGATCAACACCACGCCTACGCCCGTGCAACTGGTCAAGGATCTGTCGAAAGCAAGACCATGAACGGCCATCCTGGTCGCCCCGCCAATTGCGCGGCCTGCGCATTCTGGCGCAAGCTCAGGGAGAGCGAGGGCCTGTGCTGCCGTCGAGCGCCGGAGCCGTCGATTCAACCGGAAGAGGCGGCGCATTGGCCGCAGACGCGCAGCTGGCAATGGTGCGGCGAAGGCGTCGCGACGTCTTGGCTCTCCTCTGTGACGCGTTGCGGCGATTGCGCGTTTTGGCGCCAGCCCGAGGGCGGGCTCAATCCGCTCGATCGCGGCGACATGCCGATGTCGTGGTGGGAACGTGCCGGTCTTTGCTGCCGTCACGCGCCGCGTCCCGTCGGCGAGCCTGGGCCGCGCGCGTTCTGGCGCGCAACGCTGGACACGAGTTGCTGCGCGGAGGGCAAACCGCGCTCCCAAGCCGAAGACACAGAAGTTGCGACTCTGCGAGGCAATTCCGACGCCTGATCGGGCCTAGTGAAGCTCGGGAAACACGCCCGCGCGACGCCCGGCCAGAAATCTTAGCATGGCTCGGGAATCCGAGCCGGACTGCGGATCGGCCGCCTTCCCGCCACTTGGCGGTCGACGTCGAGAAGCCGGAACCCGATCGCCTGAGGCGGCCAAGCCATGGAGTTCGCCTCCCGCATCGCCGCCAGCGCTTCCGACGCTTGCAAGTCGGCCATCCCCACGACCAGCGGCGCGCAATCATCCGCGATGCCGAGGAATTGGGCGCGGAAGCGAGTCCGACCGCGCTTTTCCGAGGCGCGACCTTCTTCCTTCCCCGGGATCCAGGCCTCTGGATTACGAATCAGGGCTGTCAGTCGAGCCATCGCCTCATTACCGTTCGCCACGAAAACCTCCCGGAACAGGACCCCACTAGTATACTATGTCTCTGGACTAAGTCAACTGTCATGATCGCGCTTGCAATCCGGGCGGGCAAAGGCATGCGACAATTTGCAGGCTTTCGGCGGTTGACGATTGCCGGGCAATCTCAATCGCAGGTCGAGGCGCGATCGATCCGCTAGCGCGATCGCGGCCGGCTTAGACAGCGCCGGGCTGGTCTGCAGGCCGCCCGGCGCGGTCGCCGAGGCGCGATCCCGGCCCGAGCAACGGCGCCGCATCCTTGCCGGCGGCGAAGGAGGCGATGCAACTTCGGAAAGCGCCCAAGCTCTTCAATCGAGCTTCGAATCGATGGCGATCCGCATGAGCTCCATCGCGCCGCGGGCGCCGAGCTTCTGTCTGAGCTGGGTGCAGTTGTTGGCGACGGTCTTGTAGGAAACAAGCAGGTCGTCGGCAATCTCGGCCATGGTCTTGCCCTTGGCGAGGAGTCGCAGAATCTCCAATTCGCGCGCGCTTAGGTCCGAGACGCGGCTCTCGGCGGGCCCTGCTCGCCGAAATGCGATCTCGCGGGCCATCTCCGGGTGAAGGTAGCCGCCGCCTTCGGCGACGCGACGAACCGCATCGGCGAGCAGGAGGGGATCGTCGCTCTTTGCGATATAGCCTTTGGCGCCCGCCTCGATCGCCCGCATGGCGAACACCGGATCATCGTTCATGCTGAAGATGATGATTCTCGCCTCGGGCTGCCTTTGCAGGATGCGGCGACAGACTTCGAGGCCGGAGACCCCCGGCAGATTCAGGTCTATCAAGACGACGTCGGCCTGGTGCGCGAAATAGGCGGCGTAGCCGGAATTCCCGTCCGTCGCATCGAACACCTTGACGGCCGGATCGGACTCGAGCAGCGCCTTGCAACCGGACGCCACGATCGGGTGATCGTCGATGACCAGAACCCGCACCCGCCCTCCTCCGGCTTCCCCCCGGTCACATTGACAGGGACACGGGCAAAATCAACGTTCGCTTGTTCGAGCGCATGAAAGCGCGAGGACGCTACCAGAGCGTATAGCCGCCATCGATGACGAAGGTCGCGCCGGTCACATAGCTCGAGGCGGGCGAAGCCAGATAGACGGCAAGCGGACCGATCTCCTGAGGGTCGCCGGCGCGCCCCATGGGGATCGCGCGCACGAAAGTCTCGATCACCTCCGGATTTTTCCTGGCCCAGGTCTGGTTCGGCTCGGTCATGAACAATCCCGGGCAAATGGCGTTCACAGTCACCCCGCGGGCCGCCCAGTCCGCCGCTGTCGCACGGGTGAAATGAATGACCGCGGCCTTCGAAGTTTCATAGTGACGCCCGCCAATCCCCCGGTTGGCGATGAGACCGCTGATCGAGGCGACGTTGATGACCCGGCCCTCCCCGCGCCCGAGCATCGCGCCGCCAATCATTCTCGTGCAAATGAAGCAGTGGGTCAGATTGAGATCGATGAAACGCCGCCAAGTGGCGAGGTCGGTGTCCTCGATCGCGACGTCGACATTGCGGCCGCCCACATTGTTGACAAGAATATCGACGGGCTCCTCCTCGGCGAGCACTTTCTTGCAAAGGTCCTCGCAGACGGCGGGCTGCGCAATATCGGCGCAAAAGGTCCAGACTCGGCGCCCACGGTCCCGTATCTCGGCTGCGGCGCTGGCGAGGGCGTCCGGGTTGCGCGCAACGAGCATGACGTCGGCGCCCGCCTCCGCAGCCGCAATTGCGATGACCCGGCCGAATCCCCGGCTGCCGCCGGTGACCAGGAGGCGCTTGCCGTCCAGCCGGAAGCGATCGAGCACGGTCATGTGGCGTTCCCGATGGTTGTTGCCGCGCATTCATATTAGCTGATAGCGTAAGGCTGCAAGCCGCCGGAACTTCGGATCGGCGGTTTCGACCGATGCGCATTCGGCAATCCGACTGCGCAAGCATCGCCGATCGCCGGATTGCCGATCATCGGCGTCGATCCAGCGAGCAGTTCAGTCGCACGCCAAAAGGCGCCGAACAATTGGGAGGATGAGAATGGTTGGACGTAACGAACGGGAATACCTCTTCCAGGAGGAAGCGCGCCGCGAGCTCGCTCAGGGCCGCATCGACAGGCGCGAACTCATGACGCGCAGCCTGGTCGCCGGACTCGGCCTCGCGGGCGTCGGCGCGGTGGCAAAGTCGGGCATCGGGCCCGCATTCGCGGCCGACAGCCGTCCCCTCACGCCGACCTTCTATCAGTGGATCAACGACCTTCATCCCGGCATCGCCGCGGTGAACGCCAAGTTCCCGGGCATCAACTACCAGATCGCGCCGGTCCAGGGATTTGGCATCGAACGCTTCGTCGCCGAGGCCAAGGATAAGCGAAGCACCTGGGACGTCTATGTCGGGCAGACGCCGTTCGTCGAAATGTCGGCTTTCATCAAGGCCGGCGTGATCGAACCGTGGGACCCCTACATCCCGAAGGAGGTGATCGACGACATTCTTCCCTCGATCCGGGAAGAATGCACGATCGACGGCAAGCTCTACAGTTGGCCGTTCCTGCTCGACGTGATCGGATCGGCATGGCATTCCGGCATCACCAGCAAGGCGGGCCTGCCGAACGCCGCGCCTGCGACGTGGGACGATTTCCTGGCCGGCGCCAAAACCATCGTCGACAAGAAGGCCGCGCCTTTTGGCGCCACCTTCGACTCCCACGGCTGGCGGTCACTCGCGCCGATCACCCACAGCATGAGCACCAATGTGTACACGCCGGACGGCCTGTTCGAGTTCACCAGCGAGCCGGCAATCGAGGCCCTGAAGCTGATGAAGCAGATCATGGCCTATTCCAACCCCGACATTCTTCTCGAGGGCTCCTCCGACGCCGGCGTCAACGGGACGCCCGACGAGATCGCCTGGGCCGCGCAGCGCGTCGGCCTCTATTTCAAATACTTCAACTCGCCGTTCCGCTTCGCAGCGAGCTGGGACGATCCCAAGCTCCTCGGTGTCGGCCCCTTGCCCAAGTTCAAGAATGGCGAGGGTTCGACGGTGTTCTGGACGACGGGATGCGCGTTGTTCAAATACGGTCAGAACAAGGAAAAAGCCGCCGAATACATCAAGGCGCTGACCTACGACAAGCAGATCTGGAAGGACTCGATCGTCGGCACCCAGAGCGGCCATCCCTTCCAGCTGCCGCCCTACAAGTCGTTCTACGCGGATTGGGCCGCCAACAAGCCGGATTGGATGCCTCCGACCGTCGCCTTGATTCGCGGGCAGCTCGACCGGGCCAAGGCGATCCACAACAACCTGTTCGGCCTGCAGCAATTCGTGATCGGCAAGCCGATCTGGGAGACCTATCTGAAAGGCGCGGAGCCCGATCCCAAGGTGGCCATGCAGAAGGTCACGGACGCCGTCAGCGCCGAGATGAAGAAGGGTTGACTATAAGTGCGACCGGGGCGAAGCCATTCGCCCCGGTTTCGTGTCGACGGCGCAAAGGCCGCGGCGCGATTCGGCGCGACGCTTAACCGGTCGGCCTGTTGGACGAGTGCATGGCACAAGCAGTTGCGGGGCGTGAGGCCGACATTGAAACAACGGGGTTGGCCTCATCTTTCGCCCAGTTCAGACAGGGCGCCAGCGGGTGGCTGTTCCTCGCTCCGGCGCTGGCCTTCTTCATCGGCTATCAGCTGTGGCCGATTGTGCGTGTCCTGTGGCTAAGCTTCACCGACTTCCAGTTCCTCTCCAACAAGCCGGCCCATTGGGTCGGGTTGGACAATTACGTTCAGGCGCTCAGCGACCCGCTCATGTGGGTGAGCCTATGGCGGGCGGCGCTGTTCACCATGATGTTCCTGCCGGGGACGATCATCCTGCCGCTCCTGCTGGCGATCCTGATCGACCGCGTCACGAATCCGCGCCTCGCCACCGTCTACCGGGTGATCCTGCTCATTCCGGCGGTGATTCCCAGCACGCTGATATTCGTGCTGTGGAAGTGGATGTACAACTATCAAGTCGGTCCGATCAATCATTTGCTCGTCGATACATTCGGACTGTTCACGCTGCAAAACGCGCCGCAGTGGCTTGGCGGAACGCCGCTTACGCTACCTGCGATCGCGATCATGGAAGTCTGGTGGGGCCTCGGCTACCACACCATCTTCTTCTTAGCCGGACTGGCGGCGATTCCCAAGGATATGCCTGACGCGGCGCGGATCGACGGCGCCAACGAGTGGCAGGTCTTCTGGCACGTAACGCGGCCGCAGCTCGCCCCGATCATGATGATCCTGGTGGTCCTGCGCTTCGGCACCGCGATGGCGGTGATCGACGAATATCTCATCTTCGGCGGCTTCAACCGCGCTTCCCCGACCTACACCTGGACGATCTTCATGTACGATCAGGCGTTCATGATCGGCCTTTGGCGCCAAGGCTATGCCGCCGCGATCGCGATGATCGGCGCGGTCGCCATGATGATCGTGATGGTCTTTCTGTTGCGAATCTTCCGGCCGAGGGGGTGACGCGGCGATGACCGACTCGACACTGAACGGCGAACTCGAATATCGCGAGGCCGCCTCGGCGACCCAAGGGCCTGGCGCCGACGACCGAAATCGGGGCTCCGTCGTCGGCCACCTAGTAATCAATCTTTTCAATATCATCATCATCCTGCCGCTCGTCTGGGTGCTTCTGATGTCGGTGAAGTCCCTTCCCGACGCGATGCAAGGCAATTTCTGGCCGAAGCGCTTCGACTTCACTCACTATTCCTATGTCTTTCAGCGTATCGCCACGCTGCCCCACAACCTGTTCAACAGCATCTATGTCACCTTCGCCACCGTGTTGATCACCACGGTTATCGCAGTGCTCGCAGGTTACGCCCTGGTGCATATCCGGCCGAAAGGCGCGGGCGTCATCCTGGCGATTCTGTTCGTCTCGCTCTATTTCCCGGTGCGCGTCGTCTCGCTCATCAGCATCTACGAAACGCAACATTGGCTAGGTCTCATCAATCAGACGGCTGGCCTCATTCTGCCCTATGTCACGCTGCAGCTCGTGATCAGCATCCTGATCATGCGCAGCATGTTCCAGCTGGTGCCGCATGAAATCATCGAATCGGCGAAGATCGACGGCGCCGGGCATGTGCGGACGCTGTGGGAAGTTGGCCTGCCGATGGTCCGCAACGGCCTGGTGGTGATCTTCATTGTCAATTTCGTCGCCGCCTGGGGCGAATATCTGCTCGGTGTGACCTTGATCGACGACGAGGCGAAGCGCACCATGCCAGTCGTCCTCGCGGCCGCTCAGGGCGGGCAGGGGCAATGGGCGTGGCCCAATCTCGCCGCCGTCTACGTCATCGTCGTGACCCCGGGCATCGTCGCGTTCACATTGGCGCAAAAGCTGTTCTTCAAAGGTCTTCTGGAAGGCGCGCTGAAAGGCTGAAGTCGCGCGGCGGCCTGATGTCGGGTCCGTGGCTTGCCGCCGCATCAGCGACGGGCAAGGGTATGGCTTGGCCGCGGAAAAGCCCTCGCTCGGTGAGCGACGTTTGACCGCTCTCCGGCGCCGGATTTCGAGGGCCCGCGTCCGCCGCATCGCTTTCGGTTGCGCCGCGCACCGGAGCGCCCCTCCCGAAAATCGGGTCGAATCGACCGTGGGCGTTGCACTGGACACGCCCGCTAATCTCGACGATCTTCGCCGCAGACGAGGTGGGCGCCACAATGGACGTCGCGGATTGGCTGCGGAGCCTCGGCCTCAATCGGTATGAGGCCGCCTTCAGGGACAACTCGATCGACGCCGACGTTCTGCCTGAACTGACTGATGGCGATCTGGCGCAGCTGGGCGTCAACCTGGGGGACCGCAAGCGCCTTTTGAAGGCGATCGCCAATCTGCGCTCTGCCGAACCAGCCAAGCCTCCGTTTTCGTCCAAAGACGCAGCCGAACGTCGGCCTATCACAGTCCTGTTCTGCGATCTTGTCGGTTCGACAAGCCTCGCGGCCAAGCTCGACGCCGAGGATTGGCGCAATCTCGTCGGGTCATACCTCGACGGCGTCTCGGCGGCCGTGACGGGGTTTGGCGGCCGTGTGCAGGACAGGCTCGGCGACGGACTGATGGCCCTGTTCGGTTATCCGCAAGCGCAGGAGAACGACGCCGAACGCGCTGTCCGCGCCGCGCTCGCCATCCAGCGGGCGCTCGACGATCTCAACGCCCGGAACGCCAGCAAAAACGAGCCCCAGCTTGCGGCGCGCATCGGCCTGGACTCGGGCCAGGTCGTGGTGGACGCGACCGGCGCCGTGTTCGGCGAGGCGCCGAATGTCGCTGCGCGGGTGCAATCCCTCGCCGAACCGGGCGCGGTCGTCGTCACCGCTCAAGTCCAGCGTCAGGTCGCAGGGCTTTTCGTCGCGGAGGAGCAGGGGGCTCACAACCTTAAGGGGTCGCCGGGGCCGGTCAGTGTTTATCGCATTGTTCGCGCAAGCGGGGGCGCCCGGCGGGGCGGCGCCCGGACGCTGACGCCATTCATCGGCCGCGAAGAGGAGATCGGCTTGCTGACGCGCCGTTGGGACCGCGCGCGGCGAGGCGAGGGGCAACTCGTGCTGATCGTCGGCGAGCCAGGCATTGGCAAGTCGCGGCTCCTCGAGGAGTTCCGCGCAAGGCTCGGGGAAACTCCCCACACTTGGGCTGTGTGGAGCGCTTCTCAGCTATTGCAGAACACCCCTCTGCATCCGATCGCCGAATGGGGTCGTTTCCGGTTCGGCGCCGACCTGCCGGGCGAACAACGGCTTGCAGACCTCGAGGGCACGCTGCGCCTCATCGGCCTCGACCCGACGGGATATGCGCCGCTGCTGGCGCCGCTGGTGGACATCCCGCTGCCGCCCGGGCCAGGGACGAGCTACCCGCCGGAAGAGACCCGGCGGCGGCAACTGACGGCGATCGTCGCGTGGGCGCTGGCCGGCGCGCGCTCTCAGCCTGCCGCGCTCGCCTTCGAGGATCTGCAATGGGCCGATCCGACCTCGCTCGAGCTCATGCGCGCGTTCGCCGAGCGCGGAGCCCAGGCGCCGCTACTCACCATCATCACGATGCGGCCGGAGTTCCACCCGCCTTGGAGCCTTCGGTCGCACCACAGCGTGATCTCCCTTTCGCCGCTCGATCGGGCGCAAGTCGCGCACATGGTGAGCGTTCTTGTCTCGCGCCCTGCGCTGCCCAAGGACGTCGTCGAAGGGGTGAGCGAGCGCACCGGCGGCGTGCCCCTTTTCGTCGAGGAGGTCACGCGCCTTCTCCTGGAGCGCGGCATTGAGGTCGGAGCGCAGGCGATCCCGCCGACCTTGCAGCAGTCGCTGGCGGCGCGGCTGGACCGACTCGGCGCCGCGCGCGAAGCGGCGCAGATCGGCGCGGTGCTCGGGCGGGGCTTTACCTACGCGCTCTTGCGGGACGTAGCCGAATCGGCAAGCGGCGTCGGACTCGCCGGCGACGCTGGTCAAACAGGCCTCGACGAGGCTGGACTGGCGTCGGCGCTGGATCGCCTTGTCGAGGCTGACATCCTCTTCGCCGAGGGCGTCGGCGCGCAAGCGAACTATCGCTTCAAACATGCCCTGATCCAGGACGCGGCCTACGAGAGCCTTTTGAAGAGCCGCCGCCAGGCGCTGCACCGCCGCGCCGCGGAAATCCTGGTTGGCGGGCTTGAGCAGGCGGCGGCCGAGCCGGAGGTCATCGCCCATCATTTCACCGAGGCCGGCCTCGACGATCTCGCGATCGAATGGTGGGGCAAGGCCGGCGACCAGGCCCTTCGACGCTCGGCCTTCCAGGAGGCGATTTCTCACCTCGGCAAGGCGATCGCTACGGCGGAAAGGCCCGGGGGCGGAAAGTCGGCTAACGTCTCGAGCCAGCGGCTTCAATTGCATGTGGCCTACGCCAACGCGCTTATCGCGGCGCGCGGCCACGGCGCCTTGGAAACGGCCGAAGCCTTCACGAAAGCGCGCGGGTCCGCATCCGAAGAGGACACGCCCGCAATCTTGGCGGCCGACTACGGCCTGTGGGCGGGCTGCTATGTGCGGGGCGAACTGACCGCGATGAAGACTCATGCGGCTGCGCTCCTCGCGGACATTGAACGAAAGCCCGACTTGCCCGAGGCCAGCGTCGCCCATCGCGTGGCTGGGACGAGCCATTGGGCCGCCGGAGAATACGAAGAGGCTCGCAATCATCTCGAGCGGGCGCTCGCCCTGTTCCAGCCGGGCCGTGACGACGATCTGGCTTTTCGTTTCGGACAGGACCCAGGCGTCGCCGCAATGGCCGACCTGGCGCATGTCCTGTGGCAGCTCGGCGACGTCGATCGTGCAACTTCGCTCATGGAGCGCCTGGAGGCGCGAATCGCGGGCGTCGCCCATGTGGGCACGATCGCATTCGGAAGATTTCACCTGGCCGCATTCGAACTGACACGCGGCGTCCGACGGCGGATCACGCCCCACGCGTTGGAGCTTGCGCGGATCACCCGTGAACACGACCTGCCCTTGTTCCGGGCGTTTGGTCTGTTCCTCGAGGGTTTCGCGACCCTTGACAGCGGCCTGCCTGCTGGCGGACTCGAGGAAATGCGCCGGGGGGCCGAGCTTCTGCGCGAGCGGAATATCGTGCCTTTCGATGGACTGTTGAAAATCGCGCTGGCCGAGGCCGAATTGTCGGCAGGAGACCCCGGCCGCGCCCTCGCGATCATTGACGAAACCTTGGCGACCTGCGACCGCACCGGCTACCGCGCATTCGAAGCGGAATTGCACCGGGTTCGCGGCGAAATGCTTTTGAGGCGCGATGCTGCCGACTCTGACACGGCTGAGGGAGAATTCCATAGCGCCATCAACGTCGCCAGGGAGCAGCGTGCGCGCAGCTTCGGCCTGCGCGCGGCGTTGTCGCTCGCCAAGCTTGACCAATCCTTGAACCGCCCCGCCAACGCCCACGCCGTTCTCGCCCCCGCGCTCGAGGGCTTTTCACCGACGCCCCAAATGCCCGAAATCCTCGAGGCGGAGTTGCTTTTGGCGAGGATCGCGCGGTCCTTGCTTTAGAAAAAGACGGACGGGGCGCGGGGCTCCCTCGTCTTCGCGCCCAGGCTATACTTGTTTTTTCGAAATTTCGTAACTTCCGAGCCGCGGCGGGTTTCGCGGCATGCCCCCTCCACCACGCTGCGCGTGGTCCCCCTCCCCCGTTCCGCTGACGCTTCACGGCGGAGGATAGGGCCGGCGCAGGGGCGCCTATCCTCCTCCGCTTGCGGGGGAGGGGGATCGCCCGAAGGGCGGTGGAAGGGGCGACGCCGTCGGGTCGCTTGGGAGTTACGAAATTTCGGCTTCGTTGCGAAAAGAAGTCTGTGGCGAAAGCGGCCGATTGGGCGGCTGGACCGAATTCACCATGGCGGACACCGTCGCGCTCGTAGTCAAGCCGCACGCAATGGCGCGCACGGGAGCGACCGGTCCGGACATAAAGCGCGAACGGGTGAAATCGACCGACAGGCTTGTCGCGGGCGCTGCACTGGACACGCCCGCTAATCTCGACGATCTTCGCCGTAAACGAGGGCCCACAATGGACGTCGCGGTTTGGCTGCGGAGCCTCGGTCTCAGTCGGTATGAGGCCGCTTTCAGCGACAATTCGATCGACGCCGACGTTTTGCTGGATCTCACCGATGGCGACCTCGCCCAGTTGGGCGTCAACCTCGGGGACCGCAAGCGCCTTTTGAAGGCGATCGCCGGTCTGGGCTCGACCGATCCCGCCAAGCCCCAGCCTTTGTCCAAGGACGCCGCCGAACGTCGGCCCATCACAGTCCTATTCTGCGACCTTGTCGGTTCGACCAGCCTCGCGGCCAAGCTCGACGCCGAGGATTGGCGCAATCTCGTCGGATCATACCTCGACGCGGCGTCGACGGCTGTGACGGGGCTTGGCGGCCGCGTGCAGGATAGACTCGGCGACGGGCTGATGGCCCTCTTCGGTTATCCGCAAGCGCAGGAGAACGACGCCGAACGCGCTGTCCGCGCCGCGCTCGCCATCCAGCGGGCGCTCGACGAGCTCAACGCCCGGAACGCCAGCAAAAACGAGCCGCAGCTGGTGGCGCGCATCGGCCTGGAATCCGGTCAGGTCGTGGTGGACGCGACCGGCGCGGTGTTCGGCGAGGCGCCCAATGTCGCTGCGCGCGTGCAATCCCTCGCCGAACCGGGGGCGGTCATCGTCACCGCAAGCGTCCAGCGCCAGATTGCGGGGCTGTTCGTCGCGGAGGACCGCGGCTTGCATGAGCTGAAAGGCGTGCCGGCTCCCGTGGCGCTCTATCGCATCGTACGCGCGAGCGGGGGAGGCCGGCGGGCTGGCCGCGCGCTGACGCCGCTCGTCGGACGCGAGGAAGAAGTCGAACTCCTTCGTCGGCGCTGGGAGCGTGCGCGCGCCGGCCAAGGCCAGTTTGTTCTCGTCATCGGCGAGCCGGGCATCGGGAAGTCGCGGTTGATCCAGGAATTTCACTCTCGGCTCGGCGAGACGCCCCACACATGGGTGGAATGGTCGTCGTCGCAGCTGTTGCAGAATACGCCGCTGCATCCGATCGTGGAGTGGAGCCGCGTGAGGTTCGGCGGCGCCGACGAGCCACGCGGACAACGACGCGCCGATCTCGAGAATACGCTCCGGTTGGTCGGCCTGGACGCATCCGAACACGCGCCGCCTCTGGCCGAGCTTCTGGCCCAGGATCCGCTGACCGGGGACGGCCGGACGAGGTTCGCGCCGGAAGAACTGCGTCGCCGGCAGTTGGCGGCGATAACGGCCTGGATTCTGGCGGGCGCGCGGTCGCAGCCGATCGTGCTCGCCTTCGAGGATTTGCTCTGGGCCGATCCGACCTCGCTCGATCTGATGAGCGCCCTGGCCGAGTGCGGCGCAGAGGCGCCGCTCCTGATCATCGCGACGGCACGCCCGGAGTTTCGCGCGCCCTGGAGCGCGCGCCCGCATCATGGCGTGATCTCTTTGTCTCCGCTCGATCGCGCGCAGGTCGCCCGCATGGTCGGCCAGCTCGCCTCGAGCTATGCGCTGTCCCAAGAGGTCATTGAGAGGGTGAGCGAGCGCAGCGGCGGCGTGCCTTTGTTCGTCGAAGAGGTGACGCGCCTCCTCTTGGAGCGCGGCGTCGCGAGCGGCGCGCCGGCGATTCCGCCGACTCTGCAGCAGTCGCTCGCCGCCCGGCTGGATCGGCTCGGCCCCGCTCGGGAGATCGCGCAGATCGGCGCAGTGCTCGGGCGCGACTTTCCGCACGCGCTCCTCCAGGCTGTCGCCGACATCGACGAGGTCGAGCTTCGGTCGGCCCTGGAGCGACTGGCTGAGGCCGACATCCTTTTCATCGAGGGCGACGGGCCGCGGGCCAACTACCGCTTCAGGCATGCGCTGATCCAGGACGCCGCCTACGAGAGCGTCTTGAAGAGCCGCCGCCGAGCGCTGCACCGGCGCGCCGCCGAACTGCTGCGCGACAGCCCCGAGCGCGCGGCGGCCGAGCCGGAGGCGATCGCACGACATTTCACCGAGGCCGGCCTCGATGATCTCGCGATCGAATGGTGGGGCAAGGCGGGCGACCAGGCGTTGCGCCGTTCGGCCTTTCAGGAAGCGATCGCCCATCTCGGCAAGGCGATCGCGACGGCGGAAAAGCCGGACGCGATGGCGCGGCTCGCGACAGACCGCGCGCCATCGGCGAATCAGCGGCTGACGCAACTTCACGTCGCCTACGGCAACGCGCTGATCGCAGCGCGCGGCTATGCGGCGCCGGAAACGACCGAGGCCTTCGCCAGAGCGCGCGAGTCGGCGTCCGGCGACAAGGATGCGACGGAAAAACTGGCGGGCGTCTACGGTCTCTGGGTAGGCGGCTACGTGCGTGGCGAGCTCCCATCGATGCGGGCTCACGCCCAGGCGTTTCTCGACAATGTCGAGGCGAGACCCAACTCGCCGGAGGCCGCCGTTGCGCATCGCGTCGCCGGAATCACCTGCTGGTTCGCGGGAGGATATCGCGAGGCGCGCAATCACTTCGCAAAAGCGCTTGATGTGTTTCAACCCGGCCGTGACGATGACCTGGCCTTCCGCTTCGGATTCGACCCCGGCGTCGGCGCGATGGGATATCTTGCGTCTGCCTCGTGGCCGCTCGGGGAGGTCGATCTCGCGATTTCGCTCATCGACCGCATGCAGAGGCGGATCGCGGAAATCACTCACGCCGGCACGCTCGCCTTCGCAAGATTGCATACGGCCCTGTTCGAATTGATGCGCCGCGACCCTGCGCGGGTCGAGTCGAACGCATCAGAGCTCGTCCGCCTCGCGCGCGAGCACAAGCTTGCCTTTCATGGCGCGGCCGCCGCGTTTCTCGAGGGCTGGGTGAAAGCGCACAGCGGCGCGCCCGGCGGGCTCGAGGAAATGCGCCGCGCCATCGAGCAGGTGCGGCAGCAGAAGGTTCTGACCTTCCTTGATCTCGGGAGCATCGCGCTGGCCGAGGCGGAAGCACGGGCTGGCGATCCCGGCCGGGCCGGCGCGCTCCTCGACGAAGCGCTGGCGACGGACGAGCGCGCGTGCTGTCGGGCTTTCGAAGCCGAGCTGCATCGGGCGCGCGGGGAGATCCAGCTGCAGCGCGACCCCGCCAACCCCGCGCCGGCGGAAGACGCCCTTCTGGCCGCTATCGCGGTCGCAAAGCAGCAAGGCACGCGCAGCTTCGAGCTGCGCGCGGCGCTGTCGCTGGCGAAGCTCTATGCCGCGACCGGCCGCCCCGCCGGCGCCCACGCCGTTCTCGCCCCCGCGCTCGAAGGATTTTCGCCGACGTCGAGGTTTCCGGAATTCGAGGAGGCGTTGGAAATCGTCGCCGCCGTCGAGCCTGGCGCGCGATCGTGATACGGACGTCGAAATCCCGCGCGTTCTTCCAAGATTGAAATCAAGGCCGGATCAGCAGGATCGCCTCGATCTCGACCATGATGCCGCTGGGCAAGGAGCCCATGCCGACCGCGGAGCGGGCGTGCCGGCCGGCGTCTCCGAGCGTCTCGACGAGGAGATCGGAGCAGCCGTTGATGACCCGGGGATGATCGGTGAAGTCGGGTTCGGCGTTGACCATGCCGAGCAACTTGACGACCGCCTCGATGCGCGAGAGTTCGTTGATCGCGGACTTGGCGACCGCGAGCAGCTGCAATCCAGTGATCCGCGCGGCGCGATAGCCGTCATCGACCGTCGCGTCCTTGCCGAGGCGTCCGACCTCGAAGCCGCCGTCGGCCCGCCTCGGCCCCTGGCCTGACAGAAACAGGAGGTTTCCCGCCCAGCGATAAGGAACGTAGTTCGCGACCGGAGCCGGCGAGCTGGGAAGCGTCAGGCCAAGCGCGGCGATTCGTTGCTCGGGAGTCTGATCCGTCATGGGTCCCCTCTCACGCTGATTGCGAGACGTTGCTTGGCCAGCCGCTCCACCAGCGTCCGCCGATGACGACGCCGGTCGCGGTCAGCCGCTGGTCTCCGATCATATGCTCGCCCGTCGAATCGACATAGTCAAACGCCCCGCTCTTCAGCGCCAGGATCGACGCCTCGCCGATGCCGCCGGGCCTGAGACTGCCGAGCTCGACTCGCCGAAGCGCCTCGGCCGGCGCTTCCGTCGCCGCCCGCACGACGTCGCCGAGGTCCATGCCGAGACTCAGGAACTTCGACATCGTCGTGAGGAGGTCGAAGGCGGGACCGTCGATGCAGAGCGCATGGACGTCGCTGGAGATGCAGTCGGGCAGGAAGCCGTTGGCCAGCATCACCTTCGCGGTCTTGAAGGCGAACGATCCCATGCCGTGGCCGATGTCGAAGATCACGCCGCGTTCGCGGGCTTCGAGCACGGCCTCGCGGACGCCGCCGCGGCCAGTCGACGGATTGTTGGGGAAGGGGCGGAAACTGTGGGTGAGGATGTCGCCCTTTCGCATGCGCGCCAGGACGTCCTCGAGGGTCGGCGGCGGATGATCGATGTGCACCATCATCGGCAGATCGAGCTCCTCGGCCGTCTGCCGGGCGATGTCGAGCGGGATCACGCCGGAGTTCTGCGACGCATGGAGGCCGACGCGGACCTTGATTCCGACGATCGTGTCGGGATTGGCGCGAGCGACTTCGACCGCGTCGGTCGGCGCCATCAGCCTGAGGTCGCCGCTCTCGCCGACCATCACCCGTTCGGAGAAGCCGTAAATGCCGGCGAACGACACATTGAGAAAAGCAAGGATCCGGACCGGCGAAGTCCGGATCACGTGACTGAGGAAGCCGGGATAGTTGCCGGGTCCGGCGCTGCCGGTGTCGACGACGGTCGTGCACCCGCCGCGAGCGAGCAGGACCGGATCGACGCCGAGAGACGTGCCGCCGACATAGACATGGGTGTGGAGGTCGATGAGGCCGGGAGTGACGATCTGGCCGGACACGTCGCGCACGTCGGCGCCGGAGAGGTTTTCCCCGACCTCCGCGACGCGGCCGCCTGCAAAGCCGACGTCCATGACCGCGTCGATTCCCTGCGCCGGATCGATGACCCGCCCGCCACGAAGGACCAGATCGAGGTCCATGTCATCGCCTCCTGGCGGTCCGAAAGTCCGCTCGGCCAGAGCGCGGCCACGCAGATCCGAAACGCATGCGCGGCAAGGAGATCGGGCCCTGCCGCATCGCGCCGACCATGGCGTCTGTAGATCATTGAAGTCCGGGGTTGCAAGATTTCTGATCTTTCGGCCGGTCCCGCTCGGCGCGAAAAGCGGCGACCAGCCGGCGCATCAGGGCGCGAGTTGTCCCTGCATTTTGCCGAACAGGGAACTTGAGTTCCCCGATGGGCAAAAAAATGTCCTCGTTCGCCCGCGTAGGGAATTTTCCCGGCGCCGTCTGGAATCTTTGAGCTTTTCGGCGCGGCTTCGACCCGAATCCGCCGAAAATCGAGAAGTTCCCTGCTATTTTCCCTGCGGCAGGGAATGCGGTCGCCCGCCGCGGGGACGGCAGGGCGAACTCCGACAGTTCCCGCGGTCACTCCACTAGGTTCGCATCATCGCCGTCGCGATGTCGCGATAGATGAGGGCGGCGCGGACCGCTCAGAAGGCCGATGAGGCGCCCGACGTCGGGCGTCGCCGCCGTCATTGGGTCGCCTCCCCGGCGCGCTCGAGCGAGCCGGAACTGGCTTTGGTCGCGTTCATTGCATTTTCCCTCGCGCCGACACTTCGAAGAAGGTCTCGACCCTCCCCGCGCGGGCGGCGTAGATCCGATCGTGCAGGTTGGTGACCACGCAGGCGTGGTTGGGAATGACGGCGACCCGCTCTCCGACAGCGGGCGCAGCTCCGGACAGGACGCGCACGTGCCCGTGCTCCTCGCTGAGCGCGTGGATCTCCCATTCCGCATGTTCGACAATGCGGCCATAGCCCTGCAATCCGAGCAAATCGGACGACAGGCTCTTCGAGCCCGCATCGATGACGCAGCGGTCGGACGCGGCATGAGAAACGACCGTCGCCTGGACCGTCAGCGCGCAATCGGCCCAGCCGCCGAAAGCGTGGGTCTCGACATGATAACGATCGCTATAGATGTAGGTTCCCGGCCGATGCTCGGTCGCCGCGGCGACCTCATGAGCGCGGTAAAGATCCGGCGTTCCGCCGCTGCTGACGGTTTCGACCGCAAGCCCGGACCGCTTGCACAGTTCGACGGCCTCCGCCAGCCAGGCCTGGGTTTTCGCCAGCGAGCTCTTGGGCGGATAGGTCATGAGGCCGCGGAAGGCCAGGCCTGGGGCGCGATCGATCGCCTGCGCCAGCGCGGCGGCCATGGCCGGCGTCGTCACCCCACAACGCGAGGCGCCCGTGTCGCATTCGACCAGCACCGGCAAGGTGAGACCGGCGCGTGACATCGCGGATGAGAGTCCTTCCGCCACTTCCGCCGAGTCCGCCGTCACCTTGATGTCGGCGCGGCGGGCGAGAGCCACGAGGCGGTCGAGCTTGACCTGCCCGACGAGATTGTAGGTGAGAAGAATGTCAGTGATTCCCGCCTCGGCCATGACCTCGGCCTCGCCGAGCTTCTGGCAATTGACCCCCTTGGCGCCGAGCCTGATCTGCAAATGGGCGAGCTCGGGGATCTTGTGGGTTTTGATGTGGGGGCGGAGGCCCAGTCTATGGCGGTCGAGATAGGCCTGGCATCGGCGGAGATTGTTTTCCATGACGTCGAGATCGACCACTGCACAGGGGGTGTCCAGGTCTTGGATAAGCATCGCCTTTTCTCCCTTCGATCGCGCACTGCGCTCGGCGCTCGGCAGGTCAGCGCGACTGGTCGCGGCCCGACAGCGGCAACATGCCGAGAATCAGACAGCCGAGGATGACGCTGCGCCAGCCCTCCGAAGCGTTGACGACGGTGATCAGCGCGGTCATCGTCACCAGGAGCACGGAGCCGGCGATTGTGCCGAGATAGCTGCCCCTCCCCCCGAGGATCGAGGTGCCTCCGAGGACGACCGCGGCGATCGACGATAGCAGGTACGGATCGCCGATGCCGACATAGCCTTGCCCGTTCATCGACAGGAGGAGGAGACCGGCGAGGCCCGAGCAAAACCCCGAGACGACGTAAATCGCGACTGTGAGCAGCTGGATCGGCACACCCGACAGTCGGCTCACCTCCGGATTCGTGCCGATCGCGAACACGAGCGAGCCGCTACGCGTTCCGTGCAGCCAGAACAGGCAGAGACCGGCGACGATCGCCCACATGATGATGCTGACCGAGATGGTCAGGACATGCGCCGAGCCGAGCCAATCGAGGACGGGGTTGCTGGCCGAGATGGCGCTGCCTCCGGCGATCAGCACGAGCAGGCCTTGCAGAATCGTCGCCATCGCCAGCGTCATGATCAGCGGCGGCAGGCCGATATACCCGATGCCGAGTCCATTGACCGCGCCGATGGCGGCTGCGACCGTAAGCGAAAGCGCGATCGCGGCGACGCCAGTGGTGTCGGGGCCGAAAGAGAGTATTGGGAGGACGATGGCGGTCACGGTGATGACCGAGCTGACGGAAAGATCGATGCCGCCGCCGATCACTGCGATGGTCTGGCCGATGCCGACCAGGCCGATCACCGCGGCGAGCTCGACGATGTAGCGCAGATGCGCATAAGCGCCGAAGCCCGTGATCGCGAGCGAAGCTGCGGTCCAAAGAGCTGCGACCGCGCAGTAGGCGACCAGCGAGCGGGCGTGCTCGACGACGAAGCGCTGCAAGCGCAAGGCCATCACAGTCCCCTCCGCCAGGACGCCCGAATGAGGGGCAGGGCCACGGTGCCGACGATGATCAGCCCCTGGACGACGTACTGCGCCACCAAAGGCAGATCCATGAAAAACATGACGTTGATCAGGATGCTCATGAGAAGGCTGCCGGCGAGCGCGCCTCGCATGGCCCCTCGGCCGCCGAGGAACCCGACCCCGCCGAGCACGGCCGCAGCGATAGCGGCAAGCGTCATGGGCTCGCCGATGATGGGATCGCCCGAGCCTGTTTGCGCCGCCACATAGAGCCCCGTTAGAGCCTGCAAGACGCCGCTGGCGAGATAGGCGCACATGCGGGCGATGGTGACGCCCACGCCGGAGCGGTAGGCGCCCTCGGCGTTGTCGCCGGCCGCGATGAGGCCGGTCCCCAGAGGCGTCGCCTGATAGAGCTTCCAGAGAATCACGAGCAGGACGAGCAGAACCGCCGCCGTCGGACGGCTGCCGGCGAGAAAGTCGGACAGCGAAGGGGGCACGAACCCGCCTGGCCGCGGCAGGATGAGCAGCGCCACGCCGCGCAGGACGAACGACAGCGCAAGGGTGACGATGATCGCAGGATACCGGTTGACCGCCACAAACCAGCCCACGATGGCGCCGACGACCGCGCCGAGCGCCAGGACGGCGAGGACCCCGCCGGAAATGCCCAAGGGTCCCTGCATGGTCGACGCCGCCACCACTGAGCCGAGGCTGACCATCGGGCCGACGGAAAGGTCGATGCCGCCGGTGAGCATGACGATGGTTTCCGCCGCCGCGACCATCGCCGTGGGAAACCAGCCCTGCACGAACTTGGCCATTGCGCCGACGGATAAAATGCCCGGGAACAGGATCGCATAAATTGTGGCGAACAAGGCGAGGACGAGGAACAGCGCGCCGAGTCCCTCGTTGCGCCGCCTCTGGATGCGCCAATAGAGCCGCGTTCCTTCCCCGCGCATCAATGCGGCGCTCCCTGCAGCGTCGGCGCGGCGCGCACGCCCATGGCGGCCGCGACGATCGCCTCCTCGGACGCCTCGGCGTGCGCCAAGGCGGCGGCCACCCAGCCCTTGTGGAACACGATGACCCGGTCGCAGAGATGAACCAGCTCAGGCGTGTCCGTGGTCAGAAGGACCACGGCCTTGCCCTCGGCGGCCATCGCTCGCAAGGCGATATAGATCTCGCGCTTGGTTTCGACGTCGACGCCGCGGGTCGGGTCGTTCAGAAGCAGGACCGATGGCTCCAGCGGCAGCCATTTCGACACCGCGACCTTCTGCTGGTTTCCACCGGACAGCGCCTGGACGGGGCGGCTCCGATCGCCGCGGATATTGAGGCGCTGAGCCAGACGCTCCGTGATCGCCGACTCGTCGGCCCTGCGGCGATGTTGTGCTCCGTGGCGCGCGAACAGGGGCAAGAGCAGATTGAAGTCGATCGAGTGCGGCAGAAGCAGGCCTTCCTTCCTGCGATCCGCAGGAACGTAGGCCACGCCCATGGCATTGGCCTCGGCGACGTTGGCGAAAGGCGTGGTCCGCGCCGCGCCGCCGTCGGCGAGCACGCGGAACTGATCGGCATCGGCGGCGACGGCGCCGTAGAGGCCCGTCATGAAGTCTTCCTGTCCATGACCGACGAGGCCTCCGATCCCGAGGATTTCGCCGCGGCGGAGCTCGAAATCGACGCCATGCGCCGCAGCGGTGCGAAAATTCCTCGTCTCGAGGACGAGGTCTTCGGTCGCGTGCGAGGCGTAGGGCGGGAATAGGTTCTGCGGGTCGCGGCCGACCATCAAGCGGACCAGGCCATTTGGATCGAGACCCGCCATCGGACGGTCGGCGGTGATCGCGCCGTCCTTTAGAACCGTGACATAGTCGCAGAAGTCGATGATCTCATTGAGCCGGTGCGAGATATAGAGTATCGCCACGCCTTGGTCGCGCAGGCGCCGCACCAGCCCCATCAGCATGACGACATCCGGGGCGGCAAGCGAGGACGTCGGCTCGTCGAAGATGAGGACGCGCGGCTTGATGAACAGCGCCTTGGCGATCTCGACGATCTGGCGGCGGCCGAGCGGCAATCGGCCCACCGGCGTGTCCGGCGATTCCACCAGGCCCAGTTCGCCGCCGATCTCCTTGGCCGCGACCGCGAGGCCGCCATAGTCGATGAGCCCGCCCCGACGATCATATGCGCCGAGGCCGATGTTCTCCGCGATCGAAAGATGGGGAGCGAGGCTCAGCTCCTGCTGCACCACGGCGACGCCCAGCCGGTGCGCCTCGCGCGGCGACAGCGCCGCGACCGGCTGGCCGTCGACCAGAATTTGACCGCTGTCGGGCGCGAGGGCGCCCGACAGCAAGTTGATCAGCGTGCTCTTGCCCGCTCCGTTTTCGCCGAGCAGGGCGTGGATGCGGCCGGGTACGAGGTCGATCGAGACATCGCGCAGAACAGGATTGCCGAAGAACGCCTTCGAAAGGTTCCGCGCTCCGAGGACCGCCTGCTGCACGACCATATTCCGCCACCGCGCCGCCTTTGCGCCCGTTTCCGCCGGACTATTTCTTCAGGCTCCTGGCGATCAGCTCGTCGAACAGCTTCGTGTCGTAGGGAGAGTAGATGTAGCCGTCGGCGGCGAAGTCCTTGGCGCGGGCGAGATAGCTGTCGAGATTGGCGTCATCGATGATCGGCAGTGGAACGTCGATATAGGACGGGATGTCGGCGCCCTGCAGCGCCTTTACCGCCGCATAGACGGCGAAGGCGGCCAGCCAGTTTGGCTGCTGCGTCGCCCAGGCGGTCAGCTTCTTCTGCTTCCACATCTCGAGGAAGGGGCGGTAGTTTTCTCCCGTCATCGGAACAAGCTTGCGTCCCTGCTTTTCGAAGGCGGTTACCGCTCCCGCCGATAGCGCGCCGCCCTGGCTCCAGATCCCGTCGATTTGAGGATTGCTGAAGAGCAGATTGGTGACGGCCTCTTGCGCCGGAGCGGCGTTGTAGGCGGAGTGGGTCTCCGCAAGGATCTTTATGCCTGGGTTGGCCTTGAACACCGGCTCGGCGCCCTTCCGGCGATCGTCGCTGACCGAGACTCCGGCCGGGCCGTTAAGGACAAGGATGTCGCCCTTGCCATTGAGCTGCTTGACCAGCCACTCGGCGGCGAGCTTGCCCCAAAGGATCTGGTCGGCATCGATCTTAGTGGTCAGATCGTTGGTGTCGACCAGGCTGTCGAAATTGGCGACGGCGATGCCTTTGGAGCAGGCGTCAGCGATCACGCGGTCGAGCGCCGTGGCCGAGCCGGCATCGACAATGATTGCGTCGAGCTTGGCGTCGATCATCGACTGGATCTGCTGGATCTGCGTGTTGGCGTTCCCCTGCGCGTCGGTGATCGTCAGGTTTTCGACAAGGCCCTGCTTCTTCAGCTGGTTAGCCATGTCCTCGATGGTCCCGGTGGTTTCCTTCATCCAGGTGGGG
>DASRSL010000161.1:0-1662 GCA_035656495.1 Roseiarcus sp.
TGGAGACGGTTCATGATCGCGTCTTTCACGCCCCGCCTCGGCCTCTCGACGCTGGCGCTTGTCGGCCTGGCCGCGCTGGCCGGGGTTTCGATTTCCGCCCCAACCGCCGAGGAGGCGCATAAGATCCTTCCGCCCCTGCTCGACGAGCCGGCGCCCGTGATCAACGACCTGCTAAAGGTCCAGGCCCCTAAGCGGCTGTTTCCCGAGCTCTACAAGGCCGATCCGGCGCCGGTCATGGCCTCGAGCCACGCCTCAGGCTGCTTGATGTGCAGAGAATGAGGGCGAGGCTTGCGACGGGCGCGGGTAGGCTTTTGTATCCATGGAGACGGTTCATGATCGCGTCTTTCACGCCGCGCCTCGGCCTCTCGACGCTGGCGCTTGTCGGCCTGGCCGCGCCGGCCGGGGTTTCGATTTCCGCCCCAACCGCCGAGGAGGCGCATAAGATCCCTCCGCCCGCGCTCGACGGCGCCCGCCGCCGGTTCCGAGATCGCCGTGGTCGCCGAGGGTTGAAAAAAGCTTGCCCGTTTGTAACCCGTCCCTATCTAACGCGTATAAGCATCCAAGATGGGTATCGTCCCCAGATTTCGTAAAACCGGCGAGGTGGAGGATGCTGACACGTCGAGCGGCTCTGAGCGGCGCGGTTCGCGGCTTGGCTGTGGCCGCGGGCGCAAGTCTTCTGGAAATCCGGGCCGCCTGGCCCGCCGTGGGAGATCATGTCGTCCATAGCGATGCCGAATGGCGCAGGCTGTTGACGCCCGCGCAATACGCGGTCCTGCGCCAGGACGGGACCGAGCCGCCTTTCACCAGTCCGCTGCTGCATGAAGAGCGGAAGGGCATCTTCGCCTGCGCCGGGTGCGGCGCCGACCTTTTCTCGTCGGAGACGAAATTCGATAGCGGCACCGGCTGGCCGAGTTTCTGGGCGCCGCTCTCCGACGCCGTGACCACTCACGAGGATCACTCCTACGGCATGGTTCGCACCGCCGTGACCTGCCGGCGGTGCGACGGCCATCTCGGCCATGTGTTCGAGGACGGGCCGAAGCCGACCGGGCTTCGTTACTGCATGAACGGCGTCGCGCTGGCGTTCAAATCGGCGGCCGCCTCTTAGAGTTCGCCGTCGTCCAAGACAAGGAGACGGGCCCCATGCTTGCATTCCTGAGAAACCATTCCACCGACGCCACGCTGATCGCGGGCGCCCTTGTCGCCGCGGTCGTCTTTGCGCCGCGATCCGAGGCGGAGCAAGCGCGGCGTCTGCCCCTACCCGCAGCGGACGAGCCCGCGGGCTCGCCCGGTTCGGAGGTCGCCGTAGTCGCCGGAGGATGCTTTTGGGGCGTCCAGGGCGTGTTCCAGCATGTCGACGGCGTCGTCAGCGCGGTGTCAGGCTACGACGGCGGCGCGGCCTCGACCGCGCATTACGAAATGACGAGCCGGGGCGACACGGGCCATGCGGAATCGGTCAGGATCACCTACGATCCGCGCAAGATCACTTATGGAAAAATTTTGCAGATCTTCTTCTCCGTCGCGCACGATCCGACCGAGCTCGACCGCCAGGGGCCGGACGAGGGCACGCAATATCGCTCGGCGATCTTCCCGTCGGACGTCGAACAGGCCAGCATTGCGAGAGATTACATCGCCCAGCTCGACAAGGCGCATGTTTTCCGGGCG
>DASRSL010000162.1:0-8963 GCA_035656495.1 Roseiarcus sp.
TCGCTCGTCGCGACGGCCGGGACGTCAACCGATGTCGGAGGTTCTTGGCGGGTGAGGATCGGGCCGGAGCGCCCGGCCATGGCGGAGGGCGAGGCTGGCCGGATAAACGGCCGCCGTTGGCGCCATGATCGTCGGCTCCGGGTCATGGTGGCGCGGCATAATCAGCGCTCCGCACACGGTCGCGCACGGCGTCGCCTTGGCTCCGCCCTTGCCGGCGCCGTCGGGACAATGCTGGCAGCCGGCGTGCCCGGCGGCGGCGCCCATGCCTGACGGCATGGCCATTTTTGCCGCCATGTCGTTCGCCCGGACGGCGGACAGGCCCATCCCCGTCGTCACGAAGACGGCGAGGAGCAGCACGAGGGCCTGTCGCAGCGACCAACGGTTCATAGCTCAGCCAAGAGTCGCGTCAAACTGTGTCGAAAGCAAGCCCGGCTTTTGGCGCGCCGGCGGGCGAGGCCTCCACGATCCTTCATTCATTGTAACTTGTTGGCGCGCGGGTCCATGGCCTCACGCTTGCCGTTGGCCCGGCGCTTGCTATGGTCGACCGGGGAGTCATCAGGGGACAAGCGCCAATGTGCGGAATTGTCGGCGTTCTCGGAACGGGGCCGGTCGCGGGGGCCATCGTCGACGCGCTGAAGCGCCTTGAATATCGCGGCTACGACTCGGCCGGCGTCGCCACCCTGGAAAATGGCCGGCTCGCGCGGAGGCGCGCCGAGGGTAAGCTCAAAAATCTCGAGGCGAAACTCGCCGCCGCGCCGCTTACGGGCTCGATCGGCATCGGCCACACCCGCTGGGCGACCCATGGGAAGCCGACAGAGACCAACGCCCATCCGCACGCCTCGCCCCGGCTCGCCGTCGTCCACAACGGCATCATCGAGAATTTCAAGGCTTTGCGCGAGGAGCTGGCCGCCAAGGGCTATGTGTTCGCGACCGAGACGGATTCCGAGATCGCCGCCTTCGTGGTCGAGAACGAGCTCGAGGGCGGCAAGACGCCCCCCGAAGCCGTTCACGCGGCGCTCAGGCGCATGCGCGGCGCCTTTGCGCTCGTCTACCTGTTCGAGGGGAAGGATGACCTCCTGATCGGGGCGCGGCAGGGAGCGCCGCTCGCGGTCGGCTACGGAGAGGGCGAGACCTATCTCGGCTCCGACGCCCTGGCGCTGGCGCCGTTCACCGACCGCATCGCCTATCTCGAGGAGGGCGACTGGGTGGTCGCCACCCGCTCCGGCGCCGACATTCGCGATGCTTCCGGGGCAAGAGTCGAGCGGCGCATTCAGCGCAGCCACGCCGGCAGCCTGCTCGCGGAGAAGGGCAATTACCGCCATTTCATGGCCAAGGAGATCCATGAGCAGCCGGAGGTCGTCGGCCATACGCTCGCCCATTACGTCGACATGGCGGCGATGCGGCTCAAGCCTTTCGACTGGCCGGTCGATCCGAAGGCGCTCGCCAGAATCTCGATCGTCGGCTGCGGCACCGCCTACATGGCGGGCCTGATCGGCAAATACTGGATCGAAAGGTTCGCCCGGCTGCCGGTCGAGATCGACGTCGCCTCCGAATACCGCTACCGGGAGACGCCGGTCGATTCGAACGACCTGACGATCGTCATTTCGCAATCCGGCGAGACCGCCGACACGCTGGCGTCGCTGAAATATGTCAAGGAGGCCGGCTCGAGGACGGTTGGCGTCGTCAACGTGCCGGATTCGAGCATCGCGCGGCTCACCGACGCGGCCGCGCCGACCTTGGCCGGTCCGGAAATCGGCGTCGCCTCGACAAAAGCCTTCACTTGTCAGCTCGCGGCGATCGCCGCGCTCGCGATCGGCCTTGGCCGCGCCCGCGGAACGATCGGGGAGGGGAGGGAGGCCGCTCTGCTCGCCGAACTGGTGGCGACCCCGGGCCTTCTGGCCGAGGCGCTCAAGCTCGAGCCCGCCGCAGAGAAGCTCGCCCACGCCATCGCCCATGCGCGCGACGTTCTCTACCTCGGGCGCGGCACTGCCTATCCCCTGGCGATGGAGGGCGCGCTGAAGCTCAAGGAGCTCAGCTACATCCACGCCGAGGGCTACGCGGCGGGCGAGCTCAAGCACGGGCCGATCGCGCTGATCGACGAAGAGATGCCGGTCGTCGTCCTCGCCCCGCGGGACGCGGTGTTCGAGAAGACCGTCTCCAACATGCAGGAGGTCGCCGCCCGTGGCGGGCGGATCATCTTGATCGGCGAGCGCCGCGCGGCGGAGGAGGCGGCGGTCGCGGTCGAGCATTTCCTGGCGATGCCGGACATGGGGACGAACTTCGCCCCGATCGTCTACGCCGCCCCGATCCAGATGCTCGCCTATCACACCGCCGTCATCATGGGGAAGGACGCCGACCAGCCGCGCAACCTGGCGAAATCGGTCACGGTCGAATAAAGGCGGAACCGTTCGCCGCTCACGGCGTCTTGCTGCACATGGGGCGCTTTTTCGCCGGCCTTTGACCTGCCGCAATTCGCGCCGGCCGGCTCGATGCTTATATGCAAGTCAAAGCGAAGAGAGGCTCAAAGCGAAGAGAGGTCCGCCCATGCGGAGAGTCGATGCGAGCGAGCGCCCGATGCCCGAGATCAATCCGGCCAAGGTCTGCTTCGTGATCGAGAAGTCGCGCGAGCTGTTCGGCGAGGACGTGGGGCTCAGGCCCGACGCCTCCAACCCGACCGACGACGGCGAGCGCGTCATCCTGACCGACGCCGCCGACTCGATCCGCCGGGAGCTGGTCGAGTTCATCCGCAACCTCGACGTCGATGAATCCGCGGCCCTCGTCGCTCTCGCCTGGATCGGACGCGGCGATTTCGAGGCCGAGGACTGGCGAAACGCAGTCAACGCGGCCTACAACCGGCGCGAGGGGCCGACCTGGAAATATCTGCTCGGCATGGCGGTTCTGCCCGACTATCTGCAGGACGCGCTCTCGGCCTTCGGCCGGTCGTGTGAGAATTACGAGCTGGGGGACGAGCGGTAGGGTCTCGTCACCCGTGTAGGAACGGGGATCGGGCGCGACGCCATGGCGCCGCCCCTCTTCGCGCTCCCGCCGGTCGCCCGTCAGTTCAGCGAGTTGCCGACTTCCGTGAACACGGTGCTGACCTTGCCGCCCACCGTCGTGACCGCGGTGATGATGGCGACCGCGATGAGCGACGCAATCAGGGCGTACTCGATCGCGGTCGCCCCCGACTCGTCCACGAGAAAGTTCTTGATCGGCTTCAACATTGGCTCAACTCCCCTAACGGCGCCCCACAACACGAACGCTGCGAGTAAGCCAGGAAATCAACAGAAAACATCTTCTCGCAAGTTAATATTCATGACTTCGTTACTCGTTGTCTAACGCCGAGTGCGGCGGTAGGTTAACCGGCTCCTTACGGCGAGCGGTGATGCAATGTGACCGCGGCCCAGGCGATGCCGAGCATCCTGGCGTCCCCGTCCGCCAATGGGCGGCGTCTCGCCGCCCATTGGTGCGCGAGACGCGCACCCCAGGCGGTATCATGATACCGCATGGGCGCATCCGGCGGTTTTCCTGGCGAATCCGGCGCCGCGAGGTTGACAATTCGCGCCGCGCGCGGCAGAAGCGCGGACTTCGAAACCCACGGAACCATCATGTTCGGCAAAACCCATTCGACCAAGACGGCCGAGGTCGAGAAGAAGTGGCTTCTCATCGACGGCGAGGGGCTCGTCGTCGGGCGGCTCGCGAGCATCATCGCCATGCGCCTGCGCGGCAAGCACAAGCCGAGCTTCACCCCGCACATCGACGACGGCGACAACGTGATCGTGGTCAATGCGGAGAAGGTGGTCTTCACGGGCAGGAAGCGCGACCACAAGGTCTACCACCACTACACGGGCTATATCGGCGGCATCAAGGAGCGCTCCGCCAAGTCGATCCTCGAGGGGCGTTTTGCCGAGCGCGTCGTCGAGAAGGCGGTCGAGCGCATGCTGCCGCGCGGGCCGCTCGGGCGCAAGCAGCTAGGCAACCTGCGCGTCTACAAGGGGCCCGACCATCCGCACGCCGCCCAGCAGCCGATCCCGCTCGACGTCGCCAAGCTCAATCGCAAGAACAGCCGGAGCGCCTGAAGCCATGGCCGAGACCCTGTCCTCGCTCGCCGACCTCAAGACCTCGTCCGTCGCCCCTCCGGCCCCGGCCGCGGCGCCCGTCCACGTCCAGAAGCTCGACAAGAATGGTCGCGCCTACGCCACGGGAAAGCGCAAGGACGCGGTCGCGCGCGTCTGGATCAAGCCGGGCAAGGGGCTCGCGACGGTCAACGGCAAGCCGCTTGACCAGTATTTCGCCCGGCCGGTGCTCAGAATGATCCTGAGCCAGCCGCTCGTCGTCGCCGACCGGATCACCCAGTACGACGTCGTCGTCTCCGTCTCCGGCGGCGGCCTCTCGGGCCAGGCCGGCGCGGTACGGCACGGCATCGCCAAGGCGCTGACCAACTACGAGCCGGAGCTCAGGCCCAAGCTGAAGAACGAAGGCTTCCTGACCCGCGATTCCCGCGTCGTCGAGCGCAAGAAGTACGGCCACAAGAAGGCGCGCCGAAGCTTCCAGTTCTCGAAGCGCTGATACGAGCTGTCCTCCCTCGCGGAGCGTCAGCTCTGCTGCGAAACGTGGCGCGAAGCGCCTGATGGGGCAGGGTCCGCGGCTCCGCCCTAAGCCGGGTTGCGCGAACGTCGCCGCGAACTGACCGCCTACAACGCCGCGGGCTATCCTTCCCCCAGCTCTGCTTGGCAGCTTGGGGAAGGACGGAGACGCGACGCAAGGGGAGAAGGCGTCGGTTCTACAGCGCGATCGAGATCGCCTCGCGGCCGCGCGGCGTTTCGACGACCTTCATGTTGACCGGCTGGCCTTCGTCGAGACGTGCGATGCCGGCGGCGTTGAGCGCCGAAATGTGGACGAAAATGTCCTTGCCGCCGTCCTCGACCTCGACGAAACCGAACCCCTTGTTCTCGTTGAACCACTTGACCCTGCCCTCGAGGGACCTGGCGGTCGATGGATCCGGCGCCATGCGGCGGGGCGGGCGGGGCGCGTCGAACGGGCGGCGTGGACGATCGAAGACTGCGGCGTCGACCGAGACGACGCGGGACACCTGCGGACCCTTGACGCCCATGGCGACGGCGACGCGCATCTTCGTGCCGGGCGGGGCGGTTTCATGTCCGGCGGCGTGAAGAACCGTCGCGTGCAGGAAGGCGTCGCCCTGCCCGTCGGCGAGCTCGACGAAGCCGTACCCTTTGTCGTCCTTGTACCATTTCACGGTCGCCTCGACCGCCGGCTCACTCGACGCGGCGAGATCGCCCGGCGCCGCTACGTCGCCGAGGCCTACGGAGGGCCCGTCGAAACGCGCCGGTCGCAGCCGCGGCGGATACGATATCGGCCCGTCGTCGTCGAACCCGTGCCTGCGGGGCGCCCAAAAGTCCTTAGCCTTGTTCATCGATTAAACTCTTCGACCGGTGCAGAGAACTGGGAGAAGGTCGCGGTCACGACGATTCTCCATCCCGCCGCTGGGCGGCGGAATCTGGGAGCGGCGCGAAAGCGCCCGGATTCGGCGGAGCCTCGCTCGACCCGATGCGGATCGGCGGGATGTAAGGCGTTTGATTGAGCGGGGCCGATCGCGGCTCAGGCGGGGCGGCCTGACGTTCGGCCGGCGCGGCGGGAGCGGAACGCCAAAGGTTTCGCTGGGCGAGATCCAACGAAAGCGCCGCGCCGGCGATGAGCGCCGCAATCATCGGTAGCCAGCGCAGCCATAAGCCCTTTGGGTAAGGGAAGGCTGCAGGGATTCTCATCACGGCAGGCATCGGCGCGACGTCAATTCGGGCGGGGGCTAAAGAGTGTCCGGGCGAGAGCGCGGCGGCGCAGCGGCCATAGGGCAATTCTCATCGGCGCAGCAATCATCCAAGCAACCGAACGATCGGACGCGCAATCGCGCAAGTGAAACGGTGAGATTGTGCTTGATATCCGCCCGTTCCCTCGCGTTAAACCAAGCAAATCGCAAGCAAACGCGCAATTAGGGATTCTACGTAGCCACAGAGAAGCGCCGCGAATCCCACGCGATGCCGCTGCTTGCGGTGCGCCGCCGCGGCGCCCATATCGCCGCCATGTTCGAATCTCTCCAGCCTCCTTTTACGTCCTTGGTGCTCGATACGGACAGCCCTGCTTTGGGACCCGGCGCGAAAACTCCGAGCGACTCCGTTCTTCTCGACGACTATTCGCGCGTCGTCAGCGACATGGCCGAACGCGTCGGGCCCAGCGTCGTTCGGATCGATGTCAAACGAGGCGGCCGAAGCGCCGGTTCCGGCTCGGGCGTCATCGTCTCCCCCGACGGCTTGGCGCTCACCAACTCCCACGTCGTTCAGGGCGCGCGCGTCGTGGCGCTGACGACAGTCGAAGGACGAGACCTGCAGGCCCGGGTGCTCGGCGACGATCCCGACACCGATCTCGCGCTCCTCAGGGTCGAGGCGGACGTGGCTCTGCCCGCGGCCAGGCTGGGCGACAGCTCGAAGCTCAGACGCGGCCAGATCGCCATCGCCATCGGCAATCCGCTCGGCTTCGATGCGACTGTCACCGCCGGCGTCATCTCGGCGCTCGGCCGCAGCCTGCAGGCGCGCACCGGGAGGATGATCGAGGACGTCGTGCAGACCGACGCGGCGCTCAATCCCGGCAATTCCGGCGGCCCTCTCGTCACGACCGCGGGCGAAGTCGTCGGCATCAACACCGCCGTGATCATGGGCGCGCAGGGCATCTGCTTCGCCGTCGCCTCGAACACGGCGAATTTCGTCGCCGGCGAGATCGCCCGCCATGGACGGGTGCGGCGCGCCTTCATCGGGGTGAGCGCCGCCACCGCGGCGATCCCCCGACGCATTGCCTTGAGGCTCGACCTCGAACAGGCGAGCGGGGCGAGGCTGCTTGCGGTCGATCAGACCGCGCCGGCCGCCCAGGCGGGGCTCATGTCCGGCGACATCGTCATCGGCCTCGACGGCAGGACGGTGACGAGCGTCGGCGAGCTCGTGCGCGCTCTCGACGCCGAGAAGATCAACCGCACCGTCAGCGTCGATCTGCTGCGCCGCTCGGAGAGGCTGAGGGTCTGGGTCGGACCGGTCGAGCGACCGGCCGCGTGATCGGGCGCCTTGCCAAGGAGGAGCGGCGTCTCGCCGCCCGGAGGCGCGCGGGACGCGCGCCCTCCGATTTCGGCGCGGCCGGCTTCTTCGCAACGAGCTTCGCCGGCGCAAGGCCCGTCGAGGCTACCTCGGCCGGGGCTTCTTCGGCGGCGCCAGCGGACCGGGGAGCGCCCGCTCGGCCTCGTCCTCGAGCGCCTGCTCATGGTAGCGCACGAACCGCGCCCCGATAATGGCGCCGACGACCGCTGCGACGAGGATCGCGATGCCGACTGGGCGGGCATAGGTCTCAATCGCCCGTCCGAGCCAATAGCCGCCCACGCCGAAAATCGTCGCCCAGACGATTCCGCCCGCCGCGTTGAAGAAGAAGAACCGCTCCCAGTTGAAATGATTGACGCCGGCGAGGAAGGCCGCGAATGCGCGCAGAACGGCGACGAAGCGGCCGAAGAACACGATCTTGCCGCCGTGCCTCATGAAAAGGTACTGCCCGAGCTTCAGCCGGCGCTCGTCGAGGCGGACATAGCGGCCATAGCGGTAGACAATGCGAAAGCCGAATTCCCGCCCGACCCAATAGCCGCAATTGTCGCCGAATATGGCGCCTGCGGCCGCGGCGGGGATGACGCCCCAAAGGTGCAGCTTTCCCTGCCCGGCCAGGATCGCCGCCGCGACCAGCACGGTCTCGCCCGGCAACGGGATCCCCGCGCTCTCCAGGCAAACGATGACGAAGATGGCCAGATAGCCGTAGGACGCGAGATAGCCGGGCAGATGAGCCGCGAGGTCCATGTCAGGGGAAGGCCCTGGTTCCGGCGAGGCGCCGCGCATTGGCGCGGACCTTGCGTCGCGCGGGCTTCGCCGCCGCTTCGGCGATGCCGGCGAGGCCGTTCGACACGTCGTTGGCCGAGCGCACGCCGCCGAACGCCGCCTTGAGGAGGAAGGCGCCCCAGGCGGCCTGGGCCGCGAGCGTCCCCTCGACCGCCGCGTCGAGCTTTTCCTGCACCATGAGCCGCGCCTCGCGCGCCTTCTCCGCCTGCGCGCGGGTGGGGGCCATGAGGCCTTGCGTGCGCGCGGCGATGGTCAGTGCGGCGTCGACGCCCGCCTGGACGTTGGCTGTCGCAATCGCGAGCGACCGCTTGGCGGGACATTTTGAAACCATGAGTTTACGCCCTTTCCCGCGCTCGCTCGCGCCGCGACGATGTCAAAAGCGGCAACATGGGGGAAGTGTTCCGGCGCAGCAACCCCCGGGGCGCCCGACCTTCGGACACGTCGACAGTCGGAGCCTGCGCCGGGCAGGCTTGACAAGCGGCGGCGGCGACTTGTTTGCCTCTCGCGTCGCCTCCTGGAGCTTTCATGATGGCCCGTCCGACCCTCGTTCTCGCCGCCCTCGCCGCGCTCATGGGCGCGGCGGGCGTCGCGCTTGCGGCGGCGGCGGTGCATATGGGCGGCGGCGAGCTGGCGCAACGGGGCGTCTTGTTCCTCATCCTGCACGCCGTCGCCGCGCTCGGGATCGCGGCGCACGCCCGGATCAAGCCGGCGCCCGCGCTTCTCGCCGCGGGCTTCGTCATGGAAGCCGGCGCGTCGCTGTTCGCGGCCGAGCTCGCCTATCACGCCTTCGCGGGCGCGCGGCTCTTTCCCTTCGCCGCTCCGATCGGCGGCACGACGATGCTGCTCTCGTGGCTCGCGCTGGCGGTGATTTTCGCCGCGGCGGCGAGAAAGACGCCGTGAGGCGCGGACGGCCGCGGAGACTTCGGGCGGCGGCGCCCCGGGCTTCCGCATTTGAGGGTGACTGTCGAATCTGACGTGGAGTCAATCTGCTCAATAGGATAGGCGGCAAAAACCGCAACACTTGGCCTG
>DASRSL010000163.1:0-6786 GCA_035656495.1 Roseiarcus sp.
CTGCAGTCCTCCGGCCGGCTGATCGGACAGTCCTTCGGCGCCGCGCTGATGGCGGTCGCATTCGGCCGGGCGCCCGAGCACGCGACCGCGATTGCGCTCTGGACCGCAGCGGGATTAGCGCTGGCGGGGGCGTGCGCCAGCCTCTTTCGGCGAGCCTGACCCTCGCTGCGAGGTCAGGGCGCCAGCGCGGTTCAGGGCTTCTTCTGAGCCGGCGGAGCGTTTGCGTTGTTCGTGTCATGGGCTCCGTTCGCCGCGGTATTCGCCGGCGCGGCGGTATTCGGGGGGGCGTTCGCCACCCGCCCTCCGTTGCGGTACCAGCCGCCATACCATCCGCCCCAGCCGAAGCCGATAATGATCAGGATGATAATGGCAAGGATGATCCAGCCTCCTCCCCATCCGGCGCCCGTCGTGCGGACCGGCCGGCGGCCGGGATCGAAATTGGTCATGGCGTCCTCCATTTCTGACGCAAGATGGAGCCGCAACGTTCGCGGAACGCGCTTGGTTCCGTTCACCGGCGGTCGGAGGAGATAAGGAACTGCTGCGGCCAACGCGAGATGCCTCGGTCGGACTGTGTCCGGCGCGCCCGGCGTCGAGCGCCCCGTGCCCCGGGGTGTCGATCCAATTCTCCGCCGGCCAAGCTGCCGGCGGGCCGAACTTATGCGGTCCGGGCCGGCGTGACCTTGCAGAACGCGCGGTAGAGCACGTCGATGACCGCGCGCACCTTCTCGTTGGCGATGCTGTAATGAATCGTCTTGCCGTCGCGGCGCGCCGCGACGAGCCCTTCAAGCCGCAGCCGCGCCAATTGTTGCGACACGGTCGACTGGCGAAGATCCAGGAACGACTCGAGTTCGCCGACCGACTTCTCGCCGTCGAGCAGATCGCAGAGGATCAGAAGACGCGACTCGTGGGCGAGCGCCTTGAGAAACTCCGTGGCTTCGCGTGCGCTATCCGCCATCCTCTCGACATCCACCGTGTCACGGTGTTCAGCTGCCTTGGCGACCGGCATAACGTCCGCCTCGATCATCTTCGTATTTGCGAATATCCTATTATAATTGACAGGCCGGCTCAACCACATGAACGACGATCGTTTTGGCCGAGAAACCTTCGTAAATGATACTCCTTGCCCGCGATATGTCGTCGCGCGCGTCAATCGGGGAAATCCTCGCGTCGTCCAATCGCCGGCGAACGGGTCTCGCGCAGCCGGGCGCCGATTTTTTCCACCCGGCGCAGCACCCGCAGCATGTTCGAGGCCGCCATTTTCTTCAGGTCTTCCTCGGAGAATCCGCGCCGCACAAGCTCGGCGAACAGGTGCGGGAAGCGACTGACGTTTTCGAGCCCGACGGGCGTCGCGCCGCCGAAATAGTCAGACCCTATCCCGACATGATTGACGCCCGCCGTTGCGACGAGACGCTCGACATGGTCGGCGACCTGCTCGAGGGTCGCCTTGGGCGCGGCCCCCTGTTTCGTCTCGAGCGCGGCGAGTTGCCCCTTCGGATCCGTGGCCAGCGGCGCCTTGCCGTAAGCGTCGCGGGCGGCGCGCAGCCAGTCGCGCAGCGGCTGCGACACGAATCCAGGCACGAACGTCGCCATCACCAGACCGCCCTTGGCCTTGAGGCGCCTGAGTACGTCGTCGGGAGCATTGCGTGGATGATCGCAGAGCGCGTAGGCGTTGCAATGGGAGAGAGCGACCGGGGCCTCGCTGACGTCGAGCACGCGGCGCATCGCCTCGTGCGAAGCATGCGCGAGGTCGATCACGATCCCGAGCCGGTTGAGCTCGCCGATCACCGCGCGGCCGAAGGCGTTGAGGCCGCCGTTGCGCGGCGCGTCCGTCGCCGAGTCCACCCAGTCGAGCGTCTCGTTGTGGCAGAGCGTCATCAGCCTCACGCCAGCCGCATGCCAGATCCGCAATGGATTCAGGGAGTTCTCGAGCCCGACACCGCCCTCGACCGCGATGAAGGACGCGATCTTGCCAACCGCTATTGCCTTTGCGTAGTCGGACGCCTGTCTCGCCGGAAAGAAGACGTCCGGGTGCGCCTCCTCGATGCGCCGAATGAGATCGATCTGCTCGAGTGTCGTCCGCGCGGGATGAGCGGCCCGGGTTGGCTGGAACGCCGCCCAGAACTGCGCCCCGACCATTCCCTCGCGCAGCCGCGGGATGTCGGTGTCGGCCTTCTCGTGGACCCGGTTCAGCTCGTAGGCGATCACGTCGCCGCGCGCCGCCTGGTCGCTCCGAATGACCCACGGCAGGTCATTGTGCCCGTCGAACAAGGGCGCGCGCTCGAGCACGCCGCGCGCGGCCGCGAGCGCATTGTCGAGGCCCCCGGCGGAAAGATCGGACGTCTCATGCACCATGCGGGGCGCCCGATTCAATTCACGGGCAGCGCGACAAATCGCGCGACGCCTTCGGCGTTCGAGACGAGGAGCAGCGCCGGCTTCTTCCCGCCGCCCTTCCTCGCCGCTTCGAGCGCCTTGGCGACCTCGCCCGGCGTCTCCACCGCCTGATGGTTGACCTCCTCGATGACGTCGCCGGGCCGGAGGCCGCGTTCAGCGGCGGGCGATCCCGGATCGACCGAGGTCACCACCACGCCCTTCACGCTGTCCTTGATCTTGAAGCCCTTGCGCGCTTCGTCGGTGAGGCCGGAGAACTCCATGCCGAGCGCCTTCTCGACCGCGTTCTGTTGTTGCGTCTCGTCCTCGCTGCTCGCCGCCGTGTCGCTTTGCTTTTCACTGTCCTCGAGGCGCCCGAGCGTCACCGTCTTGGTCGCTTCCTTGCCGTCTCGAATGACGACGACATCGACCGACTTGCCGACCGGCATGGACGCGACGAGGCGCGGCAGGTCGCGCGATTCCTTGACGTCCTTGCCGTCGAACTTGACGATCACGTCTCCCGCCTTCAGCCCCGCGGGCTTGGCTGGCCCTTTGTCGTCGACGCCGGCGATCAGCGCGCCGCGGGCGGTTCCCAGGCCGAGACTGTCCGCAATGGTGTCATCGACCGGCTGGATTCGCACGCCGAGCCATCCGCGCCGCGTCTCGTGGAACTGCTCGAGCTGGGCGATCACCGGCACGACCGTGGCGGACGGCGTCGCAAAGCCGATGCCGATCGAGCCGCCGGACGGCGACAGGATCGCCGTGTTGATGCCGATCACTTCGCCCTGCATGTTGAACAAGGGACCGCCCGAATTGCCCTTGTTGATCGAAGCGTCGGTCTGGAGGAAATCGTCGTAAGGGCCGCTGTCGATGTTGCGGTTGCGGGCGGAGATGATGCCGGCGGTCACCGTTTCGCCGAGGCCGAACGGATTGCCGACCGCCATCACGCCGTCGCCGACGCGCATCTTGTCGCTGTCGCCGAACTTGACGGTCTTCAGCGGCTTGTCGCTGTCCACCTTGAGGACGGCGACGTCGATTTTCGAATCCTTGCCAACGATTTTCGCCTTGAGCTTGCGGCCGTCGGTGAAGATGACGACAATGTCGTTGGCGTCGCCGATCACGTGATTGTTGGTGATGACGATCCCGCTCGGATCGACGATGAAGCCCGAGCCGAGCGATTGTGCTTGGTGAGGGTGCGGGCGCGGCACGCCGTGGTTCTTGAAGAACTCCTCGAACATTTCGTCGAACGGCGTGCCTTTGGGCAAATCGGACGTCGCGTCGCCCTTCGTTTCGAGCGTTTGCGTCGCGGAAATGTTGACCACCGCGTCGGCGACCTGCTCGACGAGATCGGCGAGATTGGTCGGATGCGCCTGGGCGAATGCGGGCGCCGCCAGCGCGACCGCGAGCGGAGCGCCGGCCAGCGACGAAACGATCGCGGCGGCGACCCGAATGCGGGCTCGACTGGACTGCGTCGGAATTCGCGCATCTTCGAACATGTCATCCTCCTCGAGTTCGTTATCGGGGCGGTGCGGAAGCCCCCGGTTAAAAGCGGCTCTAGAGCAGCGAGCGCGAAGCCCAGACGATCGCAACGCCAATGAGCGCCGCGCCGAGGCCCATCCCGCGCAGCCTGTTCGGGTCCTCGCGTGCGACGGCGGCCATCCGCTTGCGCATCGATTCGGCGAATCCCGCCATCAGTAGCCCTTCGATGGCGAAGGCAAGGCCGAGGGCGACGATGAAGTCGCGCATTTCAGTCCGCCTTCGCCGATGGAGCCGAGCCAGCCGCCGTTTCCGGAGGAGGCGTCGGCGTCGAGAAATAGCGGAAGAAATCGGACTTCGGGCTGATGAGAGCGCGCGTCTGCCCATTGCCGAAGCTGTTCTGATAGGCCTGCATCGAACGATAGAAGGCGAAGAACTCCGGGTCCGCGCCATAGGCTTCCGCGAAGATGCGGTTGCGCTCGCCGTCCCCTTCGCCGCGGATCTGCTCGGCCTGCTGCTGAGCCTGCGCCGTGATGACCGTGACCTTGCGGTCGGCTTCGGCCTTGATCTGCTGGCTCTGCTGCGAGCCCTGGGCGCGATAGGAAGCGGCCCTCTGCTGGCGCTCGGTCTGCATGCGGCGGAACACCGCCTCGGAGTTCTCCGCCGGCAAGTCGGCCCGCTTGATGCGCACGTCGACCACCGCGAGGCCGAAACGCTTGGCGCCGGCGATCATCTGGTCGCGGATGTCGGCCATCAGCGCGTCGCGTCTGTCGCGGACGATGTCGGTGATCGAGGCCTCCGACAGCGTGCGCCGGAGCGCCGAGTTCAGCATGCCGCCGAGCTGCGCGTCCGCCCCGCGGCTGTTGAACACGGATTGGTAAAAGAGGAGGGGATCGGCGATGCGGTAGCGCACGAACGCGTCGACCTCGAGCCGCTGGTTGTCCGACACCAGCACCTCCTGCCGTTCGTTGTCGAGCGCGAGAATGCGTTTGTCGATATAGACGACCGTGTCGACGAACGGCCACTTGAAGTAGAGGCCCGGCGCCCCGATCAAGTCGCGGATCGGCTGGCCGAAGCGCAGCACCAGCGCCTGTTCCGTGGGATCGACGACAAACGTCGACATCGACGCCAGAACGATGACGACGACCGCCATGAGGGCGATCGCCAGGCCGCTCAGCGGCCGTCTCATTTGACGCTCCCCGACGGCTTGGACTGCAAGGGATCGAGGGCGATATAGGGCACGGGCGCAGCGGCCGCGTTCGTGTCGATCACCGTTTTCTCCATCGGCCCGAGCACGTGCTCCATCGTCTCGAGATACATGCGCTCGCGGGTGACCCCCGGCGCCTTCTTGTACTGCTCGTAGATCTGATTGTAGCGCGCGGTCCGGCCCTTGGCGTCCAGAATGGTCTGCTCACGATAGGCCTTGGCTTCGGCGACGATGCGCGCCGCGCCGCCTTCGGCTTCCGGCACGACCTTGTTGGCGTAGGTTTCGGCCTCGTTGACGGCGCGCTGCTGGTCCTGCTGCGCGGCGGTGACGTCCCGATAGGCGGAAAGCACCTCGCTCGGGGCGTCGACCGACTGCAACTGAACCTGTTTCACCAGCACGCCGGCGCGGTAACCGTCGAGCACGTCCTGGATTCGCTTCTGTGCGTCCTTCTCGACCGATGCGCGGTCGGTCGTCAGGATGCCGTCGATCGTCTTCAGGCCCACGACTTCCCGCATGATGCTCTCCGCCACCGCCTTCACCGTCTCGCGTGGCTTCAGGATGTTGAACACGTAGTCTTCGGGCTTGCCCGGATCGATCTGCCAGTTCACCCGGAAGTGGACGTCGACGATGTTCTTGTCGCCCGTCAACATCTGGCTTTCCTCGGGAATGTCGGCGTTCTCCCCCAGGCTGCGGTAGCCGACCTCGGTGATCTGCTGATCCCAGACGGGCACCTTGATGACGGAGCCGATCGGCCAGGGCCAGTTGGTGTTGAGGCCGGCCGCAGTCTTGCCGGTGTACCGGCCGAGCACGAGATTGATGCCGACCTCGTTGGGCTGAACGGTGTAGAAGGTGCCCCAGACGAACCAGACCAGCGCGGCCGCCAGAACGAGGAACAGAATGGTGCGGCCGCTGAAGCCGCCAGCCGAGCCGCCGCCGGCCCCCGGGCGGCCGCCCGTCAGCTTGCCCAGCGCCGCCTGCACGCGGCGAATGATCTCTTCCAGGTCTCCGGTTGGAGGGCCGGAGGGACCTTGCCCCCAGGGTCCTCGCTTGGGCGAGCGCCACGGTCCGCCGCCTTGACTGTTCCAGGACATCAAATCCTCTTTGCTGGCCGCCGTCCGCCGCCGCGGCGCTTATATAGGCAAGTCTTGCAGCGCGGCAACGATCCTGAGCGGGCGCCGCAAGGGAATGTTCGGCGCTGGTCGCCGCACCCCCGGCCTCCGAATAGTCAATGAGGGGCCGCCGTCTCACCCTCCGGACGAATGGCTCCGGCTCGGATCTCCCGCGGCGCGAGCGGCGTGATCCTGAGCGTGGCGATGCGATTGCGCTGCTTGCGCAGCACCTCGAAGCGGAAGCCATGGAAGGAGAAGGTCTGCCGCGGCTCGGGGATGGCGCGCGCCTCATGGATGACGAGGCCGGCCACGGTGGCGGCCTCCTCGTCGGGCAGGTTCCAGCCCATCGCCCGATTGAGATCGCGGATGGTCACCAAGCCTTCGACGACGACAGAGCCGTCGCGCTGCTTGCGCACGCCGAGCACCGCCTCGTCGTGCTCGTCGCGAATGTCGCCAACGATCTCCTCGATGATGTCCTCGAGCGTGACCAGTCCCTGCACCACGCCGTATTCGTCGACGACCAGCGCCGAATGCTTTCCCCGGCGCAGGAACGCCTGCAGCTGATCGCGCAGCGTCGTCGATTCGGGGATGAACCAGGGCTCGTGCATGAGCGCGCTCACCTTGAGC
>DASRSL010000164.1:0-7009 GCA_035656495.1 Roseiarcus sp.
CGCTCGCGCTCCTCGGCGCTCAGCTTCACTACATACTTCTTGACCGCAATCTCCTTCTTAGCCACGAATCACCTCCATCGCTGCTCTCGCGGCGACAGAGATTCAGAAAAACACCACCAATTCGTTGACGCTGGCGACTAGCCGAGGAACGAGACTCATGTCGAAGATCTGCTCGCATTTGCGCACGGTACGGGATGTCACCCCGAGCGCGCTCGGCTGCGAGGAGTGCCTAAAAGCGGGCCAAACCTGGTTTCATCTGAGAGTCTGCCGCACATGCGGACATGTCGGATGCTGCGACCAATCGGAGGGACGGCATGCGACGAAGCATTTCCATGCAACGGGACATCCCATCATCGAAGGCTACGACCCGCCGGAGGGATGGGGATGGTGCTACGTCGACGAAGTCGCGTTCGACCTCTCCGACCGGATGACGCCGCACGACGGCCCGATCCCGCGCTATTACTAGAGAGAGGCGGAGCAGCACGTTTGCGGCAGAGAAAGCTCAGTATTTTCAATGCTGTCGCTTTTTGTACGCGGTGAGGCCTTCCGCAGATCTGGTGTTCGCAATCGGGAAGCGGTAGCTCCGCTTCCGGGCATCCACATTGCGCGTCAAATAATCCCGAGGCAGGCGCGACGCGTTTGAAGCTACAGTCCCCAAACGCCCTAATAATGACATTGAAATCTGGGCAATATGAATTTTACTGTTGCGCGGTTAACCGCTGCCGCAGTGCGGTCTTGCACGAGCATTTTCAGGAATTGCGCGCGTATCTTGTTCTTCGGAGCCGCCGACCAGAAGACTCCGCGGTTTCAGCTCGTTCAAAACCTCTAAAAGGAACGAGAAATGAGAGGAGTCCTTGCCGCGCTGCTGGCCGCATCAGGCTTGCCGGCGCTCGCCGCGACTTCCAGCGATATGGAATGCTCGCACTACATCGCCATGAACGCGGCCGGCCAGACGGCGACGGTCAACTCGATGCGCAGCAAGATGCCCGCGGCGAACATGATGCCTTCCAGCCATGGGATGGCGAAGAAAGTCGCCGCGAGCTGTACGGATCACCCTGACATGATGGTCCACGAAGTTATGAAGAACGTGATGCCGCAAACGAGTGTGATGCCGCATTGAGCCGCTGTGCGCCGCGGCGCGGCGGTCGCGCCGCGCGTTGAACGCTTCGTCTCGCCTGCGCCGGTCGGCTTCCGAGGACAGAACCGGTCGATGAGAAAGAGGATCACGAATGTCGGATCTCGATCGCGAATCGATCCATGAGGGCGGCGCCCGTGTCGTCTACCGCCACCGGCTGCCGACCCGGATTTGGCATTGGCTCAACGCGGTCGTCATCCTGGTCATGCTCATGACCGGCCTGATGATCTTCAACGCCCATCCTCGCCTCTACTGGGGCCGGTACGGCGCCAATCCCGACTACTCCTGGCTTCAGATCGGGGACAGGGACGAGCAGGGTTATCTGCGCGTGGGAGACCAGACGATCGGCACAACCGGGTTCCTGGGCGTCTCGGGCGGACAAGGCGATCAGACGGTGGACACCGCTTTCCCCGGCTGGCTCACCATACCGTCCGATTATGACCTCGCACTGGCGCGCCACTGGCATCTGACCTTTGCGTGGCTGTTCGTCGCGGCGATCATCTCCTACTGGATCTTCGGTCTCGGCAACCGCCACATCTGGCGAGACCTGCTTCCCAGCAGGGGCGAGCTGACCCCACGTCACCTCCTGCACGACGTCAAGAACCACGCGCTGCTGCGCTTTCCGAAGGGCGAGGCGGCGCGACGATACAACACGCTTCAAAAGCTGTCCTATCTCGGCGTCGTCTTCGTTCTCATTCCCGTCCAGATCCTGACCGGGCTGACCATGTCGCCGGGGATGGATGCGGCGTGGCCGTGGCTCGTCGACGTCTTCGGAGGACGTCACTCCGCACGATCGATCCACTTCATCTGCGCGATGCTCCTCGTGCTCTTCTTCCTCGTACACATTGTGATGGTCGCGCTCGTCGGGCCGATCAACGAGATCTGGTCAATGATTACGGGGCGCTACCGCGTGCCTGCGGAGCGTCACTAGTGGCCGGCCTCATCGCACGGCGCAAACTCCTCGCGGGCCTCGCCGTCGGGGGCTCCTCCGTAGCGCTCTCCGCCTGGACGGGGCCGACCTACAACCCGTTCTTCCAGGAGAACGTGCTGTCGGTAGGCGAGTGGCTCAACTACCGTGTTCAGCGCGCAATCATGGGAAACGCGCTCGCCCAAGAGTTCCCCGAGAGCGAGATGTCTCCTGTTTTCCGCACCAATGGGAACACCGACCCTGGTACGCCGGAGTACCAGAAGCTCGTCGCGGACCACTTCGCCGACTGGCGACTTCGGATCGATGGACTCGTTGTCTCGCCGACGTCGTACTCGTTGGCTGAGTTGCAGGCGATGCCGTCGCGAACCCAGATCACCCGGCATGACTGTGTCGAAGGCTGGAGCGCCGTCGGGAAGTGGACGGGCGTCCAGCTCGGCCGCCTCCTCAAGCAGGTCGGGCTGCAGCCGAGCGCCCGTTTCATTGTGTTCCACTGCGCGGACAATTTCGACGGGACGCCCTACTACGAAAGCATCGACCTTGTGGACGCCTTCCACCCCCAGACACTGCTGGCCTACGCCATGAACGGCGAGCCCCTATCCATCGGTCACGGCGCCCCGTTGCGTCTGCGCGTCGAGAGACAGCTCGGCTACAAGCAAGCGAAGTACGTCATGCGCGTTGAGGCCGTAACCGCGTTGTCAGGAATGGGAGGCGGAGGGGGCGGATACTGGGAGGATGCGGCCGACTACTACTGGTACGCGGGCGTCTAATTGGGACCGCGTCCGCGAGACGCGAGCGGCCGGAGAGCAAGCCAATTCAGACCGGCGGAGCATAAAGAAGGAGCGGAGATAGCCGTTTGGATTCGATAACTGACCAAGCTGGCGCGCATGCCGCATCCCTCGCACAGCGCAAGCAGCCGTGTCGCCGATTTCCTTCACGCCTTGGTGTGCGCCAGGACGGAGCGCAGGTGGCCGCGGCTGCGCCGGATCAGCGTCTTCGCCGTCTCGACATCGATCCCTCGCGCCAACAGGACCGCGACCTTCACCTCGCCGTCTGCGGCGTCGAACGCCCATTTCGCGGTTTCCTCGTCGCAATGGGCGAGATGGCTGATCATGGCCATCGCCCGCCGCAGGAGCTTGGCGTTGCGCGGCCGCATGTCCACCATCAGCCCGCGATAGACGCGGCCGAGGCGGATCATCACCAGGGTGGAGAAGAGGTTGATGACGACCTTCTGCGCCGTGCCAGCCTTCATCCGCGTCGACCCGGCCAGAACCTCCGGCCCGGTTTCGACCAGGATGGCGTGCTCGGCCGCCTCCAGGAGCGGCGCGCCGGGATTGTTGGCGATGGCGACGGTGAGCGTCCCCCGGTCTCGCGCGCCGCGAATGAATTCGACCGTATAGGGCGTCGCGCCGCTGGCCGCGAGCCCGACCGCCACATCATGCGCGGCGACGGTAAAATGGGCGAGCGCGCGCCGCGCCGCGTCGCGATCGTCCTCCGCGCCTTCGGAGCTTGCGCGGAGCGCCCGCTCGCCGCCGGCAATGGCGAACACGACCCGCTCCTCCGGCCAGTCGAAGGTCGGCGCAAGCTCAGCGCCGTCCTGGACGCCGATGCGGCCCGACGTCCCCGCGCCGGCGTAGACGAGCCGACCGCCTTCGGCGAGCCGCGCCGCGGCGGCTTCGCCTGCCTGGACGATGGACGGCAAAGCGGCGCGCACCGCCGCCACCGCCGACAGCTGGCCCTCGAACATCGCATGGATGGCGTCCAGGCTCGACCAGGCGTCGAGGTCCTCGAAGCGGGAGCTATGGTCTTCAGTGCGCATCGGTGTCGCCGAAAAGGCGGGCTTTGCTTGCGCCGGGCGCCCCTCCGCAGTCGGGGGCAGTGCGCGAGCCGCCTCTCCTCGATTATTAACCAACATTAACCGAAAATGGCGCCGACCTTGTGACATTTACAGCCGGGGCGCGAAAAACTTTCGCGTCCCGCGCTGAGGCGCCGTCGTGTTTGTCGGTACATCCAGCGTCCTTCTGGCGGCGCGAACTCCGACAGCTGCCGCGATCGAAAAGGGTCCGCGCTTTACGGTCGAGCGACCGATGTTGGAGGCGCGCGCGGTGGCGAGAGGCTCAATCAGCAAATCGATGCTGATTTGGCCACCCTTGGCCTCTTCGATTCTTCCGAACTTTTCACCCGCGCCTTTCGCGCGAAAGCGCCGGAAAGGCGGCGGATCAGGCACGAGTTGTCCCTGCATCCCCCGAACAGGGAACTTTATTCCCTGCACGGCCAAATTAATTCCCTGTTCGGATGGGTAGGGAATTTTGCCGGAATTGCTCGGAATCATTGAGCTTTTTGGCGCTGTTTTTCCGAAATCAGCCGGAAAAACCAGAGTTTCCCTGATTTTTTCCCTGCCGCTGGGAATTCGGCTCGCGACGACGCGTCCGGTCTCGGCGCCTCCTCTCAGGACGCGGCCTCCTGGTGCAGCTCGCCGCCGCGCATGAGGCGCCTCGCGATGTCGGCCGTCTGCAGCGCCGCCCGTTCCGTCGGCGAATGGGCCGCAAGATAGCGGGCGACCGCGACGAGGATGCGCCGGCCCTCGGGAGATGGGCCCCAGAAGGCGAACTGCCGGACTCCCGCCTCCAGCATCTGACAGGCGTGGAAGCCGGCGTCCTCGCGCAGAAGGGCGCGCGCCAGCGTGTCGATCAGCGCCTGCGGCGGATAGCCGAGCGTGAGGTGCCGGGCCGTGAGCCGCGCCGCGAGATCGACCTGCCGCTGCCGGTCGAACGCGTCCAGCAAGGCGGAGCGGATCCCCTCCGGCTCAGCGGGCAGGTCGTCGAAAGTGTCTCCGCCGTCGCCCGGGATGCGGGCCGGCGGCACGTTGAGATAGCGGGTCAGGTAGAGCGCCATCGCTCCGTGCAGGACGCCGCGCGCCGCGGCGGCCGGGCCGTCCGCGTCGGCGGCGCCGATCCGCTCCAGCATCCGGCAAAGCGCGTTGGCGTAGGTGAAGACGTGGTGCGCCGTCTCCCAGTCGGCGTGCTCGTTGGCGGCGCCGAAGCGCGCCACCCGCAGCGCCGCCGCGTAGGCGAGCGAGCGGCCGAGGTCATGAGGCGCCGCGCCCGCGCCGATCGACGCCTCGATCGCCTCGACGATCGTGGCCGGATCGTCGCCCAAGAGCTCGCCGGCCAGCGCGGCATGGCCTCGCCAGCCCTGCGCGCCGCGGCGGTCACCGAACAGTCCCGGCAGTCGGCCGGCCGCGTCGTCGCTGAGCGCGACGAGATCGACGGGCTGGCGCCAGGCGGTCGATTCCTCGGCCCCGCGGGAGGCGACCATTTGCCCGACGACGGTCGGCAGCACGGCCGTCGCGTGCTCCCAGCCGATCAGGTCGAGGCACTCGAACGCCTTGTTGATGAAGTCGAGCGAATGTCCGCCGTCGGCGAACGGCCGCTCGGTCTCGGCCGCCAGCAGGGCCTCGGCGAGCGTGGCCGGCGAGAGGCCGGCGGCGATCGCGGTCAGCAGGGTGCGCTCGGCCGCCTCGCGATGGCGCACTTTTGTCCAACGTCTGAGCCAGCGTGCGAGCGCAGCCGGCGCCGGCTGGCTCATGAGGGGCGCGCGCTCCCGCCGCGGCGCGGCGCCGTCGCAGTCCGCCGCCACGCGGCGCGCGCCATGGAACAGGGCGAGGTAGGCCTCGTCCTCCGACAGGACGGGCAGGAGATTGGCGAGCGCGGTCAGGATGGTGAGGCCGACGCCCCAGCCGTCGCGGCTCTGCGCGCCGAACAGCGCCGCCTGCCGCACGATGTCGGGCGCCGGCGCGCCGGCCGCGAGCTGACCGAAGACGCCCTTGGCGATGACGAGGCCGAGGTCGTGCGCGAGGCCGTCCTTAAGCCGCTTTCGCCAGTGCGCCGCGGGATCGGCATGGCCGAACGCCGTCTTCACCCAGACCTCGCCGTCGCGCACTTCGACCGGCGCGCGCGGCGCGTCGTCCGCCCACAGGTCGAACGTGCAGCCGCTTTCGAGATCGAACCTCGCGTGGTGCCAGTGACAGGTCAGAATGCCGTCCTCGACGCTGCCGCGGTCGAGCGGAAAGCCCATGTGCGGGCAGCGGTTGTCGAGCGCGAAAATGCGCCCGCGGTCATAGACGACGAGGATCGGCCGATGGGCGCCATGCAGGACGAGCCGTCCTTTCGCCTTCAGCTCACCGAGCGCTCCCGCACGAGCGAAGCCTTCATTCGGCGCGTCCATGAGAAAAGACCTCCGCAGCCGACTCTTCGGGCGCCCCAGGCGCCCGATCGAAGTCAACATAGGCGCGCCGCCGGGCGAACGGGAGCGGCGAGAGCGAGCGCGGGCGAAAATCAATCCAGGAGATGACTGACCATGCCGTCGGCGAGTTTCGGCTCGAACCAGGTCGATTTCGGCGGCATGATCTCGCCGGCGTCGGCGACCGCCATGAGATCGCGCATCTCGGTCGGATAGAGCGCGAAAGCGACGGCGAATGCGCCGGAGGAGACGAGCCGTTCGAGCTCGCCGAGGCCGCGGCCGCCGCCGACGAAATCGATGCGCTTGTCGCGACGCGGATCGGAAACGCCGAAAATGGGCTCGATGACGTTGTTGGCCAAAAGCGTGACCGGCAGCCGCGCGACCGGGTCGCCGCTTTCGGCTGCCTTGAGCGCGAGCTCCGGCCTGAGCTTGAGACGACGCCAGCGTCCGCCGAGGAACAAGCCGACCTCGTCGGCGCTAGCCGGACGCACGGGCCCTTCGCTCGGCTCGACCACGTAACGGCGTCCGATTTCCCGCAAGACCTCCTCGGAGGTCAATCCGTTCAGATCGCGCAGCACGCGATTGTAATCGAGGATCGTCATCTCGCGCGCCGGCAGCAGCACGGCGAGGAAATATCCGTGCTTGTCGCCGCGCGCCTCGGCCACGCGTAGGGCCGCCGCCGAGCGGTGATGGCCGTCGGCGATATA
>DASRSL010000165.1:0-41351 GCA_035656495.1 Roseiarcus sp.
CTGACGGGCATGAGCTCGAGCCGATTGACGTTGAGATGGGGCGGCAGCTCAGCCACCCACAGCATCGCCGCCGCGATGTCGTCGCCGGTCATCGGCGTCACGCCTCGATAAAGCGTGTCCGACGCCGCCTTGTCCCCGCCGGTGCGGACCAGCATGAACTCCGTTTCGGCCATTCCCGGCTCGATCGAGGTGACGCGCACGCCCGTGCCATGCAGGTCGGACCGCAATGCGAGCGAGAACTGCTTCACGAACGCCTTGGTGCCGCCGTAGACGTTGCCGCCGGGATAGGGATAGGTCCCCGCGACCGACGAGAGGTTGATGATCGCGCCGCGCCGGGCGATCAGCTGAGGCAGCAATTTGCGGGTGAGCGAGACGAGCGCCGTCACGTTGGTGTCGATCATCGTCTTCCACTGGTCGAGATCGGCTTCTTGCGCCGGCTCCCTGCCGAGCGCGAGGCCGGCGTTGTTGATCAGGAGGTCGATGTCCCGGAATCCATCCGGAAGCGCGGCCAGCGCCTTGTCGCGCGCCGCCTCGTCGCGCACGTCGAAGGCGGCGGGATGGAGCCTCTCGGCGCCGAGGGAGGCGGCCAGCGCCTGGAGACGCTCGGCGCGCCGGCCGGTCGCGACAACCCTCCAGCCGGCCGTCGCAAACGCGCGCGCGGAGGCCTCGCCGATGCCGGAACTCGCTCCGGTGATGAGAGCGGTCTTGGTCATGTCGTCTCCTTTCGGGTCGCGCCCTTCGACGGCGATTGCGTATAATGCAGAACTGCATTATCATGGTCTCCGCGATACGAGGCCTTTTCATGACCACCCTGACCGTCACCGCACGGGGGCAAGTCACGTTCCGGAAGGACGTGCTCAAGCATCTCGGGGTCCAGCCGGGAGGCAAGATCCATCTTGCCTTGTTGCCGGATGGAAGAGCAGAGCTGACGGCCGACGAGCCGCAGGGTTCCTTTCGGGAGCTGCACGGGTTCCTGAAGGGCAAGACCAACGGCGCGCGGCTCAGCATTCAGGAGATCGGCGACGCGATCGCCGAGGGCTGCACGGCTGCCGGCGCCGCTGAAGAATGAGAATAACCGCCGACACGAACGTGTTGCTGCGGGCCATCGTAGCCGACGACGAAGCGCAAAGCCAACTTGCGATCGAGGCCTTGGAAAGCGCCGAATTGGTCGCGGTCAGCGTGCAGTCGCTTTGCGAGTTCGCCTGGGTCCTCGGCCGGCGCTACGGCGTTTCCCGGGCGGACATTGGCAGCGCCGTTCGCCGATTGATGGAGACGCGCAACGTCGTCGTGAACCGCCCGGCAGTCGAGGCGGGGCTTAGCGTGCTCGGCGCCGGGGGCGACTTTGCGGACGGCGCGATCGCCTATGAAGGCGCCTGGCTCGGGGCGGAGACATTCGTGTCGTTCGACAAGCAGGCGGTGACGTTGCTCGCGGCGCAGGGACGGCGGGCGAGACTCTTGGCGCCAAAAGTCGGGTCGCGCGCATAGGAACATTGGGGAACACGGGTCCGCTCGAAAGTGCGGCTTGCCCTTTTTGCATCGTTAGGGCCATAAGGCCGCGTCCGGGGAGCGCGCGGCGAGCCTCGATTCGCGTATCCAGAGCGGCTAAAAAATGCGTCTTTCCCGCTATTTCCTGCCGATCCTGAAGGAGACGCCGAAAGAGGCGGAGATCGTCTCGCACCGGCTGATGCTGCGCGCCGGCATGATCCGCCAGGAGGCGGCCGGCATTTACGTCTGGCTGCCGCTGGGCTTGAGGGTTCTGCAAAAAATCTGCGCGATCGTGCGGGAGGAGCAGAACCGCGCCGGCGCGCTCGAAGTGCTGATGCCGACCATCCAGCCGGCGGATCTGTGGCGCGAGTCCGGCCGCTATGAGGATTACGGCAAGGAGATGCTGCGCGTCCGTGACCGGCACGATCGCGACATGCTGTACGGGCCGACCAACGAGGAGGCGATCACCGAAATCTTCCGCTCCTCGGTGCGCTCCTACAAGGACTTGCCGCTGAATCTCTACCATATCCAGTGGAAGTTCCGCGACGAGGTGAGGCCGCGCTTCGGCGTGATGCGCTCGCGCGAGTTTTTGATGAAGGACGCCTATTCGTTCGACCTCGACCAGGCCGGCGCGCGCCGCTCCTACAACCGGATGTTCACCGCCTATTTGCGCACGTTCAAGCGGATGGGCCTGACCGCCATTCCGATGCTCGCCGACACCGGGCCGATCGGAGGAGATCTCAGCCACGAATTCATCATTTTGGCGTCGACCGGCGAAAGCGAGGTGTTCTGCCACCGCGATTACCTGACGTTCGAGACGCCGCCGGCCGACATCGACTTCGAGGACGCGGCGGAGATGCAGGCGGTGTTCGACAAGTGGACGTCGCTCTATGCCGCGACCTCCGAGAAGCATGAGGCCGCCGCCTTCGAGAGGCTGCCGGAGGAGGCGCGCATCACGGCGCGCGGAATCGAGGTCGGCCATATTTTCTACTTCGGGACCAAATACTCCGCTCCGATGAAGGCCGTGGTCAGCGGCCCGGACGGCAAGGAGCATTTCGTGCACGGGGGTTCTTATGGCATCGGCCCGGGCCGGCTCGTGGCGGCCCTGATCGAGGCGAATCACGACGAGGCCGGCCCCATCTGGCCCGTGCCGGTCGCGCCGTTCCGCGTCGGCCTCATCAACCTGAAGGTCGGCGACGCCGCATGCGACGGGGCGTGCGGGCGCGTCTACAACGCGCTCGAAAGCGCCGGCGTCGACGTGCTTTACGACGACCGCGACGAAAGGCCGGGAGCAAAATTCGCCGCCATGGACCTCGTCGGCGCACCGCACCAGATCATCGTCGGGCCGAAGAGCCTTAGCGAGGGCAAGGTCGAGGTGAAGAACCGCCGCAGCGGGGAGCGGGAGCTCATCGGCGTCGAGGCGGCGATCGCCAGGCTCGGCGGGACGGCGTGATGGGGCGGATGATGGACGGCGCCTGGTCCCTTCTCCCCGCCAGCTGGGAGAAGGTCAGGATGAGGGGCTGGCCCTCTCCCCGCAAGCGGGGAGAGGGGGCCATGCCGCGCGGCGAACGCGGAGACAGCGCATGACCGCGACCATCGAGGCGACAGCCGCCGCGCCGGCGCGGGCGACGCGTCCGTTCTCGCGCTTCGAATGGATGGTCGCGTTCCGCTACCTGCGCGCCCGCAACGCGCAGAAATCGATCTCGGTGATCGCCGGCTTCTCCTTTCTCGGCATCGTCCTCGGGGTGGCGGCGCTGATCGTCGTGATGTCGGTGATGAACGGCTTCCGCCACGATCTTCTCGAGAAGATGATCGGCCTCAACGGGCACATGTTCCTGCAGGGCGTCGAGAAGCCGCTGACCGATTACGAGGCGGTCACCGAGCGGGTCGGCAAGGTTCCCGGCGTGACGCTTGCGCTGCCGCTGGTCGAGGGGCAGGCGTTCGCCACGTCGCCGTACGGCTCGTCGGGCGCGCTGGTGCGCGGCATCCGCCAGCAGGATCTCGAGCGCCTGCCGGGCGTGGCCGGGCATCTGACCCAAGGCTCGCTCAATGGCTTCGACGAGGGGCAGGGGGTCGCGGTCGGCGCGAAGCTCGCCGACCACCTCGGCCTCAGGGTCGGCGATAAGGTCACGATCATCTCGCCGCACGGGGCCGACACTCCGTTCGGCGTCACGCCGCGGATGAAGGCCTATCCGGTCGCCGCGATTTTCCAGATCGGCATGGCGACCTTCGACAACACCTTCATCTTCATGCCGCTCGCCGAGGCCCAGACGTTCTTCAATTACGAAGGACAGGCCAACGTGATCGAGGTCTTCGTCGCCGATCCCGACAACATGGACGCGATGCGCCGAGCGATCGAGCCGGCGCAGCAGCGGCCGATGATCGACACCGACTGGCGCCAGTTGAATCGCAGTTTCTTCGACGTGCTCGCGGTCGAGGGCAACGTGATGTTCGCGATTCTCGCCCTCATCGTGCTGGTCGCGGCGCTCAACATCGTCTCGGGCCTCATCATGCTGGTGCAGGACAAGGCCCGCGCCATCGCGGTCTTGCGCACGATGGGGGCGACGCGCGGCGCAGTGATGCGCATTTTCCTCATCACCGGCGCGACCATCGGCGTCGTCGGCACCGGGGTCGGCCTCGTGCTCGGCCTGCTCGTCGCCCACAATGTCGAGCCGATCCGCCGGTTTTTGGGCTGGCTCACCGGCGCCAACCTGTTTCCGTCCGAATTCTATTTCCTGTCGCAGCTGCCCTCGCGGGTGGAGGCGACGGACGTCATGGCGGTCGCGGCGCTGGCGCTCATCCTGTCGATCGCCGCAACGATCTATCCGTCGTGGCGCGCGGCGAGGCTCGATCCGGTGGAGGCGCTGCGCTATGAATGACGCGGGCCGCTTCGCCGCGCTGGCGCTGGAGGGGATCGAGCGGCGCTACGGCCGCGGCGAGACCACCGTCGAAGTGCTGAACGGCGCCTCGCTCGCGCTCTATCCGGGCCAATCGGCGGCGCTGATCGCGCCTTCGGGGGCCGGCAAGTCGACGCTCCTGCATGTCGCGGGCCTGCTGGAGCAGCCGAACGCCGGCGAAGTGACGGTCGGCGGCGTCGCCGCCTCGACTTTGCCGGACGACCAGCGCACCGCGCTGAGGCGCAGCCAGATCGGCTTCGTCTACCAGTTCCATCACCTCCTGCCGGAGTTCTCGGCGCTCGAGAACCTCGTCCTGCCGCAGATGATCGGCGGCCTCTCGCGCGCCGAGGCGGCGAGGCGGGGCCGGGAGCTGCTCGGCTACCTGGGTCTCAAGGCGCGCGAAAGCCATCGACCCGCAGAACTTTCGGGCGGCGAGCAGCAGCGGGTGGCCATCGCGCGGGCGGTCGCCAACGGCCCGCGGGTGCTGCTCGCCGACGAGCCGACAGGCAATCTCGATCCCAAGACCGCCGATCACGTGTTCGGGACGCTGGCGGCGCTCGTCAAGGCGACCGGCCTCGCCGCCCTCGTCGCAACCCACAACATGGAGCTTGCCGCCCGCATGGACCGTCGGTTGACCATCCGCGACGGGCAGGTGACGGAGATGGAATAGGTCAAGGCGCCGAGGCGTTTTACACCGGAAGCCTGGCTCCGGCGGGCGGCCGTTCCCTGCCGCAGGGAAAATAGCAGGCAACTTCTCGTCTTTCGGCCGATTCGGGTGAAAACCGGCGCGAAAAGCCCAACGATTCCAGGCGGCTCCGGCAAAATTCCCTACTCGGTCGAACAGGGACATTTTTCGACCCATCAGCGAATTGAATTTCCCTGTTCGGCCAATTGCAGGGACAACTCCCGCCTTGATGCGCCGCTTGGGCTCGACGCGATTTGCGCCCAAAGCGCGGCCGGCCAAAGGGACCGGAAGAACCCTTGGCGGGAAACCTGGGTGTAGGCGCGCCCGGCTACGGTTTTTCCTTCGCCCCGGAACCGCTTCCAAGGCCCCGTGGTTGGCTTTGCAGAGAAGCGAAGGAGGGCGTCATGGCCTCCGTCAGACAGACCGCGAACGGTCGCAAACCCGAAACCGGCGGGCAGATCGTCGAGAAGGGCGACATCGCCTTTTTCTACCGGCCCCGCGTCGGGGCCGATGAAGCCGAGGGAATTGGCGACATTCAACGATTTTTCATGGTGTTGAAGCCGGAAGACGGCGATCGGTTCAGGTTGACGGTGCTCGGGCGCAAACGCCTGCCGGAGGTCGGCAGCCACGAGCGGATCTGGGGCTTCATCGACAAGGTCGCGAGATCTCCGAGCGAGATCGAGGCCGAACTCCGTGAACAGCATTACGAAACGAAGACGCGCGGGAGGCGCACCGTCGCCGCCGCCCGCCCGGCCGGCGAAGGAGTCTATGCGCTCGTCCAATTCGATCGGAGCCTCCACCTGACCTACGAGCTCGAGCTGCCCGAGCAGCCGGGAGAGGTGCAGGAGGAGCTCAACATTCCGCATAAGGGCGCGTACATCCTTTCGGTCAAGAATCCGGAGAAGCCGGCGCCGCCGGGGGTCGGACTCCGCGAAGAGGAAGAGGCGCAGTATCCGAGGCCGCTGCAGCGGGAATTCAGCGGCCGGCGGTTTGCGACAGCGGACCCGCGGCTCCTCGACTACGCGGGCGCCGAGTTCATTCTGATCGGCGCACGGACCGACCCGGAGCGCGCTTACGGTCTCGCCATCGACGCCGAGCATGAGACGGCCCGGAAGGCCGGCCTGTTCCGGCAGCTCAAAATGTCCCATCGCCCGCTCGAACCGCTGATCGAAGGCGAATGGCGGTAGCCGGCGGCCTGAGACGCTGGAGTCACAATGGCGGATCCTGTCACCATCGACCAGCACGGAGGGGCAGACGCGATCGCAAAAGCGCTCCGCAGCCATTGCGAGCCTCTTCCGCATCCCGCTCGGGCGGAAGAGTTCGGCGCCTATTTCGATCGCTTCGGCGACGCGCGCGTCGTGCTCCTCGGCGAAGCCACGCACGGAACCTCGGAGTTCTATCGGGCGCGAGCCGCCATCACGCGCCGCCTCGTCCAGCGTCACGGCTTCGGCTTCGTCGCGGTCGAGGCGGACTGGCCGGACGCCCGGAGAATCGACCGTTACGTGCGCCACGGCGATTCGGCGCCGCGTCGCAGTGAGGCGTTTACCCGCTTTCCGACGTGGATGTGGCGCAACGTCGAGGTCATGGAATTCATCGATTGGTTGCGGGTCCACAACGAGGGCCTCGGGGCGGAACGGCGCGCCTCTTTCCACGGCCTCGACCTCTATAGCCTCGGCGCTTCAATCGAGGCGGTGCTGGCCTATCTCGACCGGGTCGATCCGGATGGGGCGGAAAAGGCGCGACGACGCTATGGCTGTCTGACCCCCTGGCATGACGAACCGGCCGACTACGGCCTCGCGGTCCTGCGCGACATGCGCGACCCCTGTGAAGACGAGGTCGTCAAGCAGCTCGGCGAGATGCTTTCGCAGCGTCTCGGCGACATCCACGAAGACGGCGAGGCCTATTTCGACGCCGTGCAGAACGCGCGCGCCATTCGCAGGGCCGAGCAATATTATCGCGTCATGTATCGGAATTCCCGCGAGTCCTGGAATTTGCGCGACCGGCACATGTTCGAAACTCTCCAGGCGCTCATGACCCACCGCGGCGCGAGCGCCAAGGCCGTGATCTGGGCGCACAATTCGCATATCGGCAATGCCGGAGCGACCGCCATGGGTTGGCAAGGCGAGTTCAACATCGGCGAACTCTGCCGCACCGCCTATGGCGACGAAGCCGTGCTGATCGGCTTCGGAACGGATCGGGGCACGGTCGCCGCCGCGAGCGACTGGGGCGGGCCAATGGAGATCAAGACGGTGCTGCCGGCGCGCGAGGATTCCTACGAGCATGCCTTCCGCAAGTCGGGTCTCAACCACGCCCTCGCCGACTGGCGAGGACATTCGCGCGCAGAGCTTGCGGATACGCTCCGCGATCCCTTGCTGGAACGCGCGATCGGCGTCGTCTACCGGCCCGAGACCGAATTCCTGAGCCACTATTTCGAGGCCGTCCTGGCCGAACAGTTCGACGCCTACGTCTGGTTCGAGGAAACGCATGCGGTGGCCCCGATGCCGTCCGGACGCCCGCACGGCGCGCCGGAGACCTATCCCTTCGGGCTGTGAACGATGAGCACGGAGCCTCAGCCGGTCGAGATCGGAGCGCTCGGGCTAAAGGGCCTTCTCGGCGCGCCTTCCGCCGCGCGCGGTCTCGTCGTCTTCGCCCATGGCAGCGGCAGCGGCCGCTTGAGCCCGCGAAACAATACCGTCGCGCGGGCGCTTCGCGCATCAGGCCTTGCGACGCTTCTCCTCGATCTCCTCACGCCCGAAGAGGAGCGCCGCCGCGCCAATGTCTTCGATATTCCGCTTCTCGCCGACAGGTTGTCGCTGGCGACGCAATGGGCGACCGAGCAGTCCGAAACCGCGCCGCTGTCGATCGGCTATTTCGGCGCCAGCACCGGGGCGGGCGCGGCCCTGGCGGCGGCGGCCGATGACAGCCGCGTCTCCGCCATCGTTTCGCGCGGCGGACGCCCCGACCTTGCCGGCGACGCGTTGCCGCACGTGCGTGCGCCAACGCTGTTGATCGTGGGCGGCCTCGACGAGCCCGTCATCGAGCTCAACCGGGTCGCTCGGCAGCGATTGAAGGCGGAGAGCCAGATGGTCGTCGTGCCGGGCGCAACCCACCTGTTCGAAGAGCCCGGCGCGCTCGACCAGGTGGTCGATCGTGCCGCGCGATGGTTCCTCCGCCATCTCGCGCGTGCGGAAAGAAGGCCTGATGTTCAGAGACAGGAATGACGCCGGGCGGCAGCTTGGCCGGGCGCTCGCCCGCTTCCGTAGCGACAACCCCCTCGTTCTGGCCTTGCCGCGCGGCGGCGTGCCGGTCGCATTCGAAGTGGCGGCCTCTCTCGACGCGGAGCTCGATCTCCTTCTGGTGCGCAAGATCGGCGCGCCCGGGCATGAGGAGCTTGCCGTCGGCGCGGTCGTCGACGGATCGCATCCGCAGCTCGTCCTGAACGACGACGTCATGCGACTGACGGAGCCTCCGCCCGGCTATATCGAGGCGGCGCAGAAGCGTGCGCTCGCCGAAATCGAGCGCCGCCGGCGCCTCTATCTCGGCGGGGCTGCGCCCGCCGCGATCGAAAGCCGCGTCGCGATCGTCGTCGACGATGGCGTCGCGACCGGGGCGACCATGAAGGCGGCCCTGCGCGGCGTCAGGCGAAACAAACCCGGCCGCCTCGTCCTCGCGGTTCCTGTCGCGCCGCCGTCGAGCGTCGTCGAGCTCGAGGCCGAATGCGACGAGATCATTTGCCTCGAGACGCCCGAGCCCCTGTATGCGGTCGGCCTTCACTACGCCAATTTCGTCCAGACCACCGATGACGAGGTGGTCAGGCTGCTCGCCAAAGCTCGCGAGCGTCGGGGCGGGGCGTCGAATCAGCCGGCCTCCGCCTCGCCTTCCACGTCCAGCCGGTCGACCCGCTCCGGATAGAAGCAGACATGCCCCTTGATCCGCGGGCATTCCGGCAGAGGCTCGAGATAGCTCCAGGCCACATCCTCCGAAGTCTGATCGCCGATTCGGGCGGACCAGTAGGAGGCCTCGCCCTTGTAGGGACAGGTGGACGTCGACTGCGATCGGCCAAGAAACTCCATGCGGACATCGCCGGGAGGGATGTAGTAGCGCGTGGGGAGCCCCGTCTCGAACAGGAGCAGGGCCTTTCGCGTCCGCGCGATCATTTCGCCGCCGAGGAGGACCCGCACCTCGCGTGAGCTCGGCCGCACGTCGACGCGATGGTAGGGATCGCGGGCGTGACCGAAGACCTCCTCGTCCTCTTCGAACCAATGATCCGCCTTGTCCCAGTCGAAAGCGAGCCAACCGGCAATCGCGGCAAAATCCGCCGAAGGATGCTCGTAGCTCCACACGGCGTTCTCCGACTGTCGGCCGCCCAACCGCAAGCTCCAGTAGGAAGCGTCGCCGCGGTGGGGGCAGCGTCCGACATGGTTGGTCCGCTCCATCAAGTCCATCCGGACATCGGGACGCGGGAAGTAATAGACCGGCATCCGCCCCGCCTCCCGCATCAGGCCGGCGCACAGCGTGTCCGCGACGGTCTTGCCGTTGAACATGACGCGGATCCGTTTCGGCGACGGCTCAAAAGCGATCCAATGCTGTCCCGAGCGGTATTCGATCCGTTCGCTTCGGCCGGCCGCATTGGTCATGATCTCCTCCATCGAAATCGCTTGCGCCTGCCAAAGTGGCGGCGAAGCGGCCCTGAAAGCTGCGCCAGAGTTTCTCCCCCGCCGGCTTCGCCGCTCCGATTCGAGAGGACGGAAAGTGGTTGGACCCAGCGGCGTTCTTCGTCGAGCAGGATGGAATCGCCAGGATTGTGACCCACGTCACTGCGGTCCGAGCCGCAGTGTGTTCCGTTCGCCTCAGCGCGCGGAGGGAGCGCGCCGATGGGGAAAGGAACGTAAAATGTTTGACCGGCGACGTCCTCACGAATTGCGGCTCGGAATTCGCGTCGAGGCCGAAGCCCTCCTCTCGGGCCTAGGCGTCGATGCCTACAGGGAGGCCCGCCGGCGGGCGCAGGAAGCGAGCAGCGACGCCATGGCGAGGGACTGGAACAGCGTCGCTCTGGCGGTCGCGCGGAAGACGAAAAAAAACGCCGCGTCCTCGTTCGCGACAGTGCTGAATTAAGCCTCCGGCGGCCGAATGGTCGCGGTCGCTGCTGCCGTAGTGGCGGCGGCGCTCCTATTGGCCCGCACCCCATCCGCTGGCGCCGACCATGCGCAGGATGAGCAGCAGGACGACCGCGCCGATCGCCGCGTCGACGCCGAGCCCCGTTACGCCGGCGGCGAAATGAAAGGCGAAGCGCGGCAGAAGCCAGACCGCAACGAGGGCGCCGACGACGCCGACGGCGGCGTCGCCGATGATCCCGAATCCCGAGCCGCGCATGACCCGGCTCGTCAAATATCCGGCCACCCCGCCGACGATCAGGATGACGATCACGCGTTCGTCGGAATAATGCACGACACCCCCTGAAGGCCGAATCAGGCTGACGGCGAGATCATAGCAGGTTCACCTCGGCCGGGCGCGTCAGCCGCGAAAGCCGAGAGTCAGTCGAGCGGCCTCCACTGATTGGCGATAAAGCCGCGTTGGTCGACCGTTTCGGAAGCCGTGATGCGCGGCTCTTTGCCGACACACTTCCACGAGTAGATCGTGTCATGCCCCGTGGCCGCCATCGGGACGACGGCCGAACCCGGAAACTCCCTGCAATAGGCCTCCGCGCCCTTCGAGACGCGTAAGATGTCGGCCTTGGCGCATGACAGATTGGCCCCGTAATTGCAGACCCATACTGCGCCGCCCATGCATCGATAGACAGTGCTCTTCTCGACCTGCTCCGGGTCAACAGGCTTCAGATAGAAAAGCCGGAGCGCCTGGCTCACGAGTCCCGGCGGTATGGGTTTCGGCTGGTCATCGTCCCCGACCCTTGCACAATAGGGGCGTGGGCCCTCGGCCGACGGGCCGGCGATCGCGCTGGATGAGATCGCGGCGGCGAGCGTGATGATGAGCGCCAGAGCCTTGCTCACGGGTCCTCCTCGCTTACGGTCCCGCCTCAGCTTTGGCGCGAACGGGGCGGGCGTCAATTGTCGCATGTCGATTAATGTCGGCCGGGCTTCGTTGCGCCTTGCACCATGCTCCTAACTTCGGTTGCGCCCGTCCACGCCGCGGGCTTGCCGCCATTGATCAGTTGACTTTAATTACAATTTCGCGTTGACGATTCTTGAGCGTTACGCTACGCATTCTGTAAAATGGGGTGAGAAGTTGCTTTTGTCGCGGCGCGCGGAGTTGCTTCCGGTTTTTATCGTGTCCAGCCGTCTCGGGCTGAGCGTCGGATTTCTTGAGCATGCCCGGCGCGCCGGCTTTGGACCGCCTTATGTCCGGGTCGGAAAAGAGGCCCGGTACGATTGGCCGAAGGTGGTCGCGTGGTCGGCAAGATGCGGTCTGTCGCCGGCTGACCCGAAGGTTCCCGTCGAGAACGCGTCGCGGGCGGCGCGATAGCGAGGCGCGATCGCCGCACTTTTCTCCGCTGCAGGGGCGATCCCGTCCTGGCGACCTATGGATTGTCGCGCGCCCCGTCGCGCAATTGCCGGGAAAGCCTGCCCAGATCGATCGGAGCGGCTTCGGAAACGCAGAGCGGCTTCTCATTGGACTGCAGCGCGGCGTCCGAAAACTTCATCCGCATGGGCATGGCCATCGCCTCGCCGAATGCGATGGCTTCCCGGTCCGCAATCGAGGGCAGGAGGGCGACCATGCTGAGAGCGGAGACGCCAACCGCATCGGCGATGATCTTTTTGTCGTTCTCGTTGGGAAGCCGCATGGCGAACGTGGTCGAGCATTGGGAGAGGACGGTCGGATCCAGCTCCGAAGGCCGCTGCGATATCACGCTGAGCGAAGCCCCGTACTTCCGGCCTTCCTTTGCGATGCGGCCGATCGCGCGCCGGACGGGGGCGAACTCGTAGCCGGAACCAGAAGGGATATAGCGGTGCGCTTCCTCGCAGACCACGCTGATTTCGTAACTCCCCGCGCACCAGAACGCGACCTCGAAGGCGAGCCGGGCCAGAACCGAAACGACGGAATTGACCACCTCGTTGGGCAATCCCGCGAGCTTGACGATTGTTATCGGCAACCCCGCTGTCGGTATCCGGAAGATGCGGGAAACGACTAGGGCGACGTCCTCCTCGAGGCCGCCCTTGCCGCTGAGCATGAACTTGTAACGCGGATCGCGGGAGAGGCCTTCGACCCGGGCCCGCAGCGCTCGCAGGTCTGATCGCGGGTAGGGCTGCTCGAGCTTTCCGAGCCATTCGTCGATGGTCGCGATGACGTCGGAGAGGCGGAACGGGCTCGGCGTGTCGGCCGTTACCGCCGCGCCTTCAAAAGAAAGCTTTCGGCGCAGGATGCTGGCGGTTGCGGAGCCTGCGCCGCCGTGAAAGTTCGTCTTCGCCGACTGTATGACCTCATAGAGGGCGTCGCGCTCGTCCGGATGAGGGGGGCGGCCGCTGAAGACGACGTCTGCGAGCTCGTCGAAGCGAAACATCCAAATCGGTAGCTCGAGACTGTCCGAATCGATGACCTGCGCAACGCCGGGGAAATGCGTTGCGTATTCGTTGTGGGGATCGAGGACGAGCACGCGCAGGTTGGGCTTCGCCCCGATCGCGCTGCTGATGAGCATGGAGGCGGCCGTCGTCTTGCCCACCCCCGTGGCCCCGAGCACCGCGAAATGCCGCGCAATCATCTGGTCGACGCTGATCTCCGCGGGAATGCTGCTGTTCTGACCGAGCCGGCCGATTTCCACCCCTCTTTTGCCTCGAAACGTATAAATGGTGCGGAGATCGTCGGCCCTCATCCGATGCACGATCGCGCCGAGAGACGGATACGAGCGGACGCCACGATAGAAAACGGAGGGTTCGGGCGCCCGGTCGAGGATCTCCCCGCTGAGCTCGAACGTGACCCGGGCGATGTTGGCCTCCCTTTCCGACCATCGCGCGTCGGCGGTCGCGATCTCGCATACGACTCCCACGAGGCGGGCTTCGCCATGGGCGATCGTTATCAGGTGGCCTACGGACCAGTCCTCCCCGGTCGGATCGAGACGGCAATCGATGACGCCGTGGGTTCCGTTCAGGGACACCAGACGTCCGATGACACGTTGCCAAGCCGCCTCCCGTCGTTCGAAGACGGAGACGCTGTCGGCGGCCGCTGGATTAAGCGTCTCGTGCGCGAGCTCGAGACGCCGCTGGAGCCCGAGGGCGTCGCCACGCTCGAGATCGGGCTCCAATGCGGTTCCGCCCTCCAAGGTTGACGCTGGATCGAGTGATTGCATGAGAGCGACCGTCGCCAATCGTGAACGTCGGAGACGGAGGCTCGCAAATAACGATTAAAGAAATTGCTTCAGCGAATCGGATAGTTCGCGCGAGGCGGGAGAAGGGCGCCTCTGAAAACTTGCTAAGCGCCGTCCGCCAGCGCGACAAAGACGAGGCTCGCGGCGATCCCGGTCATATCGCATAGCGAGGCCAGACTCGGGTCGAGCGGCAGGATCACATTGAACCCCAGCGCAAAGAAAGTCGCGGCGAGGCCGCCGCTCCAGATCAACGTCCAACTCACGGCAAGACTCCGGCAGGTCGGTGCTGCCCCGCAGCAGCATCCCCGGCTAAACGAGCCTCGCGACCGAGCGTTCCCGAGCGTCGTACCAAAAACGGCCAAGCCCACCTCGTTCACATGCGTGGCGTTGGGCAAGGCCCACCACAGCTCGCGCTGCTCGCTCGGCGCCGGGCTGGGGCAGAGAGGCAATCCAGAGTTTTGCGACGACTGGCGCCGGCGCTATATATCGCTCCGGTGACCCAGAAGATGACCTTGCCGGCGCCGCAACTGGAATGGCTGCCGGCCCCCGAGCTGACCGCGGCGGAAGGAGCCGCCTGATGCCCCGTCGCGGGGGAAGCGCGGACCTGCCGCTGCACGGCGGCCGCGTGCCGAGATGGCTCGGCGAGCGCATGACCCGGCTCGGCGCCGTGATCGCCGAGGCGATCGTGCTCGAGTACGGGCGCGACGAGCTTCTGCGGCGCCTGGCGCATCCCTTCTGGTTCCAGTCCTTCGGCGCGGTGATGGGGATGGACTGGCACTCGTCGGGGATTACCACGTCGGTCATCGGCGCCCTGAAGCGGGGTCTCGCGCCGCTCTCGGGCGAGCTCGGCGTTCATGTCTGCGGCGGGCGGGGCTCCCACTCCCGGCGGACGCCGCAGGAGCTCGTGGCGATCGGAGAGCGGGCCGGCTTCGACGGCGCGGCGCTGGCGACCGCGAGCCGGCTCGTCGCCAAGGTCGACAGCGCCGCGGTCCAGGACGGGTTCGACCTCTACCTGCACGGCTTCATCGTCGCCGACGACGGCCATTGGGTGGTCGTCCAGCAGGGGATGAACGGCGAGCGCCGTCAGGCGCGGCGCTATCACTGGCTCTCCGAAGGGTTGAAAAGCTTCGTCGAGGAGCCGCACGCGGCCATCGACGGGATCGATCAGGGCGTCATCGTCAACCTCACCGACGCCCGCGCCGACGCCTCTCGGCGGCGGCAGATCGACATCCTCGGCGACCTCGGGCCGGACCGGATCGGGCGCGAGCTTGCGACGCTCGAGGGCCGCGCCGCCGCGGAGCTTGAAGCGCCGCTGCAACCGCTGCTGCCGCATCTCGTCATGCCCATGCGGCATGACGTGCGGGGAGAGGACATCGTCGCGCGCCGCCTGCACGGCGCTCTCGCGGCTGCCGCCGACCGGGGCCCGAAGGATTTCGCCGAGCTCCTGCTCGTGCCGGGGGTCGGCGCGCGCACGGTGCGCGCGCTCGCCCAGGTCGCCGAGGTCGTCCACGGCGCGCCCTACCGGTTCAGCGATCCGGCGCGCTTTTCCGTCGCACACGGAGGGAAGGACCGCCATCCCTATCCCGTGCCATTGAAGGTCTACGACCGCACGATCGCGGTGATGAAGGCCGCGGTCAAAAAAGCGAAGCTCGGCCAGTCGGAGGAGCTGGCCGCCATCCGCCGCCTGGACGCCGAGGCGCGCCGGCTCGAGGCTCAGGCCTGCGGGCCGTCGGTCGAGGCGCTCATCGCCGAGGAGCGCGCCCGCTCGCATGAGTATGGCGGCATGAGCGTGTTCGGGCCGGAGCGCGCGCCGGACAGGACGGCCGTGAGGCGATCTGGCTAGACGGCCGTCAGGCGACGGCTTGCCGCGCTGAAATGGCGCTACCAGCCGGAGTGGCGGAGCCCTTCGTGGGAAGCCTCGATCGATGAGGCGCGGCGGCGGATCGAGCGCGTCATCGAGGATAGCCCGTCGCTACGCTGGTATTCCGGGGAAGTCTTGAAGCGAGACCGCAGGATCGGGACAGCCGCAGCGCCAATATCGGGCTCGTTCTCCGGGCGAAAAAGGAATGCCGGGGCGGAAACGAGTCAGGCTCGGTCAAGCGTAGGCCCGTCGATTGTCGGCGCCCCTGTCCGGCCGGCGCGATTCGCCATAGCCGGCGATAAAGGCGCGCGGAGAGACAAAGCGGGAGAGCTTTCGCATGACGAGATTGGCGACGGTCATCGCGGCCGTTCTCGCCGCCTTTCTTTCCGGCTGTGGCCCGGTTGCTCCGGGCGCGCCCTACGCCCTGGCCCCCGAACTGCCGTACGGCGTCTGCGGCGACATGACCTCGCTCAGGACGAGCCTCACCGCCGACGCCGCCCCCTCGCCGCAGAGCGACGCCATGCTGTGGACGCTCGGCGTCCGCTGCCTCGGCGCAGGCGCGCCCCCGAGCGCGCACGTTATCAGCGAAAACGCCCCGGGTTGGGCCGGGCGCTGACGAAGGCTCGCGCGAGAGCGGGCTGCTGCCCGCCGATTCGCTGGCAAATTCCCGAGAAGCCACTTGGCGTCATGGCCGGGCTTGTCCTGGCTTGTCCCGGCCATCTACGCCGTCATGCCGCGAATGGCGCTTTACGCTTTTGGCCCGGCCCGTATACTGGGTTGAAAAAACTGGCGTTTCTGATGATGATAGGGGAGTTCAGTTCGTGCGGCTGCACCGAAACGCGTGGATGACCGGGACAAACCCGGCCACAGAACTTCAGTGGACCTCATCGTTCCGACCGATCGCGGCCTCTATTGCGCCGCGGGCGACTTTCACATCGATCCGTGGCGCCCGGTCGCGCGGGCGCTGATCACCCATGCCCACGGCGACCACGCCCGCCCTGGCTCCGACCTCTACGTCTGCCATCGCTTGACCGCGCCGCTGCTTAAGAAGCGACTCGGCGACGTCGCGATCGAGATGGCCGACTACGGCGAGAGGCTGACTCGCGACGGCGTCGAGATCTCGTTCCACCCAGCCGGGCATGTGCTGGGCTCGGCGCAGATCCGCCTAGCGCACGGCGGCGAGATCTGGGTCGTCTCCGGCGACTACAAGCTCGAGGACGACGGCGTCGCGGCCGCGTTCGAGCCGCAGTCATGCCACGTCTTCATCACCGAATCGACCTTCGGCCTGCCGATCTACCGCTGGCGCCCGCAGGAAGAACATTACGCCGCCATCGACGCCTGGCGGTGCGACAACGCCGCGGCCGGGCGGGCCAGCGTCCTCTACGCCTATGCGCTCGGCAAGGCGCAGCGCGTCCTCGCGCATGTCGACGCGTCGATCGGGCCGATCGTCTGCCACGGCGCGGTCGAGGCGATCAACGCGCTCTATCGCGAAGCCGGAGTGGCGCTACCGCCGACCCGGCTCGCCCAGGAGATCGCGAACAAGCGCGATTTCGCCCGCGCGCTGATCCTCGCCCCGCCGTCGGCGATGGCGAGCCCGTGGTTGAACCGCTTCGGCGACTATTCCGACGCGCTCGCGAGCGGCTTCATGCAGGTGCGCGGCAACCGGCGCCGGCGCGGGCTCGACCGCGGCTTTGCGCTCTCCGACCACGCCGACTGGCCAGGGCTCCTCGCGGCGATCGAGGCGACCGGCGCCGAGCGGGTGCTGGCGACGCACGGCGCGGTCGGGCCATTGACGCGCTACCTGCGCGAGAAGGGTTTTGACGCGCGCATCCTGTCGACGCCCTATGGCGAGGAGGAGACGCCCGCGGACGAGGCGGCGCCGGAGGCAGCGCCATGAAGGCCTTCTCCGACCTCTACAAGCGGCTCGATTCCGCCACCTCGACGAGGGCGAAGCAGGCGGCGCTGATCGAGGCGTTCGCCGCCGCCAAAGACGATCCCATGCAATGGGCGAGCGCGGCCTGGATGGTCTATTTCCTGGCCGGCGGCAAGCCGCGGCAGACGGTCCCAACCCGGCTCATGTGGCGCCTCGCGGTCGAGAGATCGGGCCTGCCCGAGTGGCTTGTCGAGGAATGCTACTCGAATGTCGGCGATCTCGCCGAGATGATTTCGCTGCTGCTGCCCGAGGGCAAGGCCGGCGAGGAAGTCTCGCTCGACCGCTGGATGCGCGAGCGCCTGTTGCCGCTGCCTTCCCTCGACGAGGAGGAGCGCTACGCCCGCCTCAAGCGCTGGGTCGAGGAGCTGCCCGCAGGCCAGCGTCTCGCCTTCTTCAAGCTGATCACCGGCGAGTTGCGCGTCGGCGTGTCGCGTCTCCAGGTCATGAAAGCGCTGGCCGAGGTCGCCGGCGTCGAGGAAAGCCGCATGGCGCAGCGCATGATCGGCTACGCCCAGGCGCGGCGCGCGCCGTCGGCCGACGATTTCCAGGCGCTGATCGGCGATGTGGCGCATGCGGAGGCGATCGCGCTCGACGCCGGCCGGCCCTATCCCTTCTATCTCGCCCAATCCTGGCAGGGGCCGGTCGAGGCGATGGAGGAGACGCTCGGGCCGCCGTCCAATTGGACCGTCGAGTGGAAGTTCGACGGCATCCGCGCGCAGCTCCTGAAGCGCGGCCAGGTGTGGCGCGTGTGGTCGCGCGGCGAGGAGCTGATTTCCGACGCCTATCCCGATCTCGAGCCGCTGGCGCGCGCTCTGCCCTCGGGCGCAGCCCTCGACGGCGAGCTCGTCGTCCTCGTGTCCCCCGCGGGCGATTTCGTCGCCGATTCGCTCGACGGCCTCGCGCCCTTCGCCAGCCTGCAGCAGAGACTTGGCCGCAAGGTCGTCAGCGACAAGACGATGCGCGAATTGCCGGTCGCCTTCATCGCCTACGATCTGTTGGAGATCGACGGGCGGGATATCCGCGGCGAGCCGCAGCGCGAGCGCCGCGCTCGTCTCGAAAGCCTCATCGAGCGGACGCTCGATGAGGCCATGGCGCGCGGCGAGCGGCTGCCCATGCGCCTGAGCCCGCTGGTTGCAGCCGACGACTGGCCGGCGCTCGCGGTCGTCCGAGAGCAGGCGCGCGCGCTCGGCCGGGAAGGGCTGATGCTGAAGGCGCGCGAGGGCGCCTATGGGGTCGGCCGCCGCAAGGGCGGCGACAGGACCGAGGTCTGGTGGAAGTGGAAGCTCGACCCGATGAGCGTCGACGCGGTGCTGATCTATGCGCAGCGGGGACATGGCCGCCGCTCCGGTGTCTACAGCGACTACACCTTCGCGCTCTGGAGCGCGGGGGAGGGCGCGCCCGACCGCGAGCTGGTCCCCTTCGCCAAGGCCTATTCCGGCCTCTCCGACGCCGAGATGCGCGAGATGGACGCCATCATCCGCCGCACCACCGTCGAGACTTTCGGGCCGGTGCGCAGCGTCGAGCCCACGCAAGTCCTCGAGCTCGGCTTCGAGGGCATCGCGCCGAGCAAGCGCCACCGAAGCGGCGTCGCGGTGCGGTTTCCGAGGATGCTGCGCTGGCGGCGCGACAAGCCGGTCGCCGAGGCGGATACGCTCGAGGCGTTGCGGGCGCTGCTGCCGACCGGGAGGGGATGAGGCGCACGCAAAGGGCTGTTCCGCGATGACGAATAGGCTTTCGGTCACACACCCGCTTGACGCGTGTCGGTCCGGCCAATACGTCTATTGTGATGCTGCGCGCCGAGACCAATCGCTCGAAAGTCGCGGCGCGCCTGGAACAAGAAGGCTGGCAATGCCGCCCGGGCGGGGCGCACGACGTTTATAAGCATCCGCACGAGCCCGGGAGGATCATCGTACCGCGCCATCGCGTTTTGTCGACGGGCGTGGCCCGCGCCATTGCAAAAGGCTGCGGGATGGGAGAATTGAATGGCCCTCTACCTCGCGTTGATCGATGGCGAAAGCGGCGCCTTCGGCGTGGTCGTTCCCGACCTGCCGGGCTGCACGTCGGCAGGCGGCACTGTCGAGGACGCCTTGCGCAACGCCGCCGAAGCGGTGCGCCTCTGGCGCGACGACGCGCGGGCGGACGGCGAGGTCGTTCCCGGGCCGCGCGCGATCGAGGATTTACGCCGAGATCCCGAGATCGCGGCCGCGCTCGCTGACGGCGCCGTGCTGGGTTTCGTGCCAACGGGCGAGTTGGTGATCTGACGTCGCGACGTCCGACGCGAGTGCGATCATCATAAGGGCGGGGAGGCGACGCATGGACTCATTACCCGTCGCCATCCTTGTCGGCGTTCTCATCGCTGCGAGCGGCTTCGTCGGCCTCTTCCTGCAGAGGCGGCTCGCCGCGCATCACACCGCGGAGCGCTCGCGCGACATGATCGGCGGCGTCGTCGGGCTCCTGACCCTGCTGCTCGCGCTGACCCTCGGCCTCCTGATCTGGACGGCCTACGGCGTCCACAGCACCCAGCAGACCGAGCTGCAGACGATCGCGGCGCGGGCGCTCGAGTTCGACCTGGAAATGCGCCAATACGGGCCGGAAGGCGATCCGGGACGCGAGCTGCTGCGGCGCGATCTCGTCTGGGCGCACGAGCAGTTCTGGGGCGACGACGTCTCGCGCGCCCAGGCCTATGACGCCTCCTACAAGGCGATGAGCGACCTCAGTACATTCTTCAACGGCCTCGATCCGAAGACGCCCGCGCAGAAGGAGCTGCTGACAGCAGCGCGGGGCAACTACCACTTCATCGGCGAGCAGCGGCTCCTCATGTCGATGCAGGCGTCGACGCCGATCGCCTGGCCGCTGATCTATGCGGTGACCTTCTGGTCCTGCTTGATGTTCGCCGGCATGGGGCTCCTGTCCAAGCTCAATCCGATGGCCGCGGCCATCGTCATCCTGGGCGCCGTATCCGTCGGCGTTGCGATCTTTCTCATTCTCGAGTTCAACCAGCCCTATACCAGCTCGATCCGCGTCTCGCCGGTCGCGCTCGAACAGGCGATCGTCCGGCTCGACCAGCCGAGAACGGACGCGGCTTCGCAGTGATGGAAGGAGGCTCACCCCATGGCGCATTACAAAATTCTGAGCGACGAGGAGATCCGCTCCGCTCTGGCCGACCTGCCGGACTGGTCGGTCAAGATTCCCAACATCGAGGCGACCTTCGAGCTCAAGACGTTTCGCGACGCGATCGCCTTCATCGTCGAGATCGCCATCGAGGCCGAGGTGATGAACCATCATCCGGAGTTCAAGAACTCCTACAACGTGGTCTCGTTCTCCTTCTGCACCCATGACGCCGGCATGAAGATCACCGATCTCGACATCGAGACGGCGCGAAAGATCAGCGCGCTGGCCAAGCGCTTCCAGGCGATGGCGTGAGACCCCTCGAGTCGCTGCGCGGTTCCCTTCCCCAGCTTTGCTTGGGAAGGTGGCGCGAAGCGCCGGATGGGGTGTGGGCCGCCGCTTCGACGCAAATCGGATTGCACAACCGGGATCGCAAACCTGCATCGAGCTTTACCTGCATTCCGCACCCCATCCGGCCCTTCGGGCCACCTTCCCTGCTTCGCGGAGAAGGGGGGACACGCGCGCCGCATCCAACCGTCCACGCAAGCGGACGATTCGGTGTCTGACGCCTCCGTCAAGGAATTCGCCGGCAAGGTCGCCATCGTCACGGGCGGCGGGACGGGCGTCGGCTTCGCCGTCGCCCGCGCCTTCGCGCGTGAAGACGCGCGTGTCGCCATCGCCGGGCGCAGGGAGGCGACGCTCGGCCATGCCGCGGCGCTGATCGAGGAGCAGAGCGAAGCCGAGGTCCTCGTCGTCCCCGCCGATGTGGCGAACCCCGCCGACTGCGAGCGGATCGTCGCCGCGACGATCGAGCGGTTTGGCGCGCTCGACATCCTTGTCAACAACGCTGCCCTCTTCGCGCTCGTGCCCCTAATCGACGCCGACGCGGCGCAGGCGGCGCGGTTTCTGAATGTCAACCTGGCCGGCCCGCTCCATTGTGCGCGGGCCTTCGCCAGGTGGGCTTTCGAGCGCGGGCGGGGCGGAGCGATCGTGAACGTCAGCAGCATCGCCGGCGCGCGCCCGGCCCCCGGCTGCGGCCTCTATTCGGCGTCGAAGGCGGCGCTCGACAGCCTCACCCGCTCGATGGCGCTCGAATGGGCCCCGAGGGGCATGCGGGTCAACGCCGTCGCGCCCGGCCATGTCGCAACCGAAGGCGTCATCGAGGATTTCCGCGCCGGCCGGCTGGAGGAAGCGGCGATGATCGCGTCTATTCCCGCCCGCCGCATCGCCGACGTCGACGACATCGCCGACGCGGCGCTCTTCCTCTGCAGCGATCGCGCCCGCCACGTCATGGGGCAGGTGCTGACGGTCGACGGAGGGGAGGGGTTTTAGGCGTATGCGGCTCAGACGACAGGGATCCAGTCGACCATGACGGAGAAGAGCGGGTCGGTCGAATTCTCTACCTGGGTCGCGTTGGCCTTCGGCGCGGTCGCGATCGCAGTTTGCGCGGTTTATACTTCATCTCTGTGGATCTTGATCCCCATCGGCCTGATCGCGGGCTACGTCGGGTACAGAGTCGAGAAAGTCGGCCGGCGCCATGTCGAGCGGGAGTTGGCGAGACGACGCGGGCGGTAGGATCGCTGGACCACTGGCCGGCGTCATCCGACAAGCCTTGCGCAACCTCATTTTCTCGCGCTAACCGTTGCGCCCGGAACGTCGCCCAAAGCATACGACGCTCAAGGGAGGAAGAGCCATGCATTTGTTTCGGGTCTTTGCGCGCGCGGCAGTCGGCGCCGCGATCCTGCTCTCGACCACCGCGCTGTCGCGGGCCGCGGAACTGTCGTTTCTCACCCATTGGGCCCCTGAAACCGTGGCCAAGCTGCAGGCAGCCGCCACGGCCTATTCCAGGAGCCATCCCGACACGAAGATCACCTTTCGCGCGGTTCCGTTCGGCGACCTCCTCACGACTCTGCGCGCTTCGGGAGGCGGCCCCCATGGCGTGACCATGGCCAGCATCTACGACGCCTGGCTGCCGGACCTCGTCAAGAACCAGCTCGTCGCCAGGGCGCCCGAGCCCATCGCGGCCGAGACCAAGTCCAATTGGCCCGCGAGCGTGATCGGCGCGGCTTCGGTCGGGGGCGTCCCCTACGGCATCCCCAACGAGATCGACCTTTATGCGCTCAACTACAACAAGAAGCTCTTCGCCGAGGCCGGCGTCGCCGGGCCTCCGAAGACGTGGGACGAGCTTCTCTCCGACGCGAAGAAACTCACCGACAAGTCCAAGGGTCAGCAGGGCTTCGGGCTGATCAATTCCTGGACGGCGGGCGTCGTTCATCCCTTCGCCTCGCTGCTCGTGTCGAACGGGGGCGACCTCGTCGTGGACGGCAAGCCGACGCTCGACACGAAGCCGGCCAAGCAGACGTTCGAACTCTATGAGACGCTGATCAAGTCCGGCTATTCCGTCCCCTCGATGGGGACCGCGGACGCCAACACCACGGGGCCCTACCTCGACAATTTCGTCTCGGGCAAGACCGGCATGATCATCATGGCCAACTGGTGGGAGTCGGCGTTGAAGGCGGGAATGGGAGACAAATTCTCCGAGATCGCGACCGCTCCGATTCCCGTCGGGCCGTCGGGCGACAAGCCGCGTTCGATCTCGTATTCCTGGATGACCGTGGTCAACGCCAAGGCGCCGGCGGAGGAGCAGAAGGAGGCCTGGGATTTCCTGGACTGGCTCAACGGGCCGCAGTCGGGCCCCAACGGCGCCTCCGCCATGGGCGACATCCTGATGTCGATGGGCATCCTGCCGTCCCGCAACTCCGACGTCTCAACGTTCCGGCCGCGGCTCGAAGGCGATCCGTTCCTCAGGGGCTATACCGAGACCCTCGCCGACGCCAAGGGATTTCCGGTCCTCCTCGGCGGCCAGGAGTTCTCGGAATCGCTGCAAAAGACGCTCGAGGCGATGCAGTTCGGCCAGCTTTCGGCGGCCGCCGCCCAACAGACCGCCCAGGGCGACGCCGTTCAGATCCTCGAGCGCAACGCCAAGTAGGCGCTGAAGCGATCCGCGGCCCAATGGGCCGCGGCTTGCCTTCGCCGCCGCGCTTTCACGAGACGGGCCCGCGGATGGCGAACCGAGTGAACCTGCCGGCCTTTGCGATGCTGGCGCCGGCCACCGGACTGATCGCCGTCTTCGTTTTCATTCCGATGGCGTTGACGATCTGGCTGTCGCTGCAGGAGTGGTCCACCCAGACAGGATTCGAGACCGCCCGCTTCGTCGGCTTGCGGAACTTTTTCGACATCTTCGGATCGACCACGGTCGGCCGCGACTTCAAGACGGCGCTGGCCAACACGGCCATCTACACCGTCCTCTCGGTGGCGATGATCCTGCCGCTGTCGGTCGCATTCGGGCTGCTCGTCCATCAGAAGCTCGCGCCGGGCGGCGTCTTCCTGCGTACTGTCCTGTTCTCCACCTACATGGTGCCGATGATCGCGGTGGCGCTGGTCTTCTCCAAGCTGTACTCGCCCACGGCAGGTCCGCTGAACCAGATACTGCAATGGGTCGGGCTCCCGCCGAGCCCGTGGCTCTCGTCGCCGCGAACGGCGCTGGCCTCCATCGTCCTGCTCAACGTCTGGCAGCAGGTCGGCTATTTCACCGTGCTGGCGGTCGCCGGACTGACGCAAATCCCCGCCGCCGTGCTCGAGGCCGCGACCATCGACGGCGCCAATCCGCTTCAACGCTTCGCCTACATCAAGCTGCCGTTGCTCGGGAACACGCTGCTCTTTTCCGCGGTGATCGCGATCATCAACGCCGTCCAGGTGTTCGAGCCGGTCGCGCTGATCACCCAGGGGGGGCCGGTCGACTCCACCAACGTGCTGACCTACCACATTCGGAGGGTCGGAATAGAGTTCGCCCAAGGCGGCCTGGGATCGGCCATGGCGGTGGCGCTGATGCTCGCCCTCGTCGTCACCATCGCGGCGCTCTTCGCCTTCGCCAGAGCGAGAGCAGGCCCGGAATGAGCGAGGCGCGCGCGGCCCGGTCCGCCCTCAAGCTGAGGACGGCGCCGTTGAAGGCGATCATCCTGATCCTCATCATCCTGGTCGCGGTGGTTGCGGCTTTTCCGCTCGCCTGGATGGTGCTGACAAGCCTGAAGACGCCGCAGGAGACCATGAGCATCCCGCCGGTCTGGCTGCCGGCGACTCCCAATCTCGACGCCTATCGGAAGGTCGCGGACGTCCTCAGCCTCGGGCGGTCGTTCCTCAACTCCGGAATCATCGCGGTCGTCACCACGGCGGCCGTCGACATCACGAGCCTGATGGCGGGCTACGCTTTCGCTAAACACGATTTCCGCTTCAGGGATCCCCTGTTTGCGGTCCTCATCGCGACGATGTTCCTGCCGCCGATCGTGACCCTGATTCCGCTCTATCGGATCGTCGGATACCTCGGCCTGAACGCGTCGCTCATGGGCGTGGTGGCGCCCAACCTGGCCAACGCCTTCGGCGTCTTTCTCATGCGCCAGTTCATCAAGGGCGTTCCGAACGAGCTGATCGAGGCCGCGCGGCTGGACGGCGCGTCCGAAATCCGCATTGCCTTCCAGATCGTGGCGCCGGCGGTGCTCCCGGCCCTCGCCGCCTTGACCCTGTTCGCCTTCGTCTACTACTGGAACAGCTATCTCTGGCCGTTGACCGTGCTCGAGGGCAATACCGAGCAGTACCCGATCGTCGTCTCGCTCTCACGGCTCCTGAGTTACAATCGCGGAGCGATGAACACCGGCTTGGTCATGGCCGGCGCCACACTCGCGGTTCTGCCGCCGGTCATGCTGTTCGTGCTCCTGCAACGCTTCTTCGTCGATTCGATCGTCGCTTCCGGGCTCAGCGGATGAGCGATATCATTCTCGCCGTCGATCTCGGAGGGACTCGCTGCCGTGCGGGGATTGCCTCGATCGACGATCCGGCCGCCGTGCGGCTGGCGGGCGCATGGCCCGCGCCGCGCACCCTCGACGAATTCGTCGCGCTGATCGGCCGCCAGCTCGAGGAAAGCCGCGCCGCGCGCCTCGGCTTGGCGATTCCAGGGCTGGCCGAGCATGCGGCCTGCCTCTGGGTCCCCAATCTGCCGTATCTCGATGGGCTCGACCTCGCGTCTCGCTTTCCCGGCATCAAACTGGCGCTCGGCAATGACGCGCATTTCGCGATGCTGGCCGAGGCGTCGGCGGGCGCCGCTGCGGACCTCGAGAATGCGCTGCTCCTCGCCGTCGGAACCGGCATTGGCTCGGCGGTCCTCGCCGACGGGCGGATCGTCCAGGGCGCCCGCGGCGGCGCCTGCTCGTTCGGCTGGGCCGCCGCCGACCTCGCCGACCCCGAGGACGGACGGAGCGGCTGGCTCGAGCTGCACAGTTCCGGGCGCGCGCTTGACCGGATCGCCGCGGGCATGCGTCTGCGGGACGGGGCCGACCTCATCGACGCCGCGCGCGCCGGCAATCCTCGAGCGCTCGCCGCTGTCGGTCCGCCGATGCTCGCGCTTGGCGTCGCGCTCGCCGGCGCGGCGGCCTTGCTCGCCCCGGAGGCGATCATCTTTGCCGGCGGCGTCGCCGACGCGCTCGACCTGCTCGGGCCGCTGATCCAGTCCGCGCTCGTCCGACGGCTCCCGCCGCACATGCGCGGCGTCGACCTGAGACCGGCGCGGTTCGGCAGCCGCGCGAGTCTGGTGGGAGCGGCCTTCGCGGCGGCGCGTGGCGAGGAGTGGCGGCGGACATGATCGGGCGGAAGTTGCCCGATCGGCCGGCGCGCCCTAAGCGGTTCCCAGTCGAACGGTCACGCCCAGTCGCGGCCAGCCCGGTCCGCGAGAAACCCGACGGAGAGGCCCGCCATGTCTACGCTTTACATCAGCCGTCTCATCAAGATCGCGGAAGCGTCGGCAAACGCGAATGCTGAGGCGTTCCAACGGGCGTCCTCGGCCTTCGCCGACACGCTCGCCAAAAAAGGACTCGTTCACCTTTACGGCTCGGGCCACTCCGTGCTCCCGGTCCAGGAAGCCTTCCCCCGCTACGGCTCCTACGTCGGCTTCAATCCGCTGACCGATCCTCGCGTCATGTGGCACAACGTGCTCGGCGCAGGGGGCGTGCGCGAATTGCTCTGGCTCGAGCGGACCGAAGGCTACGCCGAGAAGTTCCTTGATCATGAGCCGCTCAACGCCGGCGACGTGATCGTGATCTTCGGCCATTCGGGCCGCAACGCGTCGGGGATTGATGCCGCGCTCTACGCCAGGAAGCGCGGACTGACGGTCGTCGCCATCACCGCGCGCGCCAATCTCGACAAGCCGGCTCAGCACAGCTCCGGCAAGCGTCTGGCTGACGCGGCGGACATCGTCATCGACACCGGCGCGCCGGTCGAGGACGCCATCGTGGAGATTGCGGGCTGGAGCCGGCCGGTCGCCGGCTCGTCGACGGTCCTTGCGATGATGATGATGCACGAGCTCATCGCCGAAACCGCGCAGAAGCTGGCCGGGCGCGGGATCGAGCTGCCCGTGTTCGCCTCGCCGACGATCGCCGGCGTCACCCTGAAGGACACCGATAGGATCTACGGCGTCTACCGCGAACGCATGATCGACGCCCAGGAGAGGCACCTGCCTCAGTTCAAGAAGTCCATGGCGGGCGAGACCTGATCGATGATAGATTCAGAGGCATGAGCTACGAATCCGACCTCTTCGAATGGACGAAAGCGCAGGCCGACGCCTTGCGACGGCGAGCGTCGAACGAGCTTGACTGGGACAATCTGGCGGAGGAAATCGAGACCTTGGGAAGGAGCAACCGTCACCAGATCGAATCCCGGCTCGAGAACCTGATCCTCCACCTCCTGAAATGGAAATATCGGCCGGAATTGCGGTGCGGCAGTTGGCGCAGCTCGATTAGAGAAGCCCGTTATCGTCTCCGACGGTTGCTCAACGAGAACCCTTCGCTTCATTCTTATCCCGCCGAATATCTGCCGGAGGCCTACCCGCTATCGCGCGACTACGCTCTCGATCAGACGGACCTGTACCATCTGCCCGAGGCCTGCCCCTGGACGATCGAGCAAGTCCTCGCCGACGATTTCCTGCCCTGAACCGAGTGCGCAGCTCTTACGCGAACGCCTTCGCGGCCGCCTTGTGCTTGGCGATGAGCCCGCCAAGGTCGATTCCTTCCGGCGCGCCATCGATGACCCGCCAGCGGCCGGCGACCATGACGCGGTCGGCGCGATGGGCGCCACAGACGATAAGCGCCGCGATCAAGTCCTGCGCGCCGGAAAAGCGGGGCTCATCCAGACGGAAGAGCGCAAGGTCGGCCTCGAGGCCGGGCGCGATGCGGCCGATGTCGTCGCGGCCGAGGCATCGCGCCGAGCCCTCTGTCGCCCAGCGCAGCGCGTCGTAAGGACTGAACGCTGCATGACCGTAACGCAGGCGCTGAAGCATCAGGGACTGGCGCGCCGCCTCCATCATGTTGGAGGAATCGTTCGAGGCCGAGCCGTCCACGCCGAGCCCGACCGCGACGCCGGCCGCCTCGAGCTCGCGTGCCGGGCAGATTCCCACCCCGAACGTCATGTCCGAGGCGGCGCAATGCGCGACGCCGACGCCGGCGCGGCCGAGCCGGAGGATCTCGTCGTCGTTGAAATGGACGCCATGCGCGACCCAGGTCCGCGGGGCGAGCCATCCCGCGTCCTCCAGAAGATCGACCGAGCGCTTGCCGAACGTCTGCACGGCGTATTCGTCCTCGTCGGGCGACTGGCAGAGATGACAGTGCAGGCGCGCGCCGTAGCGCTCGGCGAGCTTCGCTGATTCCGACATCACGCGCTGCGGCACGGCGAGCGGCGAGCAGGGCGCCAGCGCGACCCTCAACATCGCGCCCCGTCTCGGATCGTGGAAAGTCTTGAGAACCCGCTCGCTGTCCTCGAGAATGGCGTCGGAATCCTGGACGATCGAGTCGGGCTGCAGCCCGCCGTCCTTCTCCGAAATGCCCATCGAGCCGCGCGTCACCGTCATGCGCATTCCAAGCTTCCTCGCCTCCCCGACCTCAATGTCGATTGCGCGGTCGAGGCCCGGCGGAAAAAGGTTGTGGTGATCGGCCGCCGTCGTGCAGCCGGACAGCAGAAGCTCGACCAGCGCCATGCGGACGGCGATGCGCAGCGCCGCGGGCGTCATACGCTCCCAGATGCTCTCCATCGCCTTGAGCCAGGGAATGAGCTCCTGCGCGGCGCCGGCCGGATGGGCGCGGGTGAGCGTCTGGTAGAAATGATGGTGCGCGTTGATCAGACCGGGCAGGACGACGTGGCGCGAGGCGTCGAAGGTCGCCTCCCAGGGCGCGGCGGCAGGCGCTCCGCCGCGCGGAACGCATTCGACGATCCGTGACCCCTCGACGACGATTCCGCGCTCCGCGTTCGTCGCGAGGATTGCGAGCGGGTCCTTGATCCAGAGGCGCATGGGCCGATCTCCCTTCGACCGGAAGGACAGCGACCGGTTAGCGACGATCCGGCCGAAACGCCAGTCCCGGCCCGGCGCGGCATGAGACGGGCGATGAATTTGGAATCGACGCCTCGGAGCCGTCCGTCTAAGGTGCGGCGAATCCCGGGCGGCGAACATCGGCCGGCGGGAGCGGAGGCATCGCACGCACTTCGGCGCCTCCTCAAGAAACCTTGGAGGAAACCTCATGCGCGCTTCGATCATCGCCGCTTTCATGGGCGCGGCGGCCTTGGCCCAGCCGGCCTTCGCTCTCGACAAGGTGACGTTCGCCACCAACTGGCTCGCCGATCCCGAGGCGGGCGGCTACTTTCAGGCGCTGGTCGATGGGACTTATGAGAAATACGGCCTCGACGTCACCATTATGCCCGGCGGGCCAACGTCGAACGGGGCCATGCTGCTCATCGCCGGCAAGATCGAGTTCTTCATGGGCGGCGATATGATCGGCGATTTCCTCGACGTTCAAAACAACATTCCGCTCATCGCCGTCGCCGCCGATTTCCAGAAGAACCCGCAGTGCTTCATGTCGCATCCGGAGGTTGGCCACGACAAGTGGGAGGACCTGCCCAGCGCGAAGCCCGCCTTCGTCAGCGCCGGCGCGGTCAACACCTTCTGGGCCTGGATGCGCGTCGCCTATGGCTTCAAGGACGACAATATCAAGCCGTACAATTTCAACTCGGCGCCCTTCATCTACGACGCGCATTCGATCCAGCAAGGCTACATCACCTCGGAGCCCTACGAGGTCGAGAAGCAGGGCCACTTCAAGCCCAACGTGTTTCTGCTCGCCGATCGGGGCTACACGACCTATTCGACCGAGATCATCACCCGCCGCGAGATCGTCGACAGGAGCCCCGACATGGTGCAGCGCTTCGTCAGCGCCTCGGCGATCGGCTGGTACAACTATCTATACCACGACAACGCCAAGGCGAACGCAATGATCAAGAAAGAGAACCCGGAACTGACCGACGATCAGATCGCCTACTCGGTCGCCAAGATGAAGGAATACGGCATCGTCGATTCAGGCGACACCCTGACCATGGGCATCGGCGCGATGACCGATGCGAGGTGGAAGGATTTCTACGACAAGATGGTGAAGGCCGGCGTCGTCAAGGCCGGCATCGACTACAAGAAGGCCTACACCTTGCAGTTCGTCAACAAGGGCGTAGGCCTCGATCTCAGGCCGAAGGACCTGCCGGCGCCGAAATGACGGAGGCGGCGCCGAGTGAAGGAGGCGACGGCGCCAGGCGCGCTCCTCCCTCACTTCTGCGAGGCGGGCAGAGCGTTGTAGACGTCGGGCGGCAGCACGGCTGAGACTGCGATCGGCGCTTTCTCCGTCGGCTTGTAGTTCACGACCATGTTGTGGACGGGCGGCAGGCTCCTCAGGAACGCCACGACCGCCGAAACATCCTCGTCGGTGAGATGCGACAACGCGGGGTACGGCATGACGGGTGAAAGACTGCCGCCGTCCGGGCGTTTGCCCTTGCGGATCGCAGTCACGATCTGTTCGTCCGTCCAGTCTCCCAGACCGGTCTCCTTGTCGGGAGTCAGGTTCTGGCCGACGAACACGCCCTGGCGGGGAATGGAGAAGCCGACGTTCGAGCCGCCGAGATAGCGCTTCATGTCCGGCGCCCCCAGAAGCGCGCCGGGCGTATGACAGTCGGAGCAGCCGGCGATCGTCACGAGATAGCGGCCGCGCGCGACCTGGGCCTCGTCGGCCCGTGCGGGGGGAGCGAACGCAGCGAGCGCCGCGGCGCCCAGCAAGACTCCGGCATGTGTGACCCAAGTCATGTTTCATCTCCTCTGTTCGGCGCGGCTCTTAGCCTGCGCCTGCCCGGAAACGTCGATCCCGCGCAAATGCTCCGGAACCCGCCAGGCCTGCGACGGATCCGGCTTGTGCGCGACCGGAGCGACCTCGCCCCGCCATGCGACGCCGATCATCTGGGCGGTCTGGTAGGCCATGACGTTCCAGCCGCTCCTTTCGAGCGAGCGCAAACCCCTGGCGACATCCGGTACGACCAGATCGTGAAAGAGGACCATCGCGGTCGGCTCGAGATAGGGGGCGAGCGCCAGCGCGTCGCGCCTCGGCGCCTCGCCGTCGTGGTCGCCGTCGATGAAGGCGAACGACCACCGCGCTCCGGATTGGCCCAGGCGCTCGATCGCCGCAGGACTTGGCTCCCGCACAAGAATCGTCACACATCCGCCGGCGGCGCGGGCAACCTCTTCGAGCTCCGCACGCCAAACCGGATCGGCAAGCAGCGGCTCGACGACATGAAGGCTCCTAAGGCCCGAGGCGACGAGATGGGCCGTCGACCAGCCCCGCCAGGCGCCGATCTCGACGCCCCTGCGGCCTTCAAACAATCGCGCGTTGGAATAGAGGACCGCCGCCTCGTCGCGGTTGATGAATCCGACGATCGGGTTGCGCCGGTCGACCCGGAACGGATGATCGATGTCGCGCCGCAGCCAGGGCCAGCTCGACACGCTCTTGTCGGCCACGATCATGTTGGGAAACAGGTGATCGAGGCTCGGGACGTCGAGATTGTCGGATACGTAATCCTTCATCATCGGAGCGAGCGCTGTGGCGAGACGACTTTGTCTCGAACGCAGATCGCACGGCCGCGAGTCCGGCGTCAAGGATAAGCAGCTTGTGGCGGCTTGCCGCCGAATTCCGCGCGACAGTTTGACCCGGACCAGGGGGGCCTATAGGCTCGGCCGCTCAAGTGCTTATATACTGGCGGCCGATGCGGCGTTTCGGTGTGACAAGGAGTTCGCGACTCCTGGAATCCGGGGTCGATAGGACGATGCCTCCGCCCGCGAACGCGCGGTCGCGAGGGAGCCGGTGGCGGGAACCGGCGCCGCAGCCGGCCTGTTGGTACGCCAAATGACAAGGGTCTTGACTTTTCCGTCCGCGGGACAGGCGGCTTCTTCCAAGGCGAACGCGGCGCCGCTCGCCGCGTTCAAGGCGGTCGACAAGGTTTTCGCCAATCAGGTCACGGCCTTGTCGGGGCTCGACCTCGAGATCCGCGGCGGCGAGTTTCTGGCCTTGCTGGGGCCCTCGGGATGCGGCAAGTCCACCATTCTCAGGCTTCTCAGCGGCCTCACGGCGGCGACGCGAGGCGAGATCGCCTGGAGCTGCGAACGGCCCGAATTCGGCTTCGTCTTTCAGGAGCCGACCCTGATGCCCTGGTCGGACGTGTTCTCCAACGTCTGGCTGCCGCTCCGTCTGGCCGGCTTGTCGAAGGAGAAGGCGAGGCCGCGCGTCGAGGAGGCGCTGGCCCACGTCGGCCTGTCGAGCTTCGCCAAATCCTATCCTCGTCAACTGTCCGGGGGCATGAAAATGCGAGTGTCGATCGCCCGCGCACTGGTGACCCGCCCGTCGGTGCTGCTGATGGACGAGCCTTTCGCCGCGCTTGACGAAATCACCCGTCTCAAGCTCAACGACGACCTCGCGGCGCTGCAGTCTGCGCTCGGCGCCACGGTCGTCTTCGTCACCCATTCCGTGTTCGAGAGCGTCTACCTCGCCGACCGAATCGTCGTGATGGCGCCGCGGCCGGGGCGCGCGGTCGCGGAAATCCTGGTCGAGGCCCCCGCCGTGCGACGGGAGGGGTTTCGGCTGACCGCCGCCTATTCCGAAGCGTGTCGCCGCACGTCCGCCGCATTGCATATGGCGATGGGCGAGCCTGTGCCGAGCGAGCTCGCCGAATGACCCGCGACGACGTCGTCGGCTATGTCGTTCCCGCTTTCACGCTCGGCCTCGGGCTCCTCGTCTGGGAAGGAATCGTTCGCTATTTCGGCATCCCGCCCTACCTTTTGCCCGCGCCGAGCGTCATCATCGCCACGCTCATCAGCGACTGGCCGACCCTCTCGGCCTCCCTTTGGGTGACGCTGTCGATCACATTGAAGGCCCTGCTCGCGGCGGTGGTCGGAAGCGTGAGTCTGGCGATCATCTTCGCTCAGTCGCGTCTCGTGGAGCGCGCGTTCTATCCGTTCGCGGTCGCCATGCAGGTGACCCCGATCGTCGCCATCGCGCCGTTGCTCTTGATCTACCTGACCCCCGCGCTGGCGGTTCTGGTGTGCGCCTTCCTGGTCGCGTTCTTTCCGCTCCTCGCCAACACCACGCTCGGGCTTTCGTCCGCCGACCACAATCTCGTCGATCTGTTTCGCATGTACCGCGCCACGCGCTTCCAGCAGTTCATGCTGCTCAGGCTCCCGGCGGCGCTGCCCTATTTTCTCGCCGGCTTGCGCATCAGCGGCGGCCTTGCGCTGATCGGCGCGATCGTGGCGGAGATCGCCGCCGGTTCGGCCGGCCAGGGTTCGGGCCTCGCCTATCGAATCGTGGAATCGGGATTTCGTCTCAACATTCCCCGAATGTTCGCCGCGCTCCTCTTGATCTCGGTCGCCGGCATCACCATTCATGTCCTTCTTACCGCGCTGTCGCATTGGCTCCTGGCGGAGTGGCACGAGAGCGAACGCGGGCGGGAAGCGTGATTCAACTGACGCGACAATACGTTTAAGAGATTGACAGCCTCGGGCGGCGTGCGAACGCCGCCGTCGGGACGACGGGTGGGGAATCGCGCCGAGCGTTCGAAAGGCGATGCGTTATGAACATCGAATATCGGGTCGGGGCCCGGGGCTCCGTCCTTCGCAAGCTTGGCCTCGCGTGTCTGGTGAACTCCGCGCATTTCGACATCGCGGCGGCCCACGCGGCGCTGGTGCGCCGTCAAGCGGTTCCCGAGCGGATCGAGACGGACGGGCTGATCGTCGACGTTCCGGCCGGCGTCTACCACCCGCTGCCGGATTCGAGCTCGGAGTTCTTCATCCGCAACATCAAGGCGATGAACCCGAACCTGATCGGCAAGACGCTCGAGATCGGCGCGGGCTGCGGGATCATCTCCCTGTTCATCGCAGCCAATTGGACTTCGAGAACCGTCGCGACCGACATTTCTCAGGTCGCCGTCCGGGCGACGCTCGACAATGCGCGGCTCAACGACGTGAGCCTGACCGCCTTCCAGTCGGACCTGTTCGAGAAGATCGACGAAACGGACTTCGATCTGATCGTCTTCAATACGCCGATGGTCGACAAGAACCCCGAGAACGACATCGAAAGGTACAGCCTGTGCGACCCGCACGGCCGCATCACCGAGTCCTACCTGCGCCAGGCGCGCCATCACATATCGAGGGACGGGCTGATCATCTTCTCGATCTGCAACAACTCCGCCTACGAGGTGCTGGACGGGATCGATCTCGACTACTCGATGGTCGGTTTCGAGCTCGGCTACACCGGCTTCTGGCGGGCGATCGTCGGCGCGCGCGTCTGATCGGGGAGGCCGGTTCCGTGGTCCCTCTCTGCGGGGCGGGCTACGTTTGGGGCCCGCGTTCGGTTATGCTGCGCCCAGTTTCGAAGGAACCGCCAAAATGCGTATCGCCGTTGTCAAGGCCGCTCACGATGATGACGCCGGCGTCTGGTACGTGGGGCACTCCGATGTCGAGGGACTGCACGTAGAACGCGGGCGCCGGCGACGAGAACGCGGGCGGCGGCGAAATCCAGATTGAAATCATCGCGCACGCCTCGGTGCGCGACCGCGCCGCGGCGTGAGAGACTTCGGCAAGGCGGTCCGGCTCAAGTTGAATGAGGCGGGATGCGCCTTTCTCCGACGGGGCCAGGGCGATCATGACATTTGGACCACCCCACAGGGAAGCCGATCGTCGTGCCCGTTCGGATCAAGTCCCGCCACACCGCAAATGGCATTCTGAAAGACGCCGGCCTGCCAAAGCATATTGAGCGCCGCCTCGAGTCCCGACAACATGGCGAGGCATGAGACCGCCGTATGCGAGCAGGCTTCGACGCCCCGGACTACACCCCCATCCCCTCGAACGCGATGACCCGGCACGGGTCGCCCGCCCGGGTCGCCGGGGCGTGCGGCGCCCTGACGATCAGGCCGTCGGCGCGCGCCATGACCTTGACGAGCGAGGAATCCTGCATCTCCGCCGGCGTCGCCATGAGCGCTCCGCCGGGGCCGTGAGCGAGCGAGCAGCGCATGTAGTCTTGACGGAGCCCGTTCGGCGGAAGGCCAGCGGCGAGGCGGCCAAGGCGGCTCGGGTCTCTGCCTGCGTCCGGCTCGCCGTGCAGCGCGCGCAGCAGCGGGCGCAGAAACACGATCGAGCAGACAATCGACGAGGTCGGATTGCCGGGCAGCCCGAGCACCCGCATGCCGCCGAGCAGCCCATGCATCAGCGGCTTGCCTGGCCGCATGGCGATGCGCCAGAAGCCGAGCTCCATCCCGGCGCCGACAAGCGCCTTCTGCACGAGGTCGTGGTCGCCGACGGAGGCGCCGCCGAGGGTCACAAGGACGTCGGCTTCGACGCCTCGGGCGCGCCGGATCGCCTCATCGAGCGCCTCCAGCGTGTCGCCAGCGATGCCGAGATCGATCGCGACGCCCCCGCAGGCTTCGACGATTCCCGCCACGGCGAAATTGTTCGAGGCGACGATCTGCGAGGGGCCGAGCGTTCCGCCCGGGGCGACGAGCTCGTCGCCGGTCGCGAGGATCGCGACCCGCGCCCGCCTGCGGACCGGCAGATCGACATGATTGGCCGCCGCCGCCAGCGCGACGTCGCGCGGCGAGAGGCGCCGCCCCGCCGGAATGAGGGCCTCGCCCTCGCTGAAGTCGAGTCCCGCCGGGCGCAGGTTGTCGCCGGCAGCCGCGGCGGTGAGCTCGATCCGGTCGCCGTCGCGCCGCACGTCCTCCTGGATGGCGATCGCGTCGGCGCCCTCGGGCAAAGGCGCGCCGGTAAAGATCCGCACCGCCTGACCCGGCCCGACCACGCCGCCGAAGGCCCGCCCCGCGGCGGATTCGCCGATCACGGTCAGAGTCGCGGGGAGGGCGGAAGCGTCGGCCGCGCGCAAAGCATAGCCGTCCATCGCGGAATTGGGGAAAGGCGGCTGGGTGCGCAGCGCGACGAGGTCGCGCGAGAGCACGCGGCCGTGAGCGGCCTCAAGCTTGACGCGCTCCTCCATGAGAGGAGGCTCGGCTGAAGCGAGCACGCGCGCGAGCGCGTCCTCGACCGTGATCATGCCGCTCATTCGCTAAGGCTCCTTCGCGCGCCATTCGCCCGATTTGCCGCCGCGCTTCTCGAGGAGACGGATCGCCTCGACGACCATGCCGCGGTCGATCGCCTTGGCCATGTCGTAGACGGTGAGGCAGGCGACGGCGGCCGCGGTCAGCGCCTCCATCTCGACCCCGGTCGGCCCGACGCAGCGCGCCTCGGCGCGGACGGCGAGGCCGGGGAGGGTCTCGTCGGGCGCGATGTCGACCACGACCTTGCTCAGCTGCAGCGGATGGCAGAGCGGGATGAGGTCCGCCGTCCTCTTGGCGGCCATGATCCCGGCGATGCGCGCGGCGCCGATCACGTCGCCCTTTTTGGCGTCGCCGGAGAGGATCGCCTGAAGCGTCGCGTGAGCCATGCGGATCCGGCCCTCGGCGACAGCGACGCGGCTCGTCGAATCCTTTTCCGATACGTCCACCATCCGGGCTTCGCCTTCGGCGCCGATATGGGTGAGGCCGGTGTTTCGGGGAGAGACCATGGGCATCCTTCTGCTGCGCTCCAATTCCCCATTCCCCCGCGATACACCCGGGGGCGGTGGCTTTTGAAGCAAGAATCGCTGCCCGCGGCAATTGCCCTCCCTCTTCCCGGCGAGCGTCAAGTCACCCCTTCTCCGCGAAGCGGGGGTGGTGGCGCGTAGCGCCGGATGGGGTGCGGAAAGCAGGAATGCGCCGATGAAGCGTTCGCGGTGATGGTCGTGCAACACGGGGGTGGGGGTTCCCAAAACGGGCCATGCGCGATCCGTTGCGCCTGTGATAGGTAGGCAAGATGGATGAGCCGCTCGAATTCCGCGTCTTTGAAGGTTCGCGGTGACGTTCGTGCGATTGGACTAAGGTCTTATGCAGCGGCCCACACCCCGTCCGGCATTTCGCGCCATCCGCGACCCGACCATCGCCTACGTCCTGTTGCGAAACGCCCATTTCGGGCCGCGCCTCGCCTCGTCGGTCGAGCTCTGCGTGCGCGACCTCGCGCGGAGCAGCCGCTACGCGCGCTCGACCCTGGTCGTCTGTCCGAAGGTGGACGAGCCGTTCGACGGAATCGCGATCGAAACCGTCCCCGACGCCGCCTTCGGGGGCAATCTCGCCAAGGCCTTCAGCGTCGCGCGGATGCTGCGGCGGCGAGCCGTCGACGTCGCGATCGTCGAGAACCACCTGCCGGCCGCATCTCTGATCGCGTCCGTCGCCCGCCTGCCGGTGGTCCTGCACAGCCACGCCTACGAGAAACCGGCCATAAGCCGCTTAAAACGCATCGCGCGCGACGCCGAGCTCGGCCGCATCTCGGGGCTCGCTTTCGTCAGCGAGGACTGCGCCAACCGGTTTCTCGCGAACTTCCCCAAGGCGCGCGGGCCGATGCGCGCGGTGCCGAACGGGCTCGACATGGCGGCGTGGTTCGACCAGGGCCCGAAGGAGAAGACGATCCTCTCCGTCGGCCGGGCGCTCGACGACAAGGGCCATCTCGAGGCCATGGCGGCGATTACGCGTCTTCTGCCGTCGCGTCCCGACTGGCGGGCGCGCTTCATCCTGTCGGCGACCGACCGAGAGCCCAAGACCATGGAGGGGCTGCGCGAAGCCGCGGCGCGCATGGCCGGCCGGGTGACGATCGAGACGAACCTGCCTTACGCCGAGGTCAAGCGGGCTTTCGAGAAGGCCGCCGTCGCGATGGTCATGACCAAGACGCCCGAACCCTTCGGCCGCACCGCCCTCGAGGCGCTCGCGAGCGGCGCGGCGCTCTTGACCTCCGGGCTCGGCGGCCTCGCCGAAGTCTGCGGAGAGCACGCCGAGATCGCCAACCCGGCCGATTCCGAGGGCCTCGCCGTCCGGCTCGCCTCGCTCATGGACTCGCCCGCCTTGCGCGAAAAGCTCGCCCGCGCCGGCCGCGCCCGTGTCGTCGCGCTCTTCGACATCAGCGCGGTCGCCAAGCGGATGGACGATTTTGTCGACGAAGTGGTGGGGCGAAGTCGGGCGGGATGATTTCAAGTCCCTCAGACGGGTCACGCGCGCTCCCCCGCTTGCCGGACATCGTAAGGGCCAGCACTCCATCAGAATTAACGATCAGTGGCGCATCTGCTTTGTCTGGACCAAGGAGGGGCCGAGGGATGTCGAAATTGTCGACTACCATTAGGAGAGGGGCCGCCAAGACTGTCGCCACGCCCGACCGCGTGACCGTTCACCCGGGCGAGGTGCTCAGCGAAGAATTCCTCAAGCCGCTCGGCCTGTCGGCAAACGCGCTCGCGCTCGCCCTGCGCGTGCCTTCCACCCGCATCGGCGCCATCGTCAAGGGCGAGCGGGCAGTGACGGCCGACACTGCGCTCAGGCTCGCGCGCTTCTTCGCCACGAGTCCCGAATTTTGGCTCAATTTGCAGTCGATGCACGATCTGAGCAAGGCCTGGCGCGAGACCGGCGCCGCTATCGAACGCGACGTGCAGCCGCGCGCAGCTTGACAGCGCCGCTCGGATTCGCAGCCCGCCCGCGGCGTTTGTGTACAACTTCTCGACCTTTTGCGGGGTTCCCGCGCGAAGGTGTCTATTGAGCGACGTTAAGGCGGTTCGCGCTTCCCCCGCCTTCGCCCGTTCGCGCGCGAGGGCGTCTTCGGTTGCGATGTCCTCGGGCCAGCCGTAGGCGGCGGCGTTCGTTGATTGACGACGCCGACGCTTTTTCACCCTCACGGATACCAAAGCTCGGCACGTCCTGCCGTCGCGCCACGCGCGCTCTCAGCTGGCGCAGGTCGGTAGACCCTGGCGATGAACGGCGGCTTGTGGTTCGCAAGAAGCGTTCGACGCGCGGTAAGGTCGCCACGAACGCGCGGGCGAGGTCTGGAAATGGCGCCGCGCCGACGATGACCAGCAGGGCGACGCCCGTGTCGCATCACGGCGTCACGCTCGTTCGGTTTGTATCGAATTCGACGATCATGAGTGGGCGCGATCCAGCCGCGCTTGCCCACCGCTTCAAGCCAGGACTCATCCGGCGCATCCGGCGCGAAATGATCTGCGTGCCGTTCGACGGTGAGACCGCCCGATCTGAGAATTTCGGGGAAGCGTTTCCCGAGGTCGCGATCGGTGAAGTCGATGAAGCTCAAGCCGCTCGCTCACAGAGGGCGGCTTGTTCGACTTCCCAGGGGCCGAGATCGTAGTCGGCTGCAATGTCCTCGTCTCTCCCGCATCGATCCGGTCGGCGATGGCTGGGGTGGAAACGCCCCTCCCGACGGCCCTTCTTATTTTTCGGTTGAGGTGAAGCGCCAGGGCTTGAACCAATTCCTTGCCGGCGCCGAGTGCGCCGACGCGCGCCTGCGCGCCGTCCGAAACGACGAGGGCGGCGTTGTTGGTGAACAAGGCGGGTATCTGCTCCTGATAGGTCTCGAGCTGCTGGTGGGCGGACCAGATGGTGGCGTTCTCGTCGGCCGGGTTCTTCAGCTCGATCACGGCGAGCGGAAGCCCGTTGACGAACAGCACCACGTCCGGCCGGCGCGTGTGTTGTCCCTCAGAGACCGTGAACTGATTGACGGCGAGCCAGTCGTTGTTCTCGGGGGTCTCGAAATCGATGACGCGCGCCTGCGCCCCGGCGATCGAGCCGTCCTTGCGGCGATACTCGACCGGGACGCCGTCGCCGAGCATCCGGTGGACCGCGCGGTTGCGTTCGATCAGCGTCGGCGCCTCGGCGCGCGTCAGCTTGCGGTATGCGTCCTCCAGCGGCTCAGGCGGCAGGTCGGGGTTGAGGCGGAGCAGGGCGTTGCGCAGGCGCTTTTTGAGCAAGACGTCCCGAAACGCTGGATCGTGCCGCTCCGCGGCCGGCTGGCCGACCGCCATGTCGGGGCCATGCAGCACCGCGTAGCCCAAAGCTTCGAGCCAGGCGAGGGCGGCCTCTTCGACCACCGACTCGGCGAAAGGGCTCATGCGTTTCCCGCCTCGTCGAGCAGCGCGGCGAGGCGCGCGCGCAGAGCCGGCAGGCTTTCATGAATGGTGCGCCAGACGATGGCGTCGTCGATCGAATTGTAGCCGTGGATCAGAATGTTGCGGAACGCGATCGCTTTTGTGCGCTCGGGAAGCCTCAGCGCCAGATCGGGCGCCGCCTTTTCGAGCTGCCGCAGCGCTTCCCCGATGATTTCGAACTGCCGCTCGACCGCCGAACGCAGCATCACGTCAGCGACATAGTCGTCGAACGTCCGCCCGCGCACGAACTCCGCGATCGCATCCGCGCTTTCCCTCGCGTCCCAGAGATAGGCGCACGGATCACGCTCCATAGAGCGTCTCCGCCGACCGCTCGATGCCAGCGCGAACGAACGGATTGCGCACGCTGCCCTCGACGACGAGGTCGACGGGGCGGCCCACGGCCGCCGCCAACTCGTCGCGCAGCGCGAAATAGTCGCCGAGCTCGGCGTTCGACGCCGGTTCATAGGCGACGAGAAAGTCGACGTCCGACCGCGCCGGGTCGAAGTCCTCCCCGCGCGCCGCCGAGCCGAACACGGTGAGGCGGCTGACGCCGAAGCGGCGGCAGATGTCGGCGATCTCGGACCGGCGTTCGGCGATCAGCGGCAGCATGGCGGTCTTCGTCGCCTCACACGCAGGCGGCCTCGGCGAGCGGCTCGGCGTCCTTCACCCGCAATTCGCCGGAGATGAGTCTGGGTAGCAGCGCATGGCGCAGCGAGGCAAGGATGCAATTCTCGAAGTAGGTCGCTGCGAGCCGATTCAGAAACGGCCGAACCGCACGATCGAATGCGCTTCGCAGAGCCTTGACCGAGACCCCGTGCTCGGTCCTCAGCGACCGCAGAACGTGCGCTTCGATCAAGTTCGAGAAAGAGAGCAAAGGCGGCTGCCGCGAAGCGGGCCGAATCAGGGGGGTAAAGCAGCCGCCGCCTTCGCTTGTCGGGTCATGGCGGCCGAGCGCCCAGGCCCGCAACGTCGCCACGGGCAGCCGCGCGTACCGGGCGGCCTCGGCAAACGCGTAAGCCGCAAGGTCAAGATCGTCAGCGAATGGCTTCTCGCGCGTCATTGTCATGTGGAAACACTAGCGGAATCCCATGAGCCTGTCATATCGGCCTCCCCCCTCTCCCGTTCGGGAGAGGGGCCGGGGGTGAGGGGACCGCGCCTTCAGTCGAAAGGCAGTCGCAGCGCTTCATGTATCCGAGCGAGAACGGAGTCGAGATCGCCTTCCACCTCCGCGTTGGTGAAGCGGATAACGCTGACGTCGCGGCTCTGCAATACCTTCGTCCGCTCCGCATCATAGTCCGCGGACCACTCATGCTGCTTGCCATCGAGCTCCACGACGAGCTTGGCCGCGTGGCAGTAGAAGTCGACGACGAAGCGGTCGAAAGGAACCTGCCGGCGAAACTTCGTTCCGTGAAAGCGAGAGCCGCGCAAGCATCGCCAAAGGATGTCCTCCGGATTCGTCTGCCGCTTCCGCAGCAGTCTCGCAAATTGGCGGCGCTCCAATGCCATGCGCCTTTCCCTGCGCCGTCCGGCGCCCTCACCCCCGGCCCCTCTCCCGAACGGGAGAGGGGGTTCTCGGCGCCCGGCGGGCCTGTCCTACTGCGCCTTCGCCCGCTCGAGATT
>DASRSL010000166.1:0-12405 GCA_035656495.1 Roseiarcus sp.
GCGCACCGAAATCAAGAAGCTGCATCTGCGGGTCGGCAAGACGACCGTCTATGTCACCCACGACCAGATCGAGGCGATGACGCTCGCTTCGCGCATCGCCGTCATGCACCATGGCGCGATCCAGCAGTTCGACGAGCCGCAGGCCGTTTATGATCGCCCGGCCAACATGTTCGTCGCCGGCTTCATGGGGTCGCCGTCGATGAATTTCATTCCCGCCGAGCTGACCAAGCTCGACAACGCGCCGGCGGTCGCGATTGAGCTTCAAGACGGCAAAACGGCGACGCTCCCGCTCGCGCAAACGCCTGCGGCGCGCCCTGCGGACAGCAAGGTCGTGCTCGGCATTCGCCCCGAGCACCTCTTTCGCTATAGCGAGAACCTCAAGGCGCAGAAGCCTTCGCTCGCCATGCTGACCGCGGCAATCGAGGTCGTCGAGCCCACCGGCGCCGAGACGCACGCCGTCCTCAAGGTCGGCGACCATGAAATCGTGGGTCGTTTCGATCCCGATCATGCGCCGCGGCTCGGCGAATCGCTGCCAATGGGGATCGATATGTCGCACGCCTGCTTGTTCGACCCCGCCACGCAGGCTTTGATCCCGCAGGCGGCCGCTTGACCTTCGCGACCTATCCGAGCCTCGAAGGTCGCGCCGTCTTCGTCAGCGGCGGCGCGAGCGGGATCGGCGCCGACATCGTGCGCGCCTTCGCCCGCAACCATGCGCATACCGCCTTCTGCGACTTGCAGGCGGACGTTGGCGAACGACTCGCCAAGGAGCTCGCCGTGGCCGGCGGAAGCGCGCTGTTTCTTAAATGCGACGTGACCGACATTCCGGCGCTTCAGGCGTCGATCAGAAAGGCTCGCGACGCGTTCGGACCGATCGCGGCGCTCATCAACAACGCCGCCGATGATGAGCGGCGCGCGTTTGACGTTATCGACGTCGCTTATTGGGACCATGCGCAGAACGTCAATCTGCGCCATCATTTCTTCGCCGCGCAGGCTGTGCATCCGCAGATGCGTGAACTCGGATTCGGCTCGATCATCAATCTCTCCTCGATCGCCTGGCGCGCCGGCGCTTCGGAAATGCCAGCCTATTCGACGGCGAAGGCCGGGGTCGTGGGACTGACCCGCGCGCTCGCGCGGGCTTTCGGGGCGGACAATATCCGGGTCAACGCGATCGAGCCTGGCGCGGTCATGACCGAGCGGCAGCGCCGCCTCTGGTACACGACGCCGGAGTCGGTCGAGGCGATGGTCCGGCGTCAATCCATCAAGGTGACGCTGCTCGGCGGCGAGGTGGCGCGCGCGGCGCTGTTTCTGGCCGCAGACGACAGCCGGATGATCACCAAGCAAACGCTCACCGTCGACGCGGGGCTGCGATGAACGATAATGTGCAGGAGGAAGGGAAGAGCCGGCGCGGGCGCACGTTCGCGCTGGGCTTGAATCCGTACGGCCTCACCTACCATCTCGGGCTGCAGGGTTCGGGCGGCCCGCGGGCCAATGCGAAGGGGACGGGCCTCGAAGGGTTCATTGCAATCGCGGCCGAGCTCGGCGCAAAGGCGCTCGAAATCTTCGATCCGTGGCTGAGGGCGCTGGGCGACGACGAGATCCGCGCCCTGCGCGACCGGCTCGGCGACCTCGACATGACGCCCATCGTCAGCTCGGGCCTCATGATGGGCCCGTTCGAAAGCGCCCTGCGCTCCGCGAGACTTCTCGACGCGCACGTCATCCGTTACGGCCTGACGACGGTGCTCTGCGGCGACCGGCACGCCCTCGGCGACAAGTGGACGGAGCTCGTCGGGACCGTGCGCGCCGCTCTCGCCGATCGCGGTCCGCGCGCCTTCGACGAAGGCAGAAGTCTGGCGATCGAAAATCATCAGGATTTTACCAGCGCGGAGCTGGCCGCCTTTTGCGAGGAGACGCGCGGCGTCGGCGTCTGCCTCGACACCGGCAACGCCTTTCCAGTGGCGGAAGCGCCGCTCGACTTCACCCGCCGCGTCGCGCCCCACGTTCGCCACGTTCATCTCAAGGACTATCGCGCCCAATTCACAGATGAAGGCTTCCGCCTCGTGCGCTGCGCTATCGGCGACGGCGCGGTTCCCCTGCCCGGCATGCTGGACATTCTCGCCGGACATCATTCGAAGATGACTGCAGTGCTCGAACCAGGCGCGCTGGAGGCGCGGCACGTGCGGCTCTTGAGGCCCGAGTGGTGGGCGGGCTACGTGCCGAAAGGCGCGCCTGAACTCGCCGCCTGTCTCGCGTCTTTGCGAGTGAACCGGCTGTCCGACGACGCCGACTATCGCACGCCATGGGAGCGCGGCGAGGACGAAGCGATCGAGGCTTATGAACTCGCCATGATCCGGCGCAGCGCCGAGAACATGCGGGCTATCGGGCTCGGCGCGAACTGAGGAAGAAAGCATGACCAAGGAACTCGCCGGCAAGATCGCCTTTGTCACCGGATCGGGCCGCGGCCTCGGCCGCGCGATGGCCGAACGGATGGCCGAGCTCGGCGCGGACGTCGCGATCCACGACCTGTCCCGGAAAGAGCCGGCAAAGTACGGCGAGGCCCCGGACCTCGATTCCGTCGCCAAGGCGATCGCCCGCCACGGCGGACGGGTCGTCGCTGTCACCGGCAACATCGGCGACAAGGCGGCGGTGGCGAAAATGAAAGAGGATATCGAGGCCCAGCTCGGAACGGTCGACATCCTGGTCAATTGCGCCGGGGGCGACATCGGCGCGTCGGGCGGCAAGCCCATTCCAAACGATGCGCTCGGCATCCCGCTCGAAGACATCCGGGCGCTGACCGAGAACAACTTCTACGGGACGATCCTCGTCTGCCAGACCTTCGTGCCGCCGATGGTCAAAGCCGGCTCGGGCTCAGTGATCAACATCGCCTCGGCGGCGGCGCAGTTCGGCGTGACCAACGGCGTCATCTACGCGGCGCTCAAGGCCGCGGTCGCCCATTACACGCGCTGCCTCGCCGCCACGCTCAGGACCGAGGGCGTGCGCGTCAACGCCGTGAGCCCAGGCGCGACCAAGACGGCGCGCTTCGAAGCGACCCGGGTGGTCGATCCGGAGATGATGGACTCCTCGAAAAAGTCGCTCGTCCGCTATGCCGAGCCGGCGGAGATCGCCGACGCGGTCGCCTTCCTCGCCAGCCCGAGAAGCAGGTTCGTCAATGGCCAGGTCCTGCGGGTCGACGGCGGCGAGACCCTGTTTCCTGGGTGAACCGATGGCGACGGAAACTCTCTCCATCGAAGGCGGCAGGCTCGCAGTTCCTGCTGCGGGACCCGACGGCGTTCGCGTCTACAAAGGCATACCCTACGCCGCCCGGCCCGTCGGACAATTGCGCTGGCGGCCGCCTCGGCCGGTTCCCGCCTGGGACGGCATTCGCAAGACGAGCGCCTTCGGGCCCGGTTCGCTGCAGGGCGTCGTCTTCGACGATATCGACCTCGCCGCAAGCGGCCTCTCCGAGGATTGCCTCTATCTCAACGTCTGGACGCCGGCCGAACCGCTGACCTCCGAGCGGTTCCCGGTCATGGTCTGGATTCACGGCGGCGGCTTCGTCGTCGGCGCTGGCTCCGAGCCACGCTACGATGGAACGCGCCTTGCCGCCGGCGACATCGTGGTCGTGACGCTGAATCACCGCTTGAACGCGCTGGGTTTTCTCGCGCATCCCGAACTGACCGCCGAATCCGAATGTCGCGCGTCCGGTAACTACGGCATGCTCGATCTCGTTACGGCTCTCAAATGGGTCAGGCGCAACATTCTTGCCTTCGGCGGCGACCCGGACCAGGTCACGATCGCCGGGGAATCCGCGGGATCCGAAGCGGTGAGCGCTCTGATGGCTTCGCCGCTCGCCAAGGGGCTGTTCGCCCGCGCAATCGGCGAGAGCGGCGCGATGTTCGCGACGCCGAGCCGCTCGCCGGCGCCGCTCGAAAAAGCGGAGGCCGCGGGCGTCGCCTTCATGCGCAAGGTCGGCGCAAGGACGCTGGCCGAGCTTCGGACCGCCCCTGCCGAAGCCATTCTCGCAGCGGCGCCGGGCCTCGGCTACCGGCCGATCGTCGACGGATACTTCCTTCCGACGCCGCCCGCCGAGATTTTTCGCAACGGCGAGCAGTCCGACGTGCCGCTGATGGCGGGATGGAACGGGGACGAGGGTTTCAATTTCACCCTCCTGCAGGGCGATAACGCAAACCGCCCCTACGCCGATCTCGTGAGCGGGATTTTCGGCAAGCGCTCGGAGGAGGCGCTTCGCCTCTATCCCGGCGGATCGCGTGAACTCGATGCGGTTTCCGCTCGCGCGCTCGGCGGCGATTTGACGATCATCCATTCGACCTGGGCCTGGATCGAAGCGCAGAAGGCGAGCGGCCGGGCGGAGATTTTCCGCTTCCGCTTCGACCGCGCGCCGCTGACGCCGCCGGGCTGGTTCGGCGAACGCCCGAGCCGCGACGCCGGCGCGTTCCACGCAGCCGAAATCCTCTACGTGTTCGACAATCTCGACGCGTTTCCGTGGCTGATCGAGGAATCCGACCGCGCGCTGGCCAAACTCGTCTCGAGCTACTGGATCAATTTCGTCAAGACCGGCGATCCCAACGGAGCGGGCCTTCCGGAGTGGCCGTCGTTTCGCTCGGGAAGCGTGATGAGGCTCGAGGCGCCGCCCTCCTCAGGCCCCGAAGAAGGCAGGGAACGACACATCTTCTTGAAAGACGCGACGGCCGCGCCCTGTTCCTGAAGCACAAGGCGGATCGTCCGGCATTCGCGTTGGCGGCGGCTCAGCCCGGGACCGCGAGTCGCTTGACCATTTTCCGGTGCGGGACCGTCACCTCCGTGAAGATTCCGCCTGTCGGGACATAGCCGGCTTTTTGGTAGAAGGGCGTCGCGTTCTCCCGCGCGTGCAGAATGATTTCCCGGCGCCCTCGCTCAACCGCGAGCTTTTCGGCGAAGCTGAGGATCTGCGCGCCGATCCCCCGCCCCTGCCGGTCGGGATCGACGGCCATCTGGCGAAGCTGGACGACCGAGCCATGCGATCCGTCGACGGCGGTCAGGACGACACAACCGACGAGCTCGCCGTCCAGAAAGGCCGCGATATGAATGTCCGCTTGCTCTTTCGCCAGCTGCTCAGGGGTGAAATCCAGTCCGAGCGGCGTTCGCAGGATGCGGCGACGGAAATCAACCAGCTGGCGATAGCGGCTGGAACGGGAATCGATTTCGACAAGCTCCAACACCTCGACTCCACCCTAGGGACGACGCCATCGTGATATATTGGGCCAGGCGGGCGCAACCGGAAAGGACGCGCGGATGAAGATCGGCTTTCTCGGGCTTGGACAGATGGGCGCTGCCATCGCCGCCAATATCCTCAAAGCGGGCCATGATCTTCGGGTGTGGAACCGCTCCTCGGAAAAGGCCGAACCCCTCGTCCGCAACGGCGCCGCACTGGCGCGCACGCCGCGGGAAGCGGCCGACGGGCGGGAGATCGTGCTCACCATGCTGGCCGACGACGCCGCGCTCGGCGAGGTCCTGTCCGGCAACGACGGACTGATCGCCGGCCTCGGCGCGAACGCCTTGCATGTCTCGATGAGCACGATCGCGGTCGCGACCGCGGACGCCGTCGCGGCGAAGCACGCCGGCCGCGGCCAGCGTTTCCTTTCGGCCCCTGTGTTCGGCCGGCCCGAGGCCGCGGCGGCGGCGAGACTGTTCGTGGTGACCGCCGGCGACGCGGCGGACATCGCGTGGGCGCGGCCCGTGCTCGAGGCGGTCGGCCAGCGGGTGTTCGAGGTCAGCGAGCGGCCGTCGGCGGCCAACCTCGTCAAGCTCTGCGGCAACTTCGCCATTCTGGCGGCGATCGAGACCATGGGCGAGGCCATGGCGCTCGCCGAAAAGGGCGGCGTCGACAAGGCCAAGCTGCTCGAAGTGCTGACCGGCACGCTGTTCGACGCGCCGGTTTTTCGCACTTACGGCCCGATCCTGGTCAACGAAAGCTTCCGCCCCGCCGGGTTCGCCGCGCCGCTCGGCTTCAAGGATATGCGGCTCGCCGGAGAAGCGGCGGAAAAGTCGGTGACGCCCATGCCGCTCTTGAGCCTGCTCAAAGACCGGCTCCTCGAGACCATCGCCAAGGAGGGGGCGGACATCGACTGGTCGGCGGTCGGCCGCACCAGCGCCAGGAACGCCGGGCTTTGAGCCTCGGGCGCGGCCGATTCCCTGCGGCAGGGAAAATAGCAGGGACTCTCTCGTTTTTCGGCCGATTTTCGGAAAAACCGTCCAGAAAAGCCCAAGGATTCCAGGCGATTCGGGAAAAATTCCCTACCCGGCCGAATAGGGAACTAATTCGGCCGTGCAGGGAATAAAGTTCCCTGTTCGGCCGAATGCAGGGACAACTCGCGCCTGAAGCGGCCCTGTTCGGCGCTCGGCCCCGCGCTCGCCAGCCGGTCGTTTCGGTTCAGCGGAAAGAGCCGCATCTTTCGGTCATACCACACATCTCAAATCGCCGCGGAGGCCTTCCCCAGCAAGCGCGGGGGAAGGGGGAGACGCCCCATCGGCTCACACGAGCAGCTTCTCCAGCCGGGCCGGCAGCTCGCGGATGCGCGTTCCGGTGGCGTGATGCACGGCGTTGGCGACGGCCGCGTTGAGGCCGACGTTGCCGAGTTCGCCGAGACCCTTGACGCCGAGCGGGTTGACCCAATCGTCGGTCTCCGGGACGAGAATCACGTCGATCGTCTTGATGTCGGCGTTCACCGGGATGAGATAGTCGGCGAAATTGTCGTTGACATAACGCGCCGCCCGCTTGTCGATCTCGGTCGCCTCGTGCAGGGCCGCGCTGATCCCCCAGATCATCCCGCCCATCAGCTGGCTGCGGGCTGTGCGCGGGTTCATGATCCGCCCGGCGGCGAAAGCGCCCACCGCGCGTGGGACGCGGATTTCCCGGGTCAGCGCATGCACCCGGACCTCGACGAACTGCGCGCCGAAGGCGAAGGCGACCTTTTCGCCTTTCTCTCCGCCGGTCATCGTAAGCCGACCGTGATAGAGCCTCTCCATCGCGTCCGGCGGCAAGTCGTGGGGGATCGACTCCGCATATTCCTCGATCGCGCCGAGACCCCGCTGGCGGAAAACGGCCTGGAGCGGCGCCGAGCTGTTGCCCGCCGTAATGCGTCCGTCGGCCAGGGCGAGATCCGACGCCGGCTTGCCCTGCAGCGGACCGTCGCCCGCCGCGGCAGCGTCGAACAATTTGGCGCGAATGGCGTCACAGGCTTTGACGACGGCCGTTGTCGTGCTCGCCGTGGTGTTGGAGCCGCCGGCCACCGGGGCCGCGGGCAGCGCGCTGTCGCCGAGCAGGACGGTCACCTTGTCGGGGCTCAAGCCCAGCCGCTCGGCCGCCGCCTGCCCGATGACGGTGTAGGCGCCGTTGCCGATCTCGTGCGCGGCGATCGACACGCGGGCGAAACCGTCCGGCGTCAGGCGGACGCGGACGGCGGACGGCCCGATATGCGTCGGATAGCACGCGGTCGCGCAGCCCCAGCCGATGAGCCAGTCGCCGTCGCGCATCGAGCCCGGCACGGGGATGCGGTTGCGCCAGCCGAAGGCGTCGGCCGCCGCATCGAAACATTGGATGAGCGAACGGCTCGAATAGGGGCGCCCGGTGACCGGGTCCTTCATCGTGTCGTTCACCCGACGCAGCTCGACCGGATCCATGTCGAGCGCCAGCGCGAGCTCGTCCATCGCGCTTTCGAGCGCGTACATGTAGGGCACTTCCGGCGGCGAGCGCATGTATCCGGGGGTGTTCCGGTCGGCGTTCACGACGCTGACCTTGGTGGCGACGGCGCCGTAGTCGTACATCACGGCCGTGCTGGTGGTCCCCGAGACGTTGTAGTCGTCGGGGCGCGAGGTGAGCTCAAGAGCATCGTGCAGATAGGCGAGGATCCTGCCGTCCCGGCTCGCGCCGAGCCGCACGTGGTGGCGGGTCTCCGCACGGTAGGTCGCGATGGTGAAGCCCTGCTTGCGGGTCGCGACCAGCTTGACCGGCCGGCCGACACGCCGCGCGGCGATTGCGGTCAACGCGGTGCGCTGAGTAATCGAGCCCTTCGAACCGAATGCGCCGCCGACGAACGAACTCATCACCCGAACGTTCTCGGGGTCGACGCCGAGCTGTTCCGCGACGCCGTATTTCAGGCCGTAGACGAACTGGCTCGGCTCGTACACCGTCAGCTTGTCGTCGTCCCAGACGCAGGTCGTGGCGAAGAGCTCCATCGGATTGTGGTGCTGGGTCGGGGTGGCGTATTCGGCCTCGATCGTCACCGGCGCGCCGGAGAAGGCGGCCTCGGCGTCGCCGAGCTTCGGGTCTTTGTGCTTCTTGTCGATTTCGGCGACCGGCTTGACCGTCGTTCCCGGCGAATCGAAGGTCGCCGACGGCGGCTCATCGTCGTATTCGACGGCAATCTTGCGCGTCGCCTCTGCTGCCGCCTCGAACGTCTCCGCCACGACCATCGCGACGATCTGGCCGTCGTGCCAGATTTTCGGCGAGCTCAGCGGCACGATCGACGTTCCGGCCTGTCCGCCCTTCGCAGAAATGTTCAGCGGCCGCACGACATTGGCGGTCTCGTAGGTCAGGATGTCGAGGACTCCGGGCACAGCCCGGGCCTCGTCGAGGTTGATCGAGCGGATCGAGCCGAGGGCGATCGCGCTCGTCAGGAGCTGCGCATAGGCCGGATTGGCGACCGCAATGTCCGACGGGTACCGCGCCAGCCCGGTCACCTTGACTCGCGCGTCGGCGCGCGGAATGGCCTGCGGCTCGGAGAGCGGCGTCGCCATGTCAAATCTCCATGTTCGCGGTCTCGATCAGCGCCCGCGCGAGCGTCTTCCGCCCGAGCGCGATCTTGAAGGCGTTGTCCTTTTGCGGCTCAGCGCCCTTGAAGGCGGCTTCGGCGGCGCGCTCGGCGGTCTCCGGGGTGACCGGCTGGCCGGCGAGCAGCGCCTCGGCCTCGCGGGCGCGCCAGGGCGTGGTCGCGACGCCGCCGAGCGCGATCCGCGCCTCATGGACAGGACCGCCCGGGTCCATGTCGAGCGCGACGGCCGCCGAGGCGAGCGCGAACTCATAGGATTCGCGGTCGCGGATCTTGAGGTAGCGCGAGCGGCGAGTCCAGTCGCCGGCCGGCACGCGGAACGCCAGGATCAGCTCGTCGGGAGCGAGCGTCGTTTCGAGATCCGGCCGGTCTCCCGGCAGCCGGTGCAGCTCGGCGATGGCGATCGTCCGCCTCTCACCGCCGCGCCAGGTCTCGACCGTCGCGTCGAGCGCGATCAGCGCCTGGGCGAAATCGCCCGGATAGGTCGCGATGCAGGAGGAGCTCACGCCGAGCACCGCATGGGAGCGATTGAAGCCGCCGATCGCCGCGCAGCCCGAACCCGGATTGCGCTTGTTGCAGGCCGGCCAGGACACATCGCGGAAATAGGTGCAGCGGGTCCGCTGAAGCACGTTGCCGCCGAGCGTCGCCATGTTGCGCAATTGCGCGCTGGCCGCGAGCGCAAGGCTTTCGGCGATCACCGGATACTGGCCCTTGACCAGCGGATGGCGGGCGACGTCCGCCATCCGGGCGAGCGCGCCGAGGCGGAGGCCGTCCGTCGTCGCATCGACGCGGTCCCAGCCGCGGACGCCGTTGATGTCGATCAGGGCGCTCGGTCGCATCACGTCGAGCTTCATCAGGTCGAGAATGGTCGTGCCGCCGGCGATGAACTGGGCCTCGGCGAAGGTCGGCGGACCCGGGGCCTGTTTTTCCACGGACAGGATCTGGACGAGCGACGTCGCGTCGTCCGCTCGCTTGTAGACGAAAGGCCGCATCAGGGTGACTCCCAAGGTGACCCTTCCCCAGCTCCGCTGGGGAAGATGGCGCGGAGCGCCGGATGGCGTGTGGGCCGCTGCTTCGACAAGAGTCGTGTTGCACCAACGTTCGGAGGCAGTCTTCTCAAGACTGTCGGTCGGCTGCGCGTCCCCTTCCCCGCTTAGCGGAGAAGGGGGCCATCAGGCCCTCCTCATCTCGGATCGCGCCTGCCGGATGGCGGCGACGATGTTGGGATACGCGGCGCAGCGGCAGAGATTGCCGCTCATATATTCGCGGATGTCGGCGTCGCTCTCCGCATGGCCTTCCTCGACGCAGCCGATCGCGGAGAGGATCTGGCCCGGCGTGCAATAGCCGCACTGGAACGCGTCGAAGTCGATGAAGGCCTGCTGCATCGGGTGCAGCGTCCCGTCGCGCTTGGCGAGGCCCTCGATCGTCGTCACGGCGCGCCCGGAAGCCATCGCCGCGAGCGTCAGGCAGGAGAGGACCCGCCGGCCGTCGATCAGGACGGTGCAGGCGCCGCACTGGCCGTGGTCGCAGCCCTTCTTCGTTCCCGTAAGGCCGATCCGTTCGCGCAGCGCGTCGAGCAGAGTCACCCGCGAGTCGACCGCCAGCGGATAGGGCTGCCCGTTGACGATCAGCGTCACGACATCGGACGGGCGGTCCGGCTTGCCGGCCGCGGCCTGCGCGTCGACGGCGCCGGCGCCTGGCGCAAAGGCGAGCGCCGCGCCGGACGCGCTTGCGCCAAGGAACGTTCGCCGGCTGTAATCAGGGGGCATGGGCGGATTCCCGGAAGCTAGCTCAGTGGCGCCAACGGGAGCGCCGGCCAATCGTTCCGCACAGGCTCTTTGCTCGCTGAAACGTGATCAGAGGCGGGGAGAGGAGTTCCGCTTTTGGGGAGAGGAGCTCCACTTATTTCGACCGCTAGACAGAAACTGTGGCCTCAAGGAAAAGCGGCTTAACTTACGAAACGCCTTCATCGGGAGCGGTCTGGTTCCGATGCTCGCGACGCAATGCCAGGCTGTTGATTCAGCAAATCATCGATCTGTTGTTCCAACCCTGGCAGGTCGTTTGTGACGGTGCTCCAGACAACATTGACATCCACATCAAAGTAATCGTGGATCATCTTGTTGCGCATGCCCCGCATTTCGATCCATGGCAACTCAGGGTGGGCCGCCACGAATTCCGACGCCTGCTGCTGAATTTGTCGGGCCGCCTCCCCGATGATCTCGATGTTGCGTATGACGGCGTCTTGATCGCGCTGGCTTTGCCGAAAGGCGCTCACGCTGCCTAAATTCTCGATATATTCGGTCGCTCGCTGAATGGCCCGTACGATGTGCTCCAAATAGTCTTCAACGCGCTCGGGATGCTTCATAGCGGCTCCGCCCGTTCCAGCACGCGATCCCTGAATTTCTGGGGCAGGAACCCCGGCGTCAAAATCGATACCGGAACGCCTAGTAACTCTTGCGCGGCATGTTCCAATCTCGCGAGCGTGAACAAAGTTGTCGTTTCCGTCGCATCCGCGATGAGATCAAGATCACTCTCGTCGGTATCGGCGCCGCTCAAGACTGATCCATATACCCGCGGCCGCTCCAACCCGTGGCGGAGGACAAGCTTTCGTAACTCGACGCGGTGCGCCGCAAGCGCTTCGGATGGCCTCATAAATATAATATAACACAAGCCGAGACCCGTTTTCCGCTCGCCGATCCTTCGCTGGCCGCTCCCCGTTGGCGAGTCGGCGAGCGCCGCCTCTATGCCCTTCGTTTGCTGGGGGCGGGCCTTGCCGCAGGCTCGGGCTTCGCCCTATTCGCGCGCTCCTTCATGAACGCCTCGCGCAGCGCCTCCTCGACGCGGGCGTTATAGCCGCGTCCGGTCGCCCTGATGTGCGCGACCAGATCGGCCCGCTAGACGGAACCCGATGGGGCGCCTTCGGCGCCTCGACCTTCGGCCTCCCCTTGCGGCGGGTGCTCTCGACGGCCCCGATCAGCTCGGGCTTGGCTTCCCAAATCGGTTTCATTTTGCGGAAGTCTGCAAGAGTCAACTCGCTGACCTCGCCTTCCTCATCGGTCACCCGGCCGCGGTCTTGTAGCCGCGTCGATGACCGCGGCCGGCGCGCTCAGCGAGCGCGCCTACAAAAGCGCGGCCGGGTGACCGGCTGCCTGTTCCAGGCGCAAACGGCTCGGTCGCGATGGACGAGGAGCATCCGATGAAGCTCGGCGTCCCAGCCCCGACTTCACGAAGTCCAATCCTGCAGCCTCAGCCCCGGCACGCGGGCAAACTCGCGCGTATTGTTCGTAACGAGCACGCAAGCCTCTGCGAGCGCGTGGCCGGCGATCATCGTGTCGTTCCCGCCAATCAACGTTCCGCGCTCTTTCAAGCCCCTCCAAATGCGCGCCGCCTCCTCCGCCGCAGCGTCGCTCCAGGCCAAAACCGACAGCCGTGCGACGAACTCTCGAACCCTTGTCTCGTAGCGGGTCCCAAGAGAGCCGCGCAGCATCTCATAGTAGGTGACGACCGAGATCACGATAGGACGCCCACCCGCGACGGCAGCTTCGAGCCGCTTGCGCACGCTGGCCGGTCGCTCGCGCAG
>DASRSL010000167.1:0-5858 GCA_035656495.1 Roseiarcus sp.
GACAGCGATAGAGCCTATTGGGCTGAACGAGCGCCATGGCCTCGCCGAGCAGATCGCCCATCGCGCTATGCTCGAACCAATGGCGGTGCAACCGCCATTCGCTGCCAGGATCGATCAGCCGATAGACGACCAGGGTTTTGACTCGCGCCCTCGCCCCGGCCGCGCAATAGACTTGGTCGGCGCTACAGCCCGTTTCCACGCCGCTCGCATCAACGAAAGCAAAGGCTTGCGCTCAAGAAACGCCGCAAAAAATCGCGGCTATCAACACCAGTTGGTGAAGTCGGGCTAGAGTAGAATGATGGTCATGCTACGGCCGTGCGCGTCACTCTCGTCCGCGCGCCGACGCTCGCTCCGGTGCCTCCCCGGCGGGTTCATCATGCGCTGCCCCCCACGGCGCCGCAGTCAGCGAAGCTCGGGGCTCGCTTGAAAAACGTGGCGACAGTCTTGTGCAACGTTCGGTTCACGACGACCCGACGCGCAAGCCGATCGCGGTCATGAACTGTACGACCGTGATCGTTGGCGTGAGGACCGGCGCCTCGGTTAGCGCTCGATCTGCACCTCGTTTTGACCGCCAGTTCACCGGCTGCGTGTTTCTTGGCGAACGGCCGAAGGGGGGCGCACACGGGCGCGGGCGTCAGGCCTGCGGCCGCGAGTCCCGGCGCCGGGAGCTGCCACGACGATCTCCGACCGCTGCAGTGGGCGCGGGGCGCGCGGCGTTCGGGCGCTGGCCGTCGCGGACGCCAGTCGATCTGGCGCTGCGGGCCGCAGCGGCGGCCGCCCTCCCTTTCTCGCCGCGGCTGCGCCGCGCCGGCTCGCGCGCGTCGCTGGGGACGTTTGGGCTGCGGCGGTCTGTGAAGGCCAGCGTCTGGCGGGTCGCCTTTTCGATCTGGCGGAGAAGCGCCCTTTCGCCGTCGTCGCAGAGCGAGATGGCGCGGCCCGGCGCGCCGGCGCGGGCCGTCCGGCCGATGCGATGCACGTAAGCCTCTGGCGTCTCCGGCAGTTCGTAGTTCACCACGTGGCTCACGCCGAAGACGTCGATGCCGCGGGCGGCGATGTCGGTGGCGACCAGAATGCGCGTTGCGCCGCTGCGGAAGCTGTCCAGCGCGCGGACGCGCTGGTTCTGGCTCTTGTTTCCATGGATTGCCTGCGCGTCGACGCCGGCGGCGTCGAGATGCCGGGCCACGCGATCGGCGCCGTGCTTGGTGCGGGTAAAGACGATGGCGCGCGACACATCGGCGCCCTGCATGAGCTCGACGAGCATGTCGCGCTTGGCGTCGCCGTCGACCAGGAACACATGCTGATCGACACGCTCTGCGGTCGTGACGGCCGGCGCCGCCCGGACCTCGACCGGATCCCCGAGCATGTCCTCGGCGAGGCCGGCGATCTCCTTCGGCATGGTGGCGGAAAAGAGCAGCGTCTGGCGCGTCTTCGGCAGCTTCGCCACGATCCGGCGGATCGGCGCGATGAAGCCGAGGTCGAGCATGTGGTCGGCTTCGTCGAGCACCAGCACCTCGGTCGCGCCGAGGTCGACCTTGCCGGCGCCCATGTGATCGATGAGCCGGCCGGGCGTCGCGACGAGCACGTCAAGGCCGCGCGCGAGGAGGTCGACCTGCGGGCGCGGCGGCACGCCACCGACGACGACGGCGAGCCTGAGCCGCGGGCGCAAGAAGCGGGCGTAGGCGCGGAAGCTGTCGCCGATCTGCGCGGCAAGCTCCCGCGTCGGCGCGAGCACCAGCGCGCGGGCGGCGAAGGCCGCCGGACGGCGGCGATCGGCGAGCAGGCGGGCGAGAATCGGCAGGGCGAACGCGGCGGTCTTGCCGGTCCCTGTCTGCGCGACGCCCAGCAGGTCGCGCCCTTTGAGCAGATGCGGAACGGCTTGAGCCTGGATCAAGGTGGGAGTCTGGTAGCCTTCGTGCGCGAGGGCGCGAAGGAGCGTCTCGGGGAGACCGAGACCGGAAAATTTGCTCACTGGGTTTCTTTCACATGAGGATCGCGCGCCGTCGCCTCGCGAAAAAGCACGGTCGTCCGATCCGGAGGATTGGGAGACTTTGCCCCGCGTAACGGGCCGTCAGGTCATGATTCAGGAGGCTCGACAGCAGTTCGGCCGCCGGAAGGGCGAGATCCGATCTACGCGGCTGGAGCGCCTCATGCTGCGGTGCAGCGAGCCACGGATACAGGGCGCGAGCCGGTCCGTCAACAGCTGTCTTCGGGCGCCGAATGAAACTTACGGGCATCTCGGTCGCTCCGTCGGGATCGGCAGCTTCGGTGTCCGGCGGCGGAGCGCCTTTCATTTAAGATGCTCGTGACGACACTCGTCGTCGCTTCGGATGCGGTATTGCGGTGAATCTCCCGTCCGTGGGAGAGTGCGCGTAATGTGGTGAACGCCCGCGAAGCGGAAGGGTCCCCTGAACCCGCGCCTCAGCCGAACCGCCTGCCCGACCGCAAAGGGATGCGTCGCTGCTTCGCGGCGAGCGCCTGCAGAGAAACGACGTGAAATATGCTTTTGGAGGTAGAGGCGGAGGCGAATAGAAAGACGGCTGATCGGAATCGCCGATGCATCTCGAGGTTCAACGGCCCACTCAGCCGCTCAATGCAGCCCGTCGGTCGCCGGCCGCCTTTCCAAAAAGCTGAGCTGCTCGGCGCAGGACCTGTCTATCCTCTTATTGTGCACAACGTCGAAGCTCAGTCGCTGACCTTGATCAAGACTGGGCATTCCCGCCCTTTCAAGGGCGCATATCGTCACCAGGAGGTCGACTCCACCGTCGTCTGGCTTAATAGAGCCGTAGCCCTTGGAGAAATCGAACCATTGGACAGTGCCGACTGCCATCCCACTTCCTCCCGCACAGCGAAGCACACGAGAAAGCTCGACTGCAGAGGCCTTGCCGGCACTTTTGCGGTCAAGGCCCCTACTGGCGCCGCCGATCAGGCGAGGCGCAGGTTATCCGCGCTGAACTTGCCGGTCTTTCGATCCGCCACAAGCTCGAAAGAGACTTTCTGTCCCTCGTGGAGATTGTGAATCCCTGCACGTTCAACGGCGCTGATGTGCACGAACACATCCTTACCGCCATCGTCGGGCTGGATGAAGCCAAAGCCCTTTTGGCCGTTGAACCACTTCACGGTTCCTTGCGTCATGGTCACCACTTCTTGTATGTGTTAAACGAGCGCGCGTCGGATCGCGGCCTGACATCGATCGAGAATTTGGAAAAGACACGTCGGGCCAGAAGCGCAGCGCCGCAGCCAAAGTCGATTCGCCGTAAACTCGATCGAGCGGACATAAGGCCTGTCGTAGAATTTAACAAGACCAGCGTTCGTCAATAAATCACCAAAGTCGATCGGTCATGGTCGCGTTGATGCACGTAAAGATATTTGCTATTGGACTATGCCGGCCGTGCTGATAAAGCGAGTCGACCGGCGGCGACCCGTAGCGGGGGCAAGTTAGCGGGGCGGCCTGCCTCTACCCTGCGCTCGTTGAGTGCGCTGGTGGGGTCGCCGACTCCACCTACAACAGCGCCCGCTCCGACGCCGATTCCGCCGATCTTTTGCTCGCCTTGGTCTCGGCCAACTCGGGCGCCATGATCGTCTTTTTTGACCCCGCGCCTCTCGGAGTTGTTTCAAAAGTCATGGACCTCATTCTGAGGTCCTTTGCGAAAGCAAAGGGCCTCGAAGGATGCTCCAGAGGATGCTTGCGGCGTCGCCCACGCCACTGGATCGTCCTTCGAGGCCACTTCGGGGCGCCTCTAGCGACGAGGCGGGTGGACTCTCAGCCGAGCTCGAAACGAATGTCCTGCTGACCTTCCAGGAGCGTCTTGCGCCCGAGCGCGTAGATGTTTTCGAGACCTTCCGTCAGCGTCAGGAAGTGGTTGCCCGACAGCGGACCGGCCTTGGAGGCGAAGCTCACGTTCCCGTAGGCGAGCAGAAGCTCCGTCTCGCTCACCCCGCCAGGGTAGAGGATGACCTGGCCTTGTGCCGGATAGCAGGTGTTGTTCTCGAAACCGACGCCGAAATCCATGTCGCCGAGCGGAACCCAGACACCCTCGCCGCTCCAGCGGACGTGGATGATCTTGCTGGCGAACGGCATGTGCCTGCGGAAAGCCGCCACGGTCTTCGGGGCGGCGTTCTCCTCGAAATGGCCGAGGAACGTGTGGGGTCCCGCAATTACTCTCGCTCTCATCATGTACGCGACCTTTCTGAGCTCGCGGGCGCAAGATGCTCGATGAAATCGAGGAGGACCCTCGCGCCCATGTCGATGTCCTCCGGAGCGGCGTACTCCGCCAGGTTGTGGCTGAGGCCTTCGCGACAGCGGACGAATAGCATGGCGAAGGGAATGCGGCCGCTGAAGGCCATGGCGTCGTGACCGGCGCCGCTGGACAGCCGGCGCGCCGCCAAGCCCAACCGTTCGATCGATGCGGCCAGAGCGTCGGAAACGACGGGATCGCACAGCGGAGACGGCGCCTCATATCCCACGTCGAGCTGCGCCCGAACGCCGCGCGACCGGGCGCTCTCGGCGATGTCGCGAAGAGCGGCCTTGCGGACGGCGTCGTCCGGCGCGCGGACATCGAGCGTGAAGGACACCGCGCCGAGGACCGTGTTCGCCGCGGGATGGGCGATCTCCAGCCGCCCGATCATTGCGACCAAATCCGGCTCCGTCCGGGCGCGGTTTTCGACCGCCGATATCATGACCGCGGCGGCAGCCAGAGCGTCGCGCCGCAGGGCATCGGCGTCGCGCCCGCGTGGGCGCTCTCGCCGATAATCCTGACCTCGCCGCGGCTCGCGCCGCTGATCGCCGTGACCACTGCGACGGGCCGGTTCTCCGATTCAAGCACGGGGCCCTGCTCGATATGCGCTTCGAGGTAGCCGATCACGCTTTCAGTTGCGCGCCTTTTCTCCGGCCGATAAATCTTGTCGTAGAGCCGGTGGAAGCGGTAGGCGGGCTTCGCCTTTGCCTTGCCATAGAGCTTCCGCTGAAGGCTGCTAATCTTTTCCGGAGTTATGTGGTTCATCGCCAATCCCCTTGACCTTCGCCGTCTGCGCAAGCGCGTCTGAAGTCAGGGGCCTTTGCTCCGCCGGAGTAACCCCCTCAGCGCTCTTACGCTCCTGTCCGACTCCCGCTCAAGGCCGCCATCCCAAAGATGGCGTTGAGGCGCGTGCCTCGCCCAAAGCGGTCTCCCCCGATGACCGGCCTCTCTCTTCCGACGTGCTGCGCCCATTAACCCCGGCGAATTGGGCCGGTGCATCTGTCGATGGCTTCCCAGCCCGTGCTGCCTGCCCCGTCTCTGTGGCGGGCCGGCATCCGCATTAAAACTCTCGAGGCTTGCTCAGGCTTCACTCACGTTGCGGCTCGCAGGATCGCTCAGCCGCCCAAGGCAGCCTTTGTCACGAGGCTTCGGTCGGCCAGCCGCCCAGCCGAACCGCTCGTCAGCTACCGGATCCATCGACACTTATCCGGGTGGAAACTTCCTCCACCAGAGAAACGACCTGCAGGGTGCACACAGGGAGAATATTACCTCGGTTATTTCGCTTACTCGCACAAACTTTCTTGCTCAAGAGATGGAAATATACGTCTTCCTTCGACGGCTACAGGCAGCAGCCGGGGGCGATTCCCACTCCGCATGCGGTAACAGGGGAATTCCATTCGTCGGCGAATGCCCGAGAGCCGCCCGGCGCCCACGGATCGTCAAGGTTTCCTAGGCTCCTGCTTTTCCTTGACCCGTCTCCCCCCGAGCCGCCGATTGTCAACTCCGCCGTAACCTCGTAATAGCCGGGCAGAGGGGGAAATGAACGGCGCGACGGTTTTTCTTATCGCGATCGGCTACGTCCTGCTGTTGTTCCTCATCGCCTGGTGGGGCGATCGAGGAGGA
>DASRSL010000168.1:0-21179 GCA_035656495.1 Roseiarcus sp.
GGCGAGTTGGGGACTCTGACCGCCGACACAATCCAAAACCGCGGATTGCATGGCGGGGCCCTTCAACCCTTTGGCCCGCGCGTCATTCCTGCAGCCGGCGATGATCGCCTTGTTCGACGACGCCGGCGCCGTCGCGGCGCCTGACGGCGGGGCCGCCTGGCCGGCGGCGGGAGGGGCCGCCTGACCGCCAGCCGGCGGAGCAGCCTGACCGCCAGCCGGCGGAGCCGCCTGGCCGGCGGCCGGCGGGGCGCCCGGCTGTGGATTTTCGGTTTGAGCCATGGCCTGCCCGCACATCAGAGCGACAGTCAGGAGTCCGGGAAAAACGACCGTCTTGAGCATCGGGATCCTCTTTGTCTGTGGAATAGCGACCACCGCCGCGACCAGAGCAAAGCGCGGATGAACGCGCAATGAATCGCTGCCCTAACGTCGCATCCGATTGTCCCAACGAGTCGAGCGCCCCGTCTCCCCGGGACCATGGCGACAGCACGCCTCAAGATTGTCCCGCCATTGTAAAACCCCCAAGAAGATCACCGACTGCTCGAAGATCACCGATAGCTCGCGATGCGACCAAATGTGCTCTTCGTTCCCCAAATGCCGCGTCGCAAGCACTCGAGCTGCACGATCTGGCTGTGATCGACAAAGAGATTGACGTCGATGCCGTAATTCTTGATGTACCATTCGAAGACGGCTGGATCGGCGGCTTCGAACATCACGTTCTCCATGCCGACTTCCCTCATGATTCTCGCCGCCACATCGGTGCGCCACGGATCGGCGTTCTCAGTGATTCCCTCCGACTCGATCATGATGATCGAGGCGCCCGCGTTCAGGCACTGTTTGGCCGTATCGATGAGGATCTGCGGATCACGCGTGCCCTCCGCCTCCAGCTCCACGCGTTTCGTGTCCCCGCCGGCGCCGAATTGAATGCCGATCTCGGGCTTCGGCTTGAGTCCCGCCTTTTTGACCTTTTCGATGAGCCGGAGCAGGTCCGGGACGGGCAGCTGGATAAACCCCGCCGACAGCTCGATCATGTCGAAGTCGAGGGCCTTGCACTCGGCGATGTAGTCGTCGACGTGGCGAGCCGCGCGGACGAGGATGTTCTCGATCCACCCGCCCGTCGATACGTAGACATCATGCTCGTGGCAGATGCGGTTGATCCTTTTGACATAATCCGCGGGCATGAGCGAAAATGATCCTCCCGCATATTTATAGCCGTCGACATGCTCTCCCATTCCGTCCAGCAACTCCTTTGTATAAGTCGGAGTGACGGCCGCATAATAGGGACCGCGAATTTCGGTGACCGACTTTGTCCGTGGCTTCGGATCACGTTCATTCATGGGGACGTAGGGAAAAGAACGTTGCCGCCAAACCTCTGATTGAGCTTTCGTCATCTTCGTAACCTTTCGGAAGGGAGCGGATCAGCGAGAGAGGTCCGCGAGAACCGAAGTGAAATCGTGCACGCGCGTCCGTTCGAGGTTCTGCACCTGATCGATGATTCGGTCTCGCGCGCCCTTCGACGCAAAAGGCTCGGCGAGGCTGTCGAACTTGGCGATCACCGTTTTCCAGTCCATTGGGCGCGTGACGAATCCCTCATAGTCGCGCTTTTCAATCTGGAACGTACGGCCGTCGGCGAGCGTGACGCGCACGGCGCTGCACATTTCGGCGGGAAAGCGGTCGCTGTATTCCTTCTTGGGGCGCACGACGATCCGCCTCAGCAGATTCTGAATGTCCGCCCGCCCTATGCGTTCGGGATTGTACTGTGCAGGCGACACGGCGCCGTCGAGAAGGGCCGCGCCGACCATGTAGGGCAGCGAATGGTCGGCTTCTTCCTTGGTGCGAATGATCGTCTTGTCGCCCTCTTCGCCGCCGCCGATGATGTCATAGGCCACATCGAATGTGTCGATCTCGATCGTCGCGACATCGCGGGCGGCGAAAGCGTGGCGCGTCTTGAGTTCCAACGCGCCCTCGATCGACGTCTGGGAATGGATTTCCGCGTCGTATTTCTTCAGGATCGTCCTTTTGACCGCGTCGAGCCCCTCGCTGCTCCAGTCGATCTCGAATGGACCCGCAATGGTCTGTTTGAACCCCTTGTTCCCTTCAAAAACTTCCTCCGGTCCCGTGACGCCACGATAAGCGAGGAAGGCCGCGTGCGTGCCGACAAAGGCCGTGTTGGGGAACGCCAGTCCCTTCCAGTGCGAGAGGGCGCCCGTCCGGGTGACCCTCAGAGCATTGTTGCAGGCTCCACTGATGGCGATTGCATTGGCCGCTTTTTCCGCATCGAGCCCGAGCGCCCGCGCGACGCCCGCGGCCACGGCATAAGCCCCCTGAACGGTGTGATCGAAGCCCTTCGCTCGGACTGGCGCGACGTCGCACAGGCGGCACTGCACCTGATAGGCGACCGCCATTGCGGCGAGGAGGTTCTCGCCGTCCTGGTCCGCATACTCCGCCGCGGCGAGAACGGCGCCGAGATTGTCGCTGGGGTGGCAGGTCTCGCCTTTGGCGAGATAGCTGTCCATGAAATCGAGATAACGCACGAGAGCGCCGTTGTAGAACGCGGCCCGATCTGGCGCCGTCTTTCCGCCGCCGATCAAGGTTGCGGTCGGCCGTCCGCCGAAATCGTCGATCTGGGCGCGCACGAGACGTATCGGTTCGCCGCTGAGGGCGGCGATGGCGACCCCGACACTGTCGAGGATCCGCTTGCGAAGCTCCTCGCGCCCGTCCGCCGGCATATCGCCAATGTCCGCCGCCGCGACAAACCGGCCCAAACGCCGGACCTCGGTCAGCTTCCTTGCGCTCGCGTTTTCCATCGCCGTGTCTTCAGCGGTAAGCCGACCTGACCGACCGGGCGCCCCCGCGCTACGGTCGCGGAGGGGACCCGGCTGCGTTCAAGGCAGCGAAGATCGCGACGACTCGCTTGCTGACGCCGGCCCTTGTCGGTGGACCGCCTGCTGTCCAGGCGTCGGCACGCAAGCGGGGGTATGAGTCGGGGCCGCCGGCTGTCCATGGGCGGGCGCGCAAACCGGCGGGGGGTTCGCCTTGTGCACCGGCTGGTTCACCGTGCTGGGCCTCGTGTCGTGCTGTGCGAATGCGACCGAGCCGACCAGTGCGGCGCTGATCAGGCTCGCGTACGCCAGATTCTTGGTCATCTCCACCTCCTCCTATGTGCATTCGAGCACAGGGGTCGGGCGGATCGACGCCACATAAATCAGCTTTCAGCCATAGCGGCTGAGCCAGCGCTCATGGCGCCGATCGCGCCAAGGACTATCGCGGCGAGCAGGAGCAGAAGACCAAACGAACTCCTGTGGTCAACTTGGCCCCCGGCGCTGCCAAAGGCTTCACGCGAACGGCGCGCTTCTTTACGGCGCTCGCGCGGAGGCCGGAATTGCAAGAGGCCGTCGCAGCTGACCACCTTCGCCGATTTCCAAGGAACAACCTTCCATCCGCGACTTTGTTCACTCGCAAGGCTTTACCTTCGGCCGATGTCCGGCTTTGCCGATGCAAACGCTGGACCGGTTACCGGAGATAGCTGCATTCGATGGCAGATCAAAGAGATCTGGCGCTCTCCCGCAGCGATGCTGGAAGTCCATCGCCAAAACTGATGGCGGAGCGCTGGAGAGTTTGTCGTGGTCGACTAGTTATATCCGCTCGGGCGCAAGAATCCCTGCGGCTCCATTTAGGGATCTTTCCGGAAGGACTTGAAATCCTCAGCCTTTTCGACATCAACCTGCCCACAAAAAGGCCGAGTTCCCTGCGCCTTCGCGCGCACAGCATATTTTTTCGCCTTTGCTGCCCGGCGCGGCGATCTCGACGGACACGGGTCTGAGCTCACCCTGCCGCGTATGGCGGCCTTTTTATCGATTTGTGTGAATGCGGTAGCCTCAGTGCGCGGGCGGTTCCGGCCAGGGCCGCGTCTCGGCCGAGCGGATCTCCTCGTAAGCCCGGGCGACCGACAGCACGCCGACGTCGTCGAACCGCCGGCCGACGATCTGCAGCCCGATCGGCAGGTCCTCGTCGTCGAAGCCGCAATTGACCGAGACCGCCGGCTGTTCCGACATGTTGAAGGCGACGGTGAAGCCGATGTGGGGGAACGGATTCAGCGGATCGCGGCTCGGCGAGGCCCATTCCGCCGGAAAGGCGGTCATCGGCGCGGTCGGCGCCAGCACGAGGTCGAATCGGCGGGTGGCGGCGATCGCCGCCCGGCGCATGGCGAAAATCTGATTGAAGCCGCGAAGCACATGCCGGCCCGAAAAGCCGTCCGCCGATTCGGCCCAGGCGCGGATGAAGGGCAGCGCGGCGGAGCGCTTCTCCGGAGCGAGCGTCTCGAGATCGACCAGCGCGCGGGTCCGCCAGAAGTGGTCGAGGCCGTTCAGCATCTCCTGGGTCAGGAAAGGAGCGAGCGGCTCGATCCGCGCCCCCGCCACCTCGAAGTCGCGCGCGGCCTGCTCGACCGCTTCGCGCACCGCCCGCGAGGGAGATGCGCCGCAACCGGCCTCGAGCATGAGACCGACCCTGAGGCCGCCGAGCTTCGCCGGCCCGACGGCCCAGTCGAGCGCCTTGAACTCGAGGCTTGCGTAGTCGCGGACGTCCGGCAGTGTGAGCGTCGCCATCATCAGGCCGGCGTCGGCGGCGTTACGCGTCATCGGCCCCACGACGCGGCCGATATAGGGCGGATCGATCGGCACGCGCCCGGCGCTCGGCTTGAGACCGACGATCCCGCACCAGCCGGCCGGCAGCCGGATCGAGCCGCCGATGTCGGTTCCGACATGCAGCGGCCCATAGAGCGCCGCCGCCGCCGCGCCCGCCCCCGCCGATGACCCCCCGGGATTGCGGTCGAGCTTCCAAGGATTGCGGGCGAGGGGGTGATGGCTCGAGAGCCCGGACGACAGCATGCCGTAATCGGGCATCGTCGTCTTGGCGAACAGGATCGCGCCCGCCTCCTTGAGCCGCGCGGCGGGCGGCGCGTCAGCCTCGGCGGGCGCCATGTCGCTCGCCGCCGTGCCGAGCGGCGTCGGATCGCCGCGGGTCGCGATGTTGTCCTTGACGGTCGCCGGCACGCCATCGAGCGGGCCGAGCGGCTCGTCCTTCATCCAGCGCGCTTCCGAGGCGCGCGCCTGCTCAAGCGCCCGCTCCGGCGCATAGAGCCAAGTCGCCGCGATATGCGGCTCAAACGCCCCCACCCGCTCGATGACCGAGGCCATCGCCTCGACCGGCGACAGCTGCCGCGACCGATAGGCGTGCAGAAGCTCGAGCGCCGTGAGGCGGAACGGCTGCACCTCAAGCCCCCCCGCTCCTGCGTTCATTTCCAGGACATTTCCGACAGGTCGTTGACGAAGATCGGCGCGTTCTTCCACAGGCCCTGCAGCTTCGCGTTCGCCACCGTGACGTTGGCGAGTTGGAACAGGAAGGCGTTGACGCAATCCTCGGCGATTTTCTTCTGCGCCTCGCCGAGCGCCGCCTTGTAGGCTTCGAGATTGGGCGCGGCCGTCACCTTGGCATAGATCGCCTGGAAGGCCGGGCTATCGTAGCCGAAATAGTAGTTCGGATTGGCGTAGATGCCGATGTCGAGCGGCTCGACATGGCTGATGATGGTCAGGTCGTAGTTGTGGTCCGTGTAGACGCCGCTGAGCCACTGCGCCCATTCGACCTCCTGGATCTTCGCGTTGATGCCGACCTGCGCGAGCTCGGCCGCGATGATCTGACCGCCCTGACGGGCATAGGGCGGCGGCGGCAGGATGAGGCCGAGGTCGAGCGGCGTTTTCACGCCGGCTTCCTTCAGCAGCTCCTTCGACTTCGCCGGGTCGTACGGATACATGCCGGTCAGATCGACATAGCCCGGATCATTCGGCGTGAGATGGCTGCCGATCGGCGTTCCATACCCGTTTTGCGCCCCGCCGATGATCGCCTTGCGGTCGATGGCGTGAGCGATCGCCTGGCGCACCTTGAGATCGTCGAGCGGCTTCCTCTTGTTGTTCATCGCGAGGATCGTCTTGCCCTCGGTGCCGCCGATCAGCACCTGGAAACGCGGGTCGGACTTGAACTGGTCAACCGCCTGGAGGTTGGCGAAACGCGGGAAAGCGTCGACATCTCCGGCGAGCATCGCCGCGACCGCCGCCGACGGGTCGGAGATGAAGCGGAAAGTCGCATGCGCGAGCGGGATCTTGCCGGGATCGCGGTATCCGTCCCACTTGTCGAGGGTGAGTGAGGCGCCCTTGGTCCAGGAGGCGAGCTTGTAGGGGCCGGTGCCGACAGGATTGGTGGCCGCGTTGACTGCGCTCTTTTCGTCGAGGATGACGGCGGTGTTCATGCCCAGATGAAAGAGCGCTTGGAAGCTCGGCTCCTTGAACTTGAACACCACCGTCATCGGGTCGGGCGTCTCGATCGAGTCGATCGAGGCGAAGAAGACCTTGTCCTTGTTGGTCGAGTTTTTGGCCGCGAATCGCTCAAAGGAGAACTTCACATCCTTCGAGGAGAACGGCTCGCCGTCCTGGAATTTGACGTTCGGCCTGAGGGTGAAGGTCAGTGTCTTGAGATCGGAGGAGAAGTCCCATTTCTCGGCGAGCAGCGGCGTGACCGAGAAGTTTTCGTTGATCTTGGTCAGGCCCTCGAAAATGTTGTAGTGCGTCACTTCGCCGATCGCAGCGGCCGGCGCCGTCGTCGGATCGAGCCCCGGCGGCTCGAGAACCATGCCGATCGTCACGCTGTCCTTGGCGGAGGCGAGGCCCGCGGACGCGAAAAGGATGATCCCGGCGGAAATGAGAAGTCGGAAAGCGCGGCGCATGGAACGCTCCGGAGCGGGGGAAGGCACCGAAGCATACCATTGTCCGAGATGAGATCGTCAAGCATGCAAAATCCCTTCTCTCCGCGCGGAGAGAAGGGATTTTTTGATCGTCAGCGGCGACGTTGGCCGATCAGCGCGCGTCGGAACCGCCGTTGGTCGGCCGCGCCCGGCGCTCGGCCATGAAGCGCTCGAACTCCTCGCGGTCCTTGGCGCGCCGGATCGCCTCGACATATTCGGCGAACTCGCGCTGCGCCTCGTCAAGCTTGCGGCGCTCCTCGTCCAGGCGGGCGAGCTCGGCCGTGCGCCACTCGTCGAAGGCGATATTACCGGTCGGGACCGAGTAGAAGCGGCTGCCGCGCCGCATCGCGCGGCCGCAGCCCCACGCGGAGCCCCAAGAACCTGAAGCCATCATCGTTCGCGCGTCCTGCCACTTGTCGTTGGCGAGAGTCTGCAGATCGGGACCGCCATAGCGGCTCTGCCAGAACTTGTAGCCGAGGATCGCCAAGCCGATCGGCCAGAAGACGATGAAACCGAGAACCATGGCGACGATTTCGAACGGGGACCAGCGCGAAGCGCCGCGCCGCCGCCTCCATCCAGCGCTCGCCCACTCGCTCGGGCCGAACTCCCGCGCGCCGTACGAGCCGCCCATCGCATTATCCGCCGTGCCCATAAAGGACCTCCATGGCTTCGAGCCCACACCGCCTTTGGCGGCGACCGCTCGATCGCCCTATCAGATTGTCGCGCTTTTTGTCCCCCGCAAGGGCGACGGCGGGAAAAATCGGCATCGCGTCAGCGATGCTGACCTTTGGGCTGCCATATTCCGGCGCGCTTCCCTTCGCGCCCCGCTCGCGCTTCACGATCGCCGCGCTGGCAGTGCTGGCCGTCATCGCCCGGCAATTTCAGGAGGCGCCGGGTCTGCGGCTGACCTTCAAAATTCCGGCGGCGCGACGGGCAGGCCGGCGGCGAGGGGCAGGGCTCCGGGACCCGTCATGAGACGCGCGGCGACGCGCCGAGATTGGAAAGGCGCGGGTGTTTCCCGAAAACCGTGCTCGACCGCCGGCGCCAAACGAGGGCTTGCGGCATAGCCCAAGCCAATCGCCGCCGGGATAGGGCGAGCGGGCTGCAGCCCCATTAGCTCGCGTGCAGCGTTTTCTTGACACATGTCGTATTTGTCACGACATATGACGGGAAACAGGAGTCGGCCATGGCCGAGAGAGAGCACACCGAGCACACCCCGCGAAGGCGCTCGAAAAGCGGCGAGGCCTCCGTGATCCGGCCGATACCGAAGCATGAGGAGCTGACGCTCGGAATTACGCGCGCGGGATCGGAGACGCCGCCACGATCGCAGGCGCCCGCGGATAACAACGTGGCGAACGCGTCAACCAAGTCCGCGGCGGCGGCCGGCAACGAGGCCATGGCGACCGCCACCGCCTTGCTTGGCGGACGCAAGGTCATTGGGGTGGCGCTCGAAAGCGATTTGGACGTCCATGAGATGCTGCGCCGAGGACTGCCGAGAGCGGCCTTAGGCAGGCTTGTCGCGAATCTTCACGTCATCGGCGTCGGCGAGGCCTCCGAGGCGTTCGGCGTGAGCCTTCGGACCCTTCAGCGTCACAAGCTCGCGCCGGTTATGCGCCTGAACTCGGAGCAAAGCGCACGCACGTGGAAGTTTGCCGAGGTCCTGGCCAAGGCGACCCGCGTGCTCGGTTCGCAGGACGAGGCCGAGCAGTGGCTCAGACTCCCGGCGATCGGGCTCGATCAGCGGCGCCCGGTCGACCTGCTGACGACTCCTGCCGGCGCAAAGTTGGTCGAGGATTACCTCGGACGGCTTGAGTACGATGTCTACACGTGACGGGGCTCCCCGCGGCGCTCGGCGGCGGCGATGGGCTTGTCGTCTGGCGGCTTGACCAGCAGATACGCGCGGCGACGTGGGATAGCGGGGAAGGGGCGTTCCGGGAGGGCGGCCGGTGGAACAGCAAGGGAATCCGCGCCGTCTACTGCTCGCTCGATCCGGCGACCGCCACCATGGAGGTCGCCGTCCACAAGGGTTTCCGGGCGCTCGACACAGTGGCGCACGTGATCACGGCGGCAAGGATCGCCGATATCGCGGAGGTTCACGTCGTCCAGCGCGGCGACGTGCCAAACCCGAATTGGTTGCGCCCGGGCGCTCTGAGCGCGGGCCAGCAGGCCTTCGGCGACGATCTTCTTCGCCATCACCGCTTCATCGCGATTCCGAGCGCAGTCTCCGCGTATAGCTGGAACCTGATTTTCGACCCGCTCAAGGCCAAAGGCTTCTATCGTATCGAGCTTCAAGAGCCGTTCGCGCTCGACACGCGATTGCATCCGGCGGGCTCGCCTTGAGTAGTGGAAAAGGGGCTTCCGGCGTTAGCGAAAGGAAGAACCACGACATGTCGAAGGACAAGGATAAGCTCGAACATCTTGGCTAGGAAGAACAGGGACGGACGCGGCCGAGCCGAGCCGGTGATCTATCACCCGATCTTCTGGCAGGGACGCGAATCGGCGGTCACCGCCTATGGGAACGAGCGCCGCGACGGGCTCTACGCCATCGAGCCGAGCATGTTATGCCAGGACCATGACGGCGGCGCCGTGACGGGTGAAGGGACGCGCGAGGCCTCGATCGAGTGCCGCCGCTTCGGGCCGCCGTAGCGCCCAGATTGGGGTCTAGACGCACCGCGGGATCGGCGGCGCCGGCCTATGGTCGTTGAGCATGGCTATTGGGGTCGTGGAGCATGACGATTGGGATTGATCTTTCGGGACGGACTGCTTTGGTCACGGGCGGCTCGCGCGGCATTGGCCGGGCGATCGCGCTGGCGCTGGCCGAGTGCGGCGCTGCCGTCGCGGTGAACTTCCGGGCGAGAACGCAAGAAGCTGACGCCGTCGTCCAGCAAATCCGCTCGGCCGGCGGGCGGGCGATCGCCGTCCGCGCCGACGTGTCGATGGGCGCCGAGGTTTCGGAGCTTGCGGATCACGCCACACGCGCGCTCGGGCCCATCGACGTCTTGATCAACAACGCCGGAATCGCGATCGAGGACGCGGGCGAGCAGGCGTTCGACCGCACGCTCGCGGCGAATCTGAAGTCGGCGTTCCTCTGCACCGAGGCGGTCCTCCCTGGCATGCGGGCGCGCCATTGGGGACGGATCGTCAACATCTCTTCCGCGGCGGCGCGGGGCGCGGGGCTGGTCGGCGTCGCCTACAACGCGTCGAAGGCCGGGCTCGAGGGCCTGACTCGCGGCTATGCGGCGCGCGCGGCGAAAGACGGCGTCACCGTCAATGCCGTGGCCCCTGGCCCGATCGACACCGAGATGGCGGCCCCGCTAAAGGCCGGCGGCGTCGCTTCGCGCATCCCTGTGGGGCGTATGGGCCAGGCGGAAGAGGTCGCGCAGGCGACGGTCCTGGTCATCGGCAACGGTTTCCTCACCGGACAGACGATCGCGGTGAACGGCGGAGTGGCGTTCCTGTAGCCTCTCGAACGGGCGCTGTCGCCTCTTTGAGCTCCTGTCAGACGAGCGGGAAATGACACGCCGCGCTTCGCTCCCCGCTGAGATTGCCCAGCAAGGGCGCCTCCTCGAGGCACTGCGACCGTACATACGCGCAGCGGTCGGCGTAAGGGCAACCGCCGGATGATTTGGCGGCGCTGCTCGCCGATGGGGAGGGCGGAATATGGGTTGCAAGGTCCAGCCGCGGCGTCGCCTCGACGAGTTCGCGCGTGTAAGGATGCGCCGGGGCCGCGAACAATGCGTCGGTCGGGCCCATCTCGACGATGCGGCCGCGAAACATCACCGCGGTCGTCTCGCAAATATGCGCGACGACGCCGAGGTCGTGGCTGATCAAAAGGAATGTGACGCCCGCGTCACGTTGGAGATCGCTCATCAGGTTCAGCACTTGCGCCTGCACCGAGACGTCGAGGGCGGAAACCGGCTCGTCGGCGACGACGAGCCTCGGCCGCGTTATCAGCGCGCGGGCGATTGCGATGCGCTGGCGCTGCCCGCCGGAAAACTGGTGCGGATATTTTCTCGCGTCGGAGGCGCGCAGTCCCACTGCCTCGAGCGAGGCCGCGACCCGGGCGCGACGTTCGCCCCGCGTGGCGCGTCCCAGCGCGCGGAGCGGCTCTGAGACAATGCTCTCCACCCGATGGCGCGGGTCGAGCGAGCCGTACGGATCCTGAAAAATCATCTGCATGTGCTCGCGAAGAGCGCGCAACTCGCGACGCGGCATGTCGAACAGCGAGCGCCCCTCGAGCCGCACCTGTCCGGAATCGGGCTTGTCGAGCGCGAGCGCGATTCTGCCCAAGGTCGATTTGCCCGAACCCGACTCGCCGACGACGCCGAACGAGCGTCCGGCGAAGATCGAGAAGCTGACGCCCATCAGCGCGGGGCGAAGCGGATGAGGCGCAAAGGGGCTCGGCCGCGGCAGCCGGTAGCTCTTGAACAGGTCGACGACCTTAAGAAGCGGCGGCTCGCTCATGCGGTTCGGCCGACTTCGTGCGCGCGATGACAGCGTGAGTGTCGGTCGGGGCCGAATGCGATCTCGGGCGGAGGGATCGTGCGACAGACGTCGATCGTCAGCTCGCAACGGCCGGCGAACGGGCAGCCCGCGCCGATTTCGTGGTGAATTGGCGGCGAGCCCGGAATGGCTTTCAGCCTTGCGCCGCGCGCCGCGCCGGGCTGAGGACGGGCCTCGAGCAGCGCCCGCGTATAGGGATTCCTCGAGTCGCGCAGGATCGAATCGACGGGGCCGCTTTCCATGATCACGCCGGCGTACATGACGATGACGCGGTCGCAATGGCCGGCGATCACCGCGAGATCATGGCTCACGAGCAGGAGCGCCATTCCGGATTCGGCGCGAAGGCCGTCGATCAGCTCGAGGATTCTCGCCTGCACGGTGACGTCGAGCGCCGTCGTCGGCTCGTCGGCGATGACGAGCCGCGGCGAGCAGCCGATCGCCATGGCGATCATCGCCCGCTGCCGCTCGCCGCCGGAAAGCGCGAACGGATAGGCGCGTGCAGCCCGCTCCGGATCGGCGAGGCGCACATGCTCGAGCAGCTTCACCGCGCGCTCGAACGCCGCCGATCTCGCCATTCGCCGATGCAGGATCAACGGCTCCGCGACCTGCCGCCCGACGCGGTGCAGCGGATTGAGCGCTGTCATCGGCTCCTGAAAGATCATCGCGATGCGATCCCCGCGCAGGAGGCGCATGGAGTCCTCGTCGAGCCCGACGAGTTCCTTTCCCTCAAAGCGTATCGAGCCCGTGACGCGGGCCGATTCCGGAGACAGGCCCATCAGTGCGAGAGCGGTCATCGTCTTGCCGGAGCCGGATTCGCCGACAACGCCGAGGCTTCCGCCGTCGTCGATCGAGAACGTCACGCCGTTGACGACGCGCTCGGCGCCCCGCTCCGCCGCAATGTCGATCGCGAGGCTCACGACCTCGAGCAGCATCTTAGCCTCTCGACTTCAATTTCGGGTCGAGGGCGTCGCGAAGTCCGTCGCCGAGAAGATTGAGACCGAGAACGCTGACCGCGATCGCGACGCCGGGATAGACCGCCAGCATCGGCGCGTTGAACAGGACGTTCTGAGCCTCGGAGAGCATCCTGCCCCAGGACGCCTGCGGCGGCTGCGCGCCGAGGCCGAGATAGGACAGCGCCGCCTCGGCGAGGATCGCGATGGCGAACTGGATCGTCGCCTGCACGATGAGCGCCGGCGCGATATTCGGCAGGACGTGATCGAGGGCGATCGACAAGGGGCCCCGTCCAGCTGCGCGCGCAGCCAGGGCGTACTCGCGCCCGAGCACGCCGTTGCCCGTCGCGCGCGTCAGCTTGGCGATGACCGGCACATTGTACACGCCGATCGCAATGATCGCGTTCACGACCCCGGGTCCATAGGTCGACGTCAGCATGATCGCCGAGAGAAGCGCGGGGAAGGCGAACACGAAGTCGCATCCCTTCATGATGGCGTCCTCGACGAATCCCTTCGCGAGCGCCGCCGCCAGGCCGAAGGCGATGCCGAACACGAGGCCGATGCCGACCGCCACGACCCCGACCAGGATCGAGATCCGCGAACCGGCGAGCAATTGCGAGGCGACGTCGCGCCCAAGGCTATCCGTTCCGAACCAATGCGCCGGCGACGGCGAAGCGAGCTTGTGCGCGATGTCGATCGCGGCGGGAGGATAGGGCGTCCAAACGAAAGAGATCGCGGCGGCGGCGAGCAGCATCGCCACCAGGGCGGCGCCCAGCCAGAGGCTTACGTCTATGCGCAGAGCAGGCCTCATGCGACAGGATTCCTCAGCCGAGGATCGATGGCGGCGCAGGCGACATCAACCACGAAGTTCAATCCGATGACGATGATCGCGACGAGCATCACGCTGTTCTCCACCACGAGAGTGTCTCGATTGGAGATCGACTGCAGCATCAGGCGGCCGATTCCGGGGAGAACGAAGACGTTCTCCACCACGATCGCGCCCGCGATAAGATTGGCGAACTGCAGGCCCATGATGGTCAGAACCGGAACAAGCGCATTGGGCAGGGCGTGCCGCCAAAGCGCCGCGCGTCGCGACACGCCCTTGGACCTAGCGGTCCGCATGAAATCTTCGTTCAGCGCCTCGAGCAAGGCCGAGCGGGTGACCCGGGTCAGGATCGCCGCTTGAACGACGCCGAGAGCGACCGCCGGAAGGATGAGCGCCTGCAGGGCCCGCATGGGCTGTTCCCAGCCCGGGAAGCCGCCGGCCGGCGCCAGCCGAAGCGTGACCGCGAAGACGATCACCAGCAGAATCGCCAGCCAGAAGTTCGGCACGGCGAGGCCGACCTGGCTCGCCACCATGACGATCGCGTCGCCCGGACGCCGGCGCCGGTCCGCCGCGTATACGCCTGCCGCCAGGGCGATGAAGGCCGCAAGCGCCATCGCCATGATCGCAAGGGGAGCGCTGACCGACAGACTCGAGGCGATCAGCGGCGCGATGGGGGAGCCGTAGGCGTATGAGACGCCGAAATCGCCGTGGAGCGCCCCGCCGATCCAGTGCGCGTAGCGCAAATAGACGGGCTGATCGAGGCCGAGCTTGTGCGACAGGGCCGCCACCGCCTCAGGCGTCGCCGTCGGCCCCAGCATGGTCTCGGCCGCATTGCCGGGCAGGATATTCATCACCGCGAACACGATCATGGACGCGGCGACGAGCGTCGCCGCGAGAACCGACAGCCGTTGCAGAAGGTAAAGGAGCATCGCCCAAACTTCGGCTTCCGGCGAAGCCGCGACAAGTCCCTCAGGAGCCTTTTGCGGCGAGCGCGCTGGCGAGGCGGAGCGAGATCTGCGACGAGAGTGCGCGCGCGAGTCGTATTTCCGCGTCCCGCGCCGCGCGCAGATCGGCGTAGCGCTGCGTCGTGCGGTCGTAAGCCGCAGCCTCGTTTGCCGTGCCCTTCAGGACCTCCTTGCCCCCGTCGACCTTGATCAGCGAGTAGCTGGCGTCGCCGGTCATCGTCGCCGAGGTTGCGACGTTCACCTCGGAATTGACCGTCGGCGTCTGCGTGCCGAGCGAGACCGACACGACGAGGCGATATTTCGGCGGCGAAACCGTCTGGCCGGTGCCGTTGAGGTCGGCGATCAAGTCTTCCGCGAGATAGTGTCCGACACGATTTGGAATCGGCGCGACTTCGATCGCGTGCAGGTCCTCGACCAGGCCGGGGTGCGCCGCCTCGCCATAAAGCGGCTGGAAGCAGCCTGACAACCCGGCGGCGAGAAGGAGAGCGCCGGCGCCGCCGAAAACATTGAAGTCTGTTTCAAAAGCCATAGGCCTCATCCCGGGGCGCCCTTTGCGAACGCAAAGGGCCTCGAAGGATGCTCCAGAGGACGCTTGCGGCGCCGCCCGCGCCACTGGATCGTCCCTCGAGGCCCCTTCGGGGTGCCTCAGGACAAGGGTCCTGGGTTTTTGAAACAGATACTTAGACCACGACATTCACGATCCTGTTGGGAACGATGATCACCTTTCGGGCAGGCTTATTATCCATTGCGCGGACGACGCCGTCGAGGCCGAGCGCCGCCTTTTCGATTTCCTTGGCGTCGGCGCCCCGTTCGATCGAGAGCTCCCCCCGCTTCTTGCCGTTCACCTGCGCGACGTAGATCACATGGGTCGAGACGAGGAGGTTGCGGTCGACCGCAGGCCAGGGACTCTGCGCCACGAGCGTCTTGTGGCCCAGCGCCTCCCAGCATTCCTCGGCGAGATGCGGCATCATCGGGGCGAAGCATTGGACGAGGATGTCGCCCGCCTCCCCGAAAGCCCGGCGCAGATCGTCCGCGACCGGCGCCGATTCGATCGCGCCGACCGAAGCGCTGAGCGCGTTTGCGAGCTCATAGATGGTCGCGACGCAGACGTTGAAGCGGAACCGCTCGATTTCGTCCTCGATCCTCGCGAGCGCGGCGTGCGCCATCCGACGGACGCGCCGGGCCTCGGCGCCGAAGACCGCCGGCGCCGCCGGACGCTCGGGCCCGACGACGCGCTCGATGTCGCAGGTCAGGCGCCAAAGGCGCTGCATCGCCTTGTAAGCGCCCTGGACCCCGGCCTCGGTCCAGATCACGTCCCGCTCGGGAGGCGAATCGGAAAGCATGAACCACCGGGCGGTGTCGGCGCCATAGGTCGCGATGATGTCATCGGGATCGACCGTATTGCGTTTCGACTTCGACATCTTCTCGGTCGGCCCGATCTCGACAGGCTCGCCGGTGGCGGCAAGGACGGCTCGGCGCGGCCCGGCGGCGTCGGCCTCGAGGCGGACTTCGGACGGGGCGACCCATTGCCCGAGCGCGTCGCGATACGTCTCGTGCACCACCATGCCTTGCGTGAAAAGGCCGGCGAAGGGCTCGTCGAGATCGAGGAGGCCGCACTTGCGCATCGCGCGGGTGAAGAAGCGGGAATAGAGCAGGTGCAGGATCGCGTGCTCGATGCCGCCGATGTACTGATCGACCGCCAGCCAGTGATTGGCGATCGCCGGCTCGACGGGCGCCGCATCGTTGTCCGGATCGGTGAAGCGGACGAAGTACCACGACGAATCGACGAACGTGTCCATCGTGTCGGTCTCGCGCCGCGCCGACCCGCCGCATCGCGGACAGGCGACATGCTTCCAGGTCGGATGGCGATCGAGCGGGTTCCCCGGCTGATCGAAGGTCACGTCGTCGGGCAGCGTGACCGGCAGATCCCTTTTTGGGACGGGCACGACGCCGCAACTCTCGCAATGGATGATCGGTATCGGGCAGCCCCAGTACCGCTGGCGCGAGATACCCCAATCGCGCAACTTGTAGTTGACCTGCCGCTTGGCCTGCGGACGATTGCCGATCGTCACGGCCTCCAGACGCCGCGCCACCTCCTCCTTCGCCTGATCGATCGTCATCCCATCGAGAAACCGGGAATTGATCAGGATGCCGTCGCCGTCGTAGGCGACCTCGTCGACGGTGAAGGTCGCCGGGTCGACGCCGGGCGGGCAAACGACGGGAGTCGCGCCGAGTCCATAGACGTTGACGAAGTCGAGGTCGCGTTGGTCGTGCGCCGGGCAGCCGAAAATCGCGCCCGTGCCGTATTCCATCAGAATGAAATTGGCGACATAGACCGGCAGGCGCCAACCCGGGTCGAACGGATGCACGGCCCTGAGGCCGGTGTCGAAGCCTTTCTTTTCCGCGGTCTCGATCGCTGCGACCGAGGTGCCGACTCTTCGGCATTCCTCGATGAACGTGGCGAGCGCCGGGTCGTGGCGGGCCGCCGCCGCGGCGAGCGGGTGGTCGGGCGCCACCGCCATGAACTTTGCGCCGAACAGAGTGTCCGGACGCGTCGTGTAGACTTCGAGCTCGTCGATCCCAGCTTCGCCGGCGAGCGCCCCGAGAGTCGCGGGATCGATGAGGAAGCGGACCATCAGACCTTCCGAGCGGCCGATCCAATTGCGCTGCATCAGGCGCACCTTCTCCGGCCACCGGTCGAGACGGTCGAGGCTCCCAAGCAGATCGTCGGAGTAGTCCGTGATCTTGAAGAACCATTGGATGAGCTCGCGCTGCTCGACGACCGCGCCCGACCGCCAGCCGCGCCCGTCGATCACCTGCTCGTTGGCGAGCACGGTTTGGTCAACCGGATCCCAGTTGACCTTCGACTTCCTGCGCGCGACCAGGCCGGCGCGGAGGAAGTCGAGAAAGAGCCTCTGCTGATGCTTGTAGTAGCTCGGATCGCAAGTCGCGATTTCACGGGACCAGTCGAGCGACAGCCCCATCGATTGCAGCTGCGCGCGCATCGTATCGATGTTCGCGTAGGTCCATCTCGCCGGATGCGTATCGTTCTGCATCGCGGCGTTCTCCGCCGGCATGCCGAAGGCGTCCCATCCCATCGGATGAAGCACGTCGTAGCCGCGCGCGCGCCTGTATCGGGCGACGACGTCGCCCATCGCATAGTTGCGCACGTGGCCCATATGGATTCGCCCCGACGGATACGGGAACATCTCGAGCACGTAATACTTGGGCCGGCGATCGTCGCTCGGTGTCTTGAAGACTTGCGCGTCCGCCCAGGCCTTCTGCCACTTTGCCTCGGACTCGCGCACATTGTAGCGTTCGGAACGCATGGCCGGATCGTCTCTTTTCGCCGTGCGGCGCGACAAATCACGATTTGACCGGAGGGTCAAATACATCCGTGGCCCCGTGGGACAAGTTCAAACGCAACGGTCGACGCCCGCCAGGGTGGAAAAGACGGCCATCGTTGTCCTGCTCCGGGAACGCGGGTTCGCGGGAGGCTTTGACCCTGGAGCCGGCGTCGGGTAGAGCCGCAATGTGTTATCGAGGGCTTTACGATTCGCACCAGGGTGAGGGAACGATGACCGGGGATGTGAGCCGCCGCAGCGTCGTTGCGGCGATCGGGCTGATGCTTGGGGGTTGCGCGACACAGCGCGGGGCGACGTACGCGGGACTTTATCCTTTCGCGCCGCCCGAATTCGGCTCCGCCTATGGCCCGATCGTCGACCAGGGGCACGGAATCGCCGCGCTCGATCTCTCCAGGATCAATCCCAGTCTGCTTCGCCAACATGTGCGTTACGCCGGCCCGTACCGGCCGGGAACGATCGTCGTGGACGTCGGCGAGCGCCGACTCTATCTCGTTCAGCCCGCGGGCGTCGCGATTCGCTACGCGGTCGGCGTGGGCCGCAATGAAGCGCTCGATTTTCACGGCTCGGCCGTCATCGGAAGAAAGGCCGAATGGCCGCGGTGGTCGCCGACGGCCGACATGATCCGCCGAATGCCGATTTATGCGCACTACGTGAACGGGCTGCCGGGCGGCATCAACAATCCGCTGGGCGCGCGAGCGCTCTATTTGTACCGGGGCAATAAGGACACCGACTTCCGCCTGCACGGAACGACTGAACCGGAGACGATCGGAACAAGAGTGTCCAGCGGATGCATCCGCCTGTTCAATCAAGACATCATCGACCTTTACAACCGTGTTCCGGTCGGCGCGCCGGTGGTCGTCCTGCAGGAAGAGCGAGAGCCGCTGCTGCGCGCCCAGGCCGAGATGGTTGACTATTTCGGTCCCGAACCGCCGCGGCCGTTCTTTCCGCCGCCGGGGCCGTACTATCCCCCGCCGTGGGCATACTAATGACCGCGGCCGCCTCAAGCCTAAAGCGCGGTCGGTTGGACCGCGCCGGGAAGTTTGCGACTTAACCGCGATCGCGTTTCCATCAGACCTCCATGACGTCCATTCCGCGCGAACCGGTCCTCCACCCGACGCCGATCCTCGGTCTCCGGCCGACCCAGATGACGCTCGGAATGCATGAAGTCTACCGCAAGCGGGACGCATGGAAGACCAAGACGAGCCAGGACCTCGAAAAATTCCTCGGCGCGCACATGGTCCCGACCATTCTCGGTCCCGGGGGCGAGCATTTCCTGATCGACCACCACCACCTCGCGCGGGCTCTTTACGAAGAAGGGGTCAAGAGCGTGTTCGTGACCGTGGTTGCGGACCTCCGCCGCCTGCCGGAAAGCCATTTCTGGAATTTTTTGGATTTCCACGGCTGGGCCCACCCCTACGACGCCAAGGGACGCCGGCGCCCCTATTCCGATCTGCCTCGGACGGTCAAAGGCATGGAGGACGATCCCTATCGGTCGCTTGCCGGGGAAATGCGCAACGTCGGAGGTTTCGCCAAAGATTCGACGCCGTTTTCGGAATTCTTGTGGGCCGACTTCCTGCGTCCGCGCATCAAGGCCGGGGCGATCAAGGCGGATTTTGAAGTCGCGCTGGCGGAGGCGCTGGCCATGGCCAGGAGCGGCGAGGCCGACTACCTCCCGGGCTGGTGCGGCCCGCGCGGCTTTGCCGCGGTCGAGCCGGGCAAAGGGAAGGCGAAAGGCAAGAAGGTCAAGGCCGCAACTTGATGGGCGGCCCTTTCGTCGGTGCGGTCGGCTCAAGGCGAAGCCGACGCGGCCAGCGGTCGTGTCGGTAAAGCCTTCCGCCATCCCAAAAAATTGGCGTTTGGGACGACCCGAAGTACATTTCGGCTTAGACAAGGAGAATACATGGGCGCCGCTCTGGAACGTCCGCAAGCCCCGGCCAGGCATCGGCTCGACGTCGGCGCCTTCTACCGGATGGCCGAGGCCGGCATCCTTTCCAATCCTCAGCGTATCGAGCTGATCGAGGGAGACATCTTCGACATGATCCCGATCGGCAGTCCGCACGCCGCCGTTACGAGAAGGCTCGAGCAGCGGTTCGCCCGCGCCGTCGCCGAAGGCGTTGTCCTCGTCAGCGTCCAGAATCCCTTGCGTCTGGACGACTATAACGAGCCCCAGCCGGATTTCGTGGCCCTGGCCCCGCGTCCCGACGCCTACGCCGCCTCCCATCCCGGGGCGGCCGACGCGCTGCTCCTCGTCGAAGTCTCGGACAGCTCCCTGGACCACGACCGGAAGACGAAACTTCCCGTTTACGCCAGGTTCGGCGTGCCCGAGCTCTGGATTGTCGATCTCTCCGGAAGCGCCGTCGAGGTTTATCGGGACCCCGCCGATGGACGCTACCGCTGGTCTTCGCGGATCAACCAAGGCGACCTGATTCCGGTACGCATTCCCGAGGTCACGATCGACATCGCCACGCTTCTGGCCTGAACGCGCCAGCGCTCGAAGGCGAACTTTCAGGCTATCGCTTTTCCTCTTGGAGTCCCGGCGGCGTCACGCGATCGTGAGTCGGCGTGAACAGAGTTTACGGTCTCCAACGCGGCGCGGTCCCAATCCGAACTTACGCTCGTGGTCGCTTCGCTCGTTCGCATCGATCAGGGGTCAACCTATGCGATTGGAACGGCCAAGGCGCCGGCTCTTGATGCTTGCGCTGCTCGGAGTTGTGCAAGCGCTCCTCTTCGGAGCCGTCGATGTCGAGATGAACGCTCTCCAGCCGCCTTGGAACACGGGCGTTCCCGGCAGCGTCGTCATCTTCAGCAAGTCGGATCAGGCGGCGAAGCCCGTCGAGCCACGGGTGATCATTTGCATGCTGAAACGCTTTCTCAACGCGCCTGGGCCGCGGGAGAGGCTGAACGCTGAAGTTCACCGCGCGCTGTAGCCCGGTGCAAGGGAACTCCCGCATGAGAGTCGCCGCCATCGCGTTCGCCATAAGCTCCGCCATGTCGGGATTGTCCTGAAGGAACCGCTCTAGGGCGGTGATGATTCGCGTCCTTCAGGCTTGGCCGCGGACAATGGAATTCCTTCCCGCAAGCGAATCGGCGCTCGCGGCGTCCGGGAGGGTGAGCGGAAGACCGAAGGCGGGAAAGAGGCGCGGGCCGAGAGGCGGCGCGAAGGTCGTCAGCGTGGAAATCTTGTCGCCCTCGAGCGCAAGGACCTGGATGGCGTGCGCTGACCAGGGCTTATCCTCGCCGGCGCGGGCGTAGAGGGCGAAGGCGGGCTGCCGGTTGGCCGCCGTCTGCAAGAGGTGAAGCCCGCCGACGGCCGCCCACGCCGTCGCCACGAAGGACCGGACGGCCTCGCGCCCCGCATACCATTGCCGCCACGGCGGCATGGTGAAAGCCGCGTCCTCCCTGAGGAGGGCCACGAAGCCGTCCAGATCATGCCCCTCCCAGGCCTGCAGGTACCGGTCGAGAAGCTGTTGCTGGGCGGGATTTGGCCGGGGCGTCGCCGGCGGGCGTCCCTGGGGATAGGTTTTGGCGAGCGTTTCGCGCGCCCTCTGCAGGGCGCTGTTGATCGAGGCCGTCGACCCGCCGATGAGCGTCGCGGTTTCGGCGGCGGCCCAACCGAGCACGTCGCACAGCAGAAGCGCGGCGCGCTGGCGCGGCGGCAGATCCTGGATGGCGGCGACAAAAGCGAGCTGCACGGCCTCGCGGGACGCATAGCGCGCCTCCGGATTCGGCGCGTCGTCCGCAATCCCTTCCAGCTCAAAGTCCGGATAGGGCTCGAGC